>CASFJO010000008.1 GCA_949295035.1 uncultured Gemmiger sp.
CCCGTGTTGCCCCCGCTACACTAAAACGAAACCTGGCGTTGATTAACGCCAGGCCTCGAAAGGTTCTTAACTTCCATTCTGCCCAGGAATTATGGGACTTTGAACTCAATTCCTGTTGCACTTAGTTTGACAATTCACTAACTTCATATCGCTTCTGTTACTTGATCTAAAGGCTTCCATATTCAAAACGTGTAGATTTTTTATAAGCAATACCCGATCAAGAGCAGCTGTTTTCATTTTGAAAACGGCTGCTCTTTTTATGCCTGCGGGGAGAAAGGGGCGATCGGCCATATTCCCATTGAAATCATACGGCGGAGCGAAGGCAAGTCGGCTGCCGCTGCCTATCAAAACGGGACGAAACTGACCAACAAATGGAACGACAATTCCCACATCCCTATCATCCTGGCGATCCACCCCCTGAAAGAAAACGGCGAGTGGGGCGCGAAGTACCGCAAGGCGTGTGACCTGGACGAGAACGACCGGCAAATCCCCGCCGTCCACATGAGCGTGGCAGTCTGCCAGCTGGAGAAGAAAGGGGTTGTGAGCGAGCGCAGCAAACTGAACCGCAGTATCCAAAAGGCGAACTGCCTTATTCGGAAAATCCGGGCGCAGATCGGAAAGCTGAAAGAATGGGAGGACCACAAGATCAACGCTCAGAAGTTTGAGAACGCCTTCTAATTGTCAGTGCTCTGTAAGAGCAGGCCCAGCAAAGAAAGCCTCTCATTTTATGAGGGGCTTTCTTCTTTTGAACGGGATTGTATTATGACCAATCACTTTTTTGTTAGCAGGTTTTTTTGCAGGTTTTGAGGTCGTGTTTGCAAAGCACCTCGATTTGTTTGCAAATCTACACGATCCTTGCTAACAAAATTAGCAGACATGAAAAGAAGGCTTTGAACACAGAGCAGCCGCCTTTCTTTGCAATCCTCGGAAATCGCGTTAGCAAGGCCGTTAGCAAGGGCCTTATCTTTCGGATGTTCAGGCAATCGGAGAAAATAAGAAAAGCCGAAAACCCTGATAAATCAATGGTTTTCGGCGTTTAATCTGGCGTCCCTGGCGGGATTCGAACCCACGGCCTTTCGCTTAGGAGGCGAACGCTCTATCCTGCTGAGCTACAGAGACTTATATGAAATTGAATTGGTAACGATCACTTTTGGCTTCGAGTTGATTGGTTGAGCACAACCTTAGGAGGGGTTTGTTATATCCATTTAACTACGGAGGCATATTTTTAGGGGGAAAGCATATACAAGAACTGTCCAATTGTACAGGGTACCCGGATTGGACGGAACCGGTGCGGAAAAGACGCGCTGCCGGTCTTAGGCGTGCATCCGTGGGCACGGCGGACGTATCCCGCCCAACGTTCTGCCGAGCAATACACAGGAACAGGCGCAGACGGGGGATGGCCGCGCGGAAAGATGCGGTGGTCCCCGGCGCCGAAACAATTTTAGTATACGGCAAACCATTGGCAAAATCAAGTCCGGACACACCGGTGAAGTGATGCGGCGTCTTAGGAAAAGGAAAAAATCACCATGGAAGTTTACCGTAAAATGCCGGCGGGACTTGGAATTGGCGGGGATATATGGTAAAATAAAACGGATACATGCTTGTTGACCGGGCAGTGCGCCCGAAATTGAATAAGAAAAATATTGGGAACGGAGGCCTGTTTTATGGCACAGAATGTTTTTAGCGGCAAGACACTTTTGATCACAGGAGGAACCGGCAGTTTTGGCAACACGGTGCTCAAACATTTTCTCAGCACCGACATCGCGGAGATCCGCATCTTCAGCCGGGACGAAAAAAAGCAGGATGACATGCGTCACTTGTATCAGCAGAAATTTCCGGAACTCTCGGGCAAGATCCGCTTTTACATCGGCGATGTGCGGGAGATCAGCAGCGTGCGCAGTGTGGTTCGCGGCGTAGACTATATTTTCCACGCGGCGGCACTCAAGCAGGTGCCTTCCTGCGAGTTCTTCCCCATGGAGGCGGTGCGCACCAATGTGATCGGCACCGACAATGTTCTTACCGCCGCGATCGACGCGGGCGTCAAGAAGGTGGTATGCCTGTCCACCGACAAGGCCGCTTATCCCATCAACGCCATGGGCATCTCCAAGGCCATGATGGAAAAGGTCATCGGCGCCAAGGCCCGTACGGTCAAGGCGGAGGATACCACCATCTGCTGCACCCGCTACGGCAATGTGATGTGCAGCCGGGGCAGCGTGATCCCGCTGTTCATTGATCAGATCCGTGCAGGCAAGCCCATCACCATCACCAATCCGGATATGACCCGTTTTCTTATGAATCTGGACGAGGCTGTGGATCTGGTCATGTTTGCTTTTGAGCATGCCCAGCCGGGCGATCTGTTCGTTCAGAAGAGCGACGCCTCCACCATCGGGGTGCTGGCGCAGGCGGTGCAGCAGCTGTTCGGAGACACCGGTACCCAGATCATCGGCACCCGCCACGGCGAGAAGCTGTTCGAGACCCTGATGACCCGGGAAGAGCGGCTGCGCAGCGAGGATATGGGCAACTATTTCCGGGTATCTGCTGACGGGCGGGATCTCAATTACGACAAATTCTTCATCCACGGTCAGGTGCACACCCAGGCGGATGAGAGCTATACCAGCCACAATACCCGCAGGCTGGATGTGCAGCAGACGGTGGACAAGATCCTGACGACCGACTATGTGCAGCAGGCGCTGGCGGAGCAGGATCGCTGAGCGGGGAAAGGGGCCGTCATACATGCAGAAAGACAAACCGATCCTCATCACCGGGGCGGGCGGTTTTGTAGGCCGCAATCTGGTGGAGAGGCTTCGCTGGGAGGGATACACGGAACTGCTCTGCTTTGAGCGCGGCAATACCGACGAGGAACTGCGGGCCTGGGCTTCCAGAGCGGCTTTTGTGTATCACCTTGCGGGCATTAACCGCCCGCAGGATCCCAAGGAATTTTACGACGGCAATACAGATCTGACCACACGTCTGCTTGGCTATCTGGAAGAGTGCGGCAATCCCGCCCCTCTTCTTATGACAAGCAGCACGCAGGCCGTTCTGGATAACGATTACGGAAAAAGCAAAGCCCGGGCGGAAACGGAAGTATTTGCCCACGCGGCCCGTACCGGCGCGCCGGTGTATGTCTATCGAATGCCGGGCCTGTTTGGGAAATGGTGCCGCCCCAATTACAACAGCGTGGTGGCCACCTTCTGCCACAACGTGGCCCGCGGCCTTCCCATCCAGGTGCGGGACCCGAACTATGTGCTGCCGCTGGTCTATATTGATGACGCAGTGGATGCTTTTGTAAAGGCGCTGGATGGATGTGTGGAGCGGGAATCCGCCGCTCCGGATTATTGCGTGCTGTCTCCGGTGCATACGGTCACTTTGGGGCGGCTGGCGGAACTGGTGCAAAACTTTGCGTTGGCACGGGGCGGCGCGGCTGCCGTGGCGCTGGGCGGCTGCAATGCCGCTACCCTTGCGGTACCGGACCTGGCGGCGGGAAGTTTTGAAAAGAAGCTGTATTCCACCTATCTGTCCTACCTGCCGGAGGACCAGTTTTCCTATCCCCTGAAGATGAACGTGGACGATCGGGGCAGTTTCACCGAATTTCTCCGCAGCCCGGAACGGGGGCAGGTCAGCGTAAACGTGGCGAAACCCGGCATCGTCAAGGGCAATCACTGGCACAATTCCAAAACGGAAAAATTCCTTGTCGTACGGGGGCGGGCGATCATTCGCTTTCGGCGTGTGGGCAGCGACCAGGTCTTTGAGTATCCGGTCAGCGGTGAAAAGCTGGAGGTCGTGGACATCCCCACCGGGTATACCCACAGCCTTGAAAACGTGGGAGATGAGGATCTGATCACGGTCATGTGGGCCAATGAGACCTTTGACCCGGCCAATCCGGACACGTTTCTTTTAGATGTATAAAGGTTGTAAAAAATACGGATAGTATTAAAATTGCGGTAAAGGCGGGCGCAGCCATGCGGAAACTCAAACTCATGACCATCGTGGGCACCCGGCCGGAGATCATCCGGCTGGCGGCGGTGATCAAAAAATGTGACAAATATTTTGATCAGATCCTGGTGCATACCGGCCAGAACTATGATTACACCCTGAACGGTATCTTTTTTGAGGATCTGCAGCTGCGTCAGCCGGACGTGTATCTGGATGCGGTGGGCGCCGACCTGGGGGAGACCATGGGCAATATTATCGCCAAAAGCTATAAGCTCATGGCTGAGCGGCAGCCGGACGCGCTGCTGATCCTGGGGGACACCAACAGCTGCCTGTCCGCCATCAGCGCCAAACGGCTGCACATCCCCATCTTCCACATGGAGGCGGGCAACCGCTGCTTTGACGAGTGCCTGCCCGAGGAGACCAACCGCCGCATCGTGGACCATATCGCGGATGTGAACCTGTGCTACTCCGAGCATGCCCGCCGCTACCTGAACGCGGAGGGCACCGCCAAGGAGCGCACTTACGTTACCGGCAGCCCCATGGCGGAGGTACTGCGGGCCAATCTGTCAAAGATCGAGGCCAGCGATATCCTGACCCGCCTGGGGCTGAAGCCGCATAGGTATATGTTGCTGAGCGCCCACCGGGAGGAGAACATCGACACCGAAAAGAACTTTGTGGATCTGTTCACCTCCATCAACGCGCTGGCGGCAAAATACGACATGCCCATTTTGTATTCCTGCCATCCCCGCAGCCGCAAGCGGCTGGAGGCTATGGGCTTCCGGCTGGATGAGCGGGTTCGGCTGCATGAGCCGCTGGGCTTTCACGACTACAACCACCTGCAGGTGAACGCTTTCTGCGTGGTGAGCGATTCCGGTACCCTGCCGGAGGAGTCCAGCTTTTTTACCAGCGTGGGGCATCCTTTCCCGGCGGTCTGCATCCGCACCTCCACCGAGCGGCCGGAGGCCCTGGACAAGGGCTGCTTCATCCTGGCGGGCATCGCCGCCGGCGGGGTGGAGCAGGCTGTGGAGACCGCCGTGGCCATGAACGAAAACGGGGATATTGGCATCCCCGTGCCCTATTATACCGAGGACGTATCCACCAAGGTGGTCAAGATCATCCAGAGTTACGTGGGTGTGGTCAACAAGATGGTCTGGCGCAAGGGCTGACCGGATGATGCAGGACAAGCGCGGCGCGCCAGCCGCGGAAAAAGGGCGCAATCTGGGGCTGGACGCTCTGCGGATTGCATCCATGCTGGCGGTTGTGGGGCAGCATCTGATCCTTCACGGCGGATTGCAGGAGGCGCTGAGCGGCAGCCTGGCGGGCAGCCTGTCAGCGTCGTTTCTGTACATTGCCTGCCTGTTTGCGGTGGATGGATTTGTGCTGATCACCGGGTATTGCCAGGCGCACAAACCCTTTCGCCTGCGCGGGCTGTTTCGTCTGTGGGTACAGGCGAGCGTCTACAATGTGCTGTGTACCGCGGCGGTGAATCTGCGGGTGCTGTATCCGGATATGCAGTATGCGGACATGCTTCAGGCGGTTTTCCCCATCCTGACCGACGCCTACTGGTTTTTTACCACCTATTTTGCCCTGATGCTGCTGAGCCCCTTTTTGAACCGGGCGTTTGGCAGCCTGTCCCGCGGCAAGGCGCTGACGCTGCTGCTGGCGCTGGTGCTGCTGTTCAGCGTGTTCACCGATCTGGCCTCCCTTACCGGGCGCGACCCGTTCCGCCTTTCCGGCGGATGCCGCCTTGACTGGTTTGCGGTGCTGTATCTTACGGGGGCGTATTTCGGCCGGTACGGGGCGCCCCGGTTTGGTCTGGCGCTGGCCGGCGGCGCGATGGGCATGAACGCTTTGCTCACCCTTGTTTTGACCGTATGGCCTTTGCGCATCCCCGGCATGACCATAACGCCGGCGCAGTTTCGCGGGAACAATTCCTTGCTGGTGTACCTGTCGGCGGTGGGGCTGCTGTGGTGGTTTGCCCGCCTGCCCATCCGGGCGGAGAGCCCGGCCGGGCGCTGTATCCGTTTTTTCGCGCCGCTGTGTTTTGCTGTTTATCTGATCCACGATAATCTGTGGGTCCGGCTTTTCTATATTCAGGCGCTCAGCCCGCTGCCCGCGCTGGCCGGCGGACCCTGGTACGGTTGGCTGGGCATGTTTTTTGCCGAGGGCGCAGGGATCTTCCTGTTTGGCTGCCTGGTCGAATGGGTCCGCCGGCAGCTGTTCCGGCTGCTGCGCATCGACCCGCTGTGCGACAGGATCGCCGATCGAATCGCCGCCCTGTGGAGGCGTTTGACCAACGCGATATTTTGCAGGATCGGGGGAGAAGAAGATTTCTAAACGTGTACTGGTGGTCACCCAGCATTTCTGGCCGGAAAATTTTCGGATCAATGATATGGTGCAGGGGCTGATCGCCGACGGGTTTGCGGTGGACGTGCTCTGCGGCCTGCCCAATTACCCAAAAGGGGAGTGGTTCGCGGGCTATCGTTACACCGGCCCCCGCCGGGAGACCTGGCAGGGGGCGCGGGTGTTTCGGGCGGGGGAGGTGCGCCGTAAAGGCAACACCTCCCTGCGCATTTTTCTCAACTATGTGAGTTGGCCGTTTTTCGCGCTGTTCCATTTGTGGCGGCTCCCGGGCGGGTATGACGCCGTGCTTTGCTACAACACAAGCCCTGTGCTGATGAGCTTTCCGGCGCTGGTGTATGGAAAACTGCACCGGGTACCGGTGACCAATTATGTGCTGGATATCTGGCCGGAAAACCTGTACAGCGTGCTGCCGGTAAAAAGCCGGTTCTGGCGAAAGGTGGCCGCCGGTGTGAGCGACTGGCACTACCGGGCGGCGGACAAGCTCATCGCGCTGAGCGGCGGGTTGCGGGACAAGCTGCTGGCCCGTACCGGCAAGGCGGAACAGGATGTGGCGGTCATCCCGCAATACTGTGAGGATCTCTATGCCGTGCCCGGCCCTTGCGAGGATCTGAAAGCGCGGTTTGCCGGGCGGTTCAATCTGGTGTTCACCGGCAATTTCAGCCCGGCTCAGGCGCTGCCCACCGTGATCCGGGCGGCGGGCCGGGCGCGGGCGATGGGGGCGGACAAGCTGCACCTGTTGCTGGTGGGCGACGGCATGAGCCGCCCCGAACTGGAATCTCTGGTCGCACGCGAAGGGCTGGAGCAGTTGGTGACCTTCTGGGGCAGCGTGCCCCCGGAGGAGGTGCCCCGGTTCACCGCCCTGGCGGACGGCCTGGTGGCCAGCCTGAACGACAGCCC
Source organism: uncultured Gemmiger sp. (assembly GCA_949295035.1). GTDB lineage: Bacteria > Bacillota > Clostridia > Oscillospirales > Ruminococcaceae > Gemmiger_A. Next base: position 7,195 of record CASFJO010000008.1, read on the forward strand.
TGACCTGGGGCTCACCGTGCCGGCCAAGATCGCCAGCTATATGGCGGCGGGCAAGCCCCTGCTGGCCAGTATGGACGGCGAGGGCGCGGCGGCGGTATCGGCCAGCGGCGGCGGGCTGGCCAGCCCGGCCTGCGACGAGGCGGCGCTGGCGCAGAACATGCTGCGGCTGTACCGGATGGAGCCGGAAGCCCGGGCCCGGATGGGCCGGGCGGCTTTTGCCTGGTACGAGGGCCATTATACCCGCGCCGCGCTGCTGGCGCAGTTGGAACGATTCATTCTGGAATGAGGAAAATGCCGTGAAGACCCTGGTGATCATCCCCTGCTACAACGAAGAGGAAAATATTCTGGCGGTGGTGCGCCGCCTGAAGGCAGACTGCCCCTGGGCGGACTACCTGGTGGTGAACGACTGTTCCACCGACCACAGCCGGCAGATCTTGCAGAACAGCGGCTGCCGGTATCTGGACCTGCCGGTGAATCTGGGCATCGGCGGCGCGGTGCAGAGCGGCTACCGCTACGCCGAGGAACACGGGTATGACGTGACCGTCCAGATGGACGGGGACGGCCAGCACGATCCCGCCTACCTGGACAAGGTGGTGGCTCCGGTGGCGCAGGGCACCCTGGACATGGCCATCGGCAGCCGGTTCATCACCCATGAGGGGTTCCAGACCAGCTTTATGCGGCGGCTGGGCATCAACTTTCTCAGCGGGCTGATCCGGCTGCTCACCGGCTGCCGGGTGCGGGACGTGACCAGCGGATACCGGGCCTGCAACGCGGCCATGACCGCCTATTTTGCCCGCCATTACGCCGAGGATTATCCGGAGCCGGAAGCCATCATCTGCGCCCTCACCGAGGGGTTCAAGGTGGGGGAGGTACCGGTGGTCATGCAGGAGAGGCAGGGCGGCGTTTCCAGTATACGGGCGCTGTCCAGTGTGTATTATATGGTCAAGGTGTCCTTGTCGCTGGTGATCTACCGGCTGAGCCGCAGCCGCAAAGGAGGCAGACAATGAGCCTGATTTTGCAGATCGTCTTTTTGCTGGGGGACCTGGTGTTCCTGGGCCTGATCTTCCTGCTCATCAAGCGGGACCGGCTGAGCGTGCGGTTCGGTATGCTGTGGCTGATCTTTGGCGGGGTGTGGCTGGTGTTCGCGGCGGTGCCCTGGCTGCTTAAGGTGCTGCGGGGGGTGTTCCGGTTTCAGGTGGTGTCCAACCTGGTGTTCACCATGCTGCTGGCTTTTGTGCTGATGGTGCTGCTGACCCTGTCGGTGGCGGCCAGCCTGGCGGCCCGGAGGATGCGTCAGCTGGCCCAGACCAACGCTTTGCTGGAAGAGCGGGTGCGCCGGCTGGAACAGCAGCTGGAGACCGCTGACGGGGCGGACGATGCGACCTGAACGGGAACGATCCCGATCTTGTTTGTGAGGAGCAGCGATTCATGGATTTCAATACCCTGATCTTTGTGGGCTTTTTTGCCGCGGCGGCAGCGCTCAACTACCTGTTCCCCCGGGTGCTGCGGCCCTGGTTTTTGCTGCTTGCCAGCTACGCGTTTTATTTGTACAAGCCGGAAAATGCCCGGCTTGTGTTTGTGCTGATCACCCTCACCGCCGTTACCTATCTGTGCGGGCTGGTGATCGGCGCGTCCGGCAAGCCGGCGGTGCGCCGGATATTCCTTTTGCTGGGGATCCTGGCGGGCTGCGGGTTCCTGTTCTTTTTCAAATATTTTGAATTTTTTACCGGCAGGGCGCTGGACCTGATGGCGCCGCTGGGGCTGTCCTATTTCACCTTTCAGAGCATGGGCTATGTGATCGACGTATACCAGAAGGTCTGCCCGGCACAGAAGAACCCGGTGAAATACGCCCTGTTCGTCAGCTTTTTCCCCTGCATCTTTACCGGCCCCATCGCGCGGGCCGGCCAGCTGATGCCTCAGTTTGATTCCCCCGCCCGGTTCGATTACGACCGGGTGGCCGGCGGAGTGTTCCGGATGCTGTGGGGCTACTGCAAAAAGATGGTTCTGGCGGACACCATCGGCGGATTCGTCAAGGCGGTGTACTCCCTGCCGGAGGGTATGCCCGGCCCCTATCTGCTGCTGGCCAGCCTGCTGTTCAGCTACCAGATCTACCTGGATTTTTCCGGCTGCTGCGACGTTGCCATCGGCGGCGCCCGGGCGCTGGGCTTTACCCTCACCGAGAACTTTGACCGCCCGTTTGCGGCCCACAGCTATACCGAACTTTGGAACCGCTGGCATATCAGCCTGACCAGCTGGTTCCGGGATTATATCTTTACTCCGCTGTCCTTCGTCAACCGGGGCCTGCCCGGTTTTTGGGGCAGGCTGCAGGGCTGGTTCAACGTGTTCATCATCTTTCCGATCAGCGGATTGTGGCACGGGGCCAGCTGGGGCTATGTGATCTGGGGCGTGTTCAACGGGCTGTTCATGGTGATCGGCAAGGCCACCGCCCGCACCCGCCGCAAACTGAACAAAAAGAACCCCCTGTACCGGATCGCGCCGCTGCGGGGGGCGGTACAGCGCGTCTGGGTATACCTGCTGTTCACCTTCTGCATCGTCTTTTTCGCGGCCGATCTGTACGGTGGCAGCGCCGGCGCGGTACTGGGCGGGCTGTTTGCCGGCTGGGATATGAGCCTGACCGCCTTCTGGGGCGGCCTGGCCGGCAAAGGGCTGGATACCGCGGCCGTCGCGGTGGTGGCGGTGGGCGGCGTGCTGGTGGCCGCGGTGGAGAGCCGGGGCCTGGTGAGCGACTGGATCCGCCGGCAGTGGTTCTTTGTGCGCTGGCCGCTGTACTGGCTGCTGGCGCTGGCTTTGCTGCTGTTCGGGGTGTTCGGCCAGTCCGCCTTTATCTACCAACAGTACTAAGGAGGCCCGGATGAAACAATTTCTGATCGCGCTGGCGCGGCGTGTGCTGCTGGCGTTCAAGATCGTCAGCCGGGTGATCCTGTTTGTGCTGCCGGTGCCGCTTTTGATGGTGTGGGTCAACTACAACGTGGATTGCAGCGGCCTGTTTCAGGGGGACGTGCTGCTGCGCACCGCCGCTCAGGACCTGATCGGCGGGCAAAATCTGCTCAATTTTTCCCAGATGGATGAGCGAGCGCTGTTGGCGCTGGTGGCACAGAATCTGAACGAGGACCAGACCCCGGCGGTGCTGGCGCTGGGATCTTCCCGGGTGTTGTCTCTCCATGCGGCCACGGCGGGCAGCGAAAGTTTTTACAACGCGGGCATGACCGGCGCCGACGCCCGGGACGTGATGACCAGCTACTACCTGTTTGTGCGGGAAGGCCATGTGCCGAACACGGTGATCTTCTGCGTGGACCCCTGGCTGCTGTATTCCGGCGAGGACTCCTACGACCATCGCAGCGACCCGGAACTCTATGAGGAGTTTTTACAGCAGGCCCTGGGCATCGAAACCAGTTACGAGGCCCCCGACCCGGTGCAGACCTGGAAAGCGCTGATCGATCCCGCCTATTTTCAGGGTAACGTGGCCTACTGGCTGCGCAACCGGGACAGTCAGGTGGCCTATACCGAGGACGGGCAGGCCACCCCCTTTACCCCGGTGGCGGACAGTGCCCTCTATGACCAGAACGTGGTGGTGAAACTCAGCGACGGCAGCGTGATCTATGACAAACCCTTCCGGGATACCAGTGTGGATGACGCTACCATCCTGGCGCTGACCCAGGCAGGCAGCTTTGACAGTGTGAATATGGAGGGATTCACGGCCCTCAGTGATGACGCCATCGCCCTGTTTGGCCGTTTTGTGGGATATATGCAGGAGCAGGGAAGCCGGGTGGTGCTGCTCATGACCCCCTTCCATCCCACCACCTACGATACCGTGTTCTACCAGTATGAGACTGAGGGCCAGCACGCCGGCTTTTTCCAGGTGGAAGCCTGGCTGCGTGAGTTTGCCGCCGCCAACGGGCTGGACATCTACGGCAGTTACAATCCCCATACCCTGAATCTGGAGGCCGCCGATTTCTTTGACGGCTTTCATGTGCGGGATACTTCCATCGGTAAGTTTTTTCCGGGGGTGTGAGGGGTTCACGCGCAAACAAACGAAGGCCGGGGGACGCGTTCCCCCGGCCCGGCTATAGAAAAACGGACGTGCCGCCTAGGCACGTCCGTTTTTTCGTATAGCCCCTGCCAGCCGCAGCAGCCCGCCGGTCACTGCCCGCAGGGCCAGGGCGGCGCCGGAGGCGATCAGCAGATACAGCAGGTAGACGCCCCACACCGCGCCCGGCCCCAAAACCCGGCCGGTAAGCCGGGGCACGAACAGGATGGTCAGGGTCACATGATGCACCAGATACAGCGGATAGCTCAGGGTCGCCAGTCTTTGCAGCCCGGCAAGCAGCGGCGCGGCGGCGATCCGGTCCCCCGCGGCCCAGAGCGCCAGGCACAGCCCCGTTCCCAGCACCGGCAGATTCAGCATCCGGGGCCCGGGCAGCGGCACAAACAAAACCAGCGCCGCCAGGCCTGCCCCCAGCCAGGGAGCCCACCGGGGCATCCGGGGCCGCCAGAGCGCCAGCCCCATCCCCAGGGCAAATTCCAGCACCCGGCTCAAAACGTGATGTTCGATCTCCAGCCGGCCCGGGTAGAAAAACGTCCACAGCATGTGAAATACCGCCAGCCCCGCCAGGGTCAGGCCGGGGCGGGACCTCATTGCCCGGCGCAGCAGCGGGAACAACAGATACAGCAGCAAAATGCAGCCCAGGAACCATTCGCCGATCTTGTAAAAGTTTGGCGCCAGGGCGTTCAGATATCCGTCCAGCGCGAGGAACGACCAGATCAGACGCCACAAAGGGATGGATCGGTCCAGATTGCGGTGCAGCAGGTCCCCGTAAAGAAACAGGGCTCCCCAGCCTACCCAGAACATGGGATACAGCGCCGCCGCCCGGCGGATCAGATAGGGCCGCAGCGGGCATTCCGCCTCATATCGAACCATCAGCGACGCGCCGCTGAGCACAAAAAACAGGCTTACCCCGATGTGACCCAGGCTGCCGTTGGCGTAGTTGACAAAACCGATCGCCGGCGTGCCGGGGCAGGCGGTCTGGATGTTCAGGTTAAAATGAAAGGTCAGGATACACCACAGCGCCGCCGCGCGGGTCAGATCCAGCCCGGCAAGCCGGACGCGCGGGGAACGGGCAAGGGTCCGGGTCATGGCATGCGCTCCTTTCCGGGCGGCGATGGCCGCCTTGTTTTTCCTATTATACCGGAACGCGGCCCGAATTGCAAAACCCGCCCGCCTGGCCTTTCTTGCGCCGCCGGGGGGAATATTGTATAATAAGATAAAATCCTGCCCGGCAGCGCCGGGTTTTTTGTGCGAAAGGGGGATCGCCCATGGAACTGGTGCAGCAGCAGGCGCAAAAGCAGGTCTTGAACCAGAGCCTGCGCCGGTCGCTGGAGGTGCTTCAGCTGCCTCAGACCGAACTGGAACACTATCTGCAGGAGGCGGCCCTCTCCAATCCCTTGCTGGAGTTGGAACTGCCCCAGGACGTCCGCCTGCCCGACCCCGAACAGGAGCCCGCCCGCGCTCTAGCCGAGCGGGAAGCCGATACCTGGGAGGCCAGCGACAGCGAGAGCGCCGCGGTCTGGGACCTGCCCGCCGGCGCCGTGTGGGAAGGCCGTGACGGGGAGGACCTCACCGCACGGCTGGCCGATCCCCGCGCCCAGGGCGAAAACCTCACCGACGCGCTGGCGGAACAGCTTCTGCACATGCCCCGCCTGACCGACAGGCTGCGCCGGCGCTGTGTCTATCTGATCGAATGTCTCAGCGAGAACGGCTTTCTGGAGTTCGACCTGGCCGACCTGGCCCGGGAACAGGGGGCGCCGCTCTTTGATATGGAGCAGGCCCTCTACATTGTGCAGGACCTGCAGCCCGCCGGGGTGGGGGCCCGCTCCCTGACCGAGTGCCTGGTGCTGCAGCTGGCCCGCACCGACCATTTCAATCCGCACACCCTGCGGCTGGTACAGCCGGACGGGCTGGAACTGCTGGCAAAAGGGGATCTGCCCGGCATTGCCCGGCTGCTGGGCTGCAGCCAGGCGGATGCCCGGCAGGCCGCGGCGGCGGTGCGGGCGCTGAATCCCCGCCCCGCCCAGGGATACGGTACCGGCGGCGCGCTGGACTGCCAGATCCCGGAGGCGGTGTTCCGGCTGGAGGACGGCCGGGTGCGCGTCGAACTCAACAGCCGCCTGGCCCGCCGCCTGGCACTGGACGAGCAGAATTGCGCGCTGTTGCAAACCGCCGGCAGCGAACGGGACCGGCAGTATCTGCGCGCCAAAAAGGCCGAGGCCCAGCAGCTGATCCGGGCGGTGCAGGAGCGGGAGAACACCATGGTGCGGCTGCTGCGCACCCTCGCCGACTGTCAGCGGGCCTATTTTGTCCGGCGGGAACCGCTGCAGCCCATGACCCTGACCCAGCTGGCTGAACGGCTGGGGCTGAGCCTGTCCACCGTAAGCCGGGCCGTACAGGGCAAGAGCATCCAGTTCGAGGGCCGCAGCATCCCGCTGCGCCGGTTCTTTACCAGCGCCATCACGGCCGCGGACGGGGCGTCGGTCTCCAGCGAGAGCGTGCGCCGGCATATTGCCCGTTTTATCCGGGCCGAGGACCCGCAAAAACCCCTGAGCGACGAGGCGCTGCGGGCCGCCCTGGCGGCGGTACAGCTGCCGGTCTCCCGCCGCACGGTGGCCAAATACCGGGAGGAACTGGGCATCCCCGCCTCCTCCGCCCGCCGCCGGGCCGCCCGGTAAGACGAAAAACGCGTGTTTTGTTTCTTAAGCTTTGTTAAAGGTTGAATCCCGCCGCCCCTTTCGTTTCGTTACAGCAATAAGCGACGAAACGAGAGGGGCGATCTTGTATGGAAAATACGACCATCCCGGCGCTGCGCGCCGATCCGGCCCGGGGGCTGACCGAAGCCCAGGCCAGGCAGCGTGCCGAGGCCGGTCTGCGCAACACTCCGCCGCCCGACCTGACCAAATCCACCCTTCGCATTCTGCGGGACAACCTGTTCACCTTCTACAACCTGCTGTTTCTGGCCCTGGCCGTATGCCTGGCGGCGGTGGGCGCGGTGCGGGAGACCCTGTTTCTGGGCATTGTGGCCTGCAACGCGGCGGTGGGGGTCGTGCAGGAGCTGCGGGTGCGCGCTGCGCTGCGCCGCATCGCCCTGCTGGCCGCCCGCCCGGTGCGCGCGGTGCGAGACGGCGCTGAGCGGCTGCTGGACACGGCAGACCTGGTACGGGACGATATCGTGCGGTTGGGTCCGGGGGACCAGGTGCCCGCCGACGCCGAACTGGCGGAAGGCCGGGCGGAGTGCAACGAATCCCTCGTCACCGGCGAGGAGGACCCGGTACTCCACATCCCCGGCGACCCGCTGCTCTCCGGCAGTTTTGTGGTGGCCGGCAGCTGCGCGGCCCGTCTGGTGCGGGTGGGGCCAAACTCCAGCGCCGCCCGTATCACCGGAGAGGCCCGGCGGGTGCGCGCCCGCCGCAGCCGGATGATGCGCAGCCTGGACAGTTGGCTGCGGCTGGTAGGGGTGCTGATCCTGCCGTTGGGGCTGGCGATGGCCGGGCAGCAGTGGGACGTCGCCGGGCCCCGACAGGCGGTGGTCGGCACGGTGGCGGCTCTGGTGGGCATGATCCCGGAAGGGCTGTATCTGCTGGTGAGCGTGGCTCTGGCGGTGAGCGTGCTGAGCCTGGCCCGCCGCCATACCCTGGTGCGGGAACTGGCCTGTATCGAGAATCTGGCCCATGTGGACATCCTCTGCCTGGACAAGACCGGTACCCTCACCGCCGGCCGGATGCGGCTGGAGGAACTGCTGCCCGGCCCCGGCATGAGCCGGGCGGAACTGGCCCGGCAGCTGGGCGGCTATGTATATTCCCTTCCCGAGACCAACGCCACCGACCGGGCGCTGCGGGCCGCCTGCCCCGACCCGGGCTGGACAGCCGGTCAGCAGGTGCCCTTCTACTCCGCCCGCAAATGGAGCGCGGCGGCGTTCACGGACGGGCGCTGCCTGGTGCTGGGCGCGCCGGAACGGGTGCTGGGCAAAGCGATTTCTGCCTGGCAGGCGGAGTTGGAGCCCCGGCTGGCGGAAGGCCGCCGGGTGCTGGCGCTGGCCAAGAGCGACGCCCTGCCCGACGGGGAGGCGCCCCTTCCGGCAGGTCTGCGGCTGCTGGGATTTGCGGTGCTGCGGGACGAACTGCGCCCCGGCGCGGCCGGGACACTGGCGTATTTTCGTGCCCAGGGTGTGGCGCTGCGGGTGCTTTCCGGCGACAATGCCGCCGCAGTCTCCCGGGTGGCGCTTCAGGCCGGGGTGGAGAACGCCGACCGGTACCTGGATCTGTCCGGAGTAGGGGAGGAAGCCGACTGGGCCGATCTGGCCCGCCGGTATACGGTGTTCGGCCGGGTATCTCCCAAACAGAAACAGTGGCTGATCGCCGGGATGCAGGCGGCGGGCCATACGGTGGCCATGATCGGGGACGGGGTCAACGATGTGCCCGCCCTGGGGCAGGCGGATTGCAGCCTGGCTATGGGAGCAGGCAGCGAGGCCGCCCGCCAGGCCGCCCAGATGGTGCTGCTGGACTCGGATTTCGCCGCTGTGCCCGCCATCCTGCAGGAAGGGCGCCGGGTCATCGGCAACATCAGCCGGTCGGCGGCGCTGTTTCTGTACAAGAATATCTTTTCTTTTCTGGTATCGGCGGCGCTGTTCTTCGCCGCGCTGCCCTACCCGATGGTGCCCCGTCAGATCAGTCTGATCAGCGGCCTGCTCATCGGGCTTCCCTCCTTCCTGCTCACCTTTGAGCCGGTGCAGGCCCGGGCCCGGGGCGATTTTCTGGCAAACGCCCTGCGCGGCGCTTTGCCCGGCGGGCTCACCGCCACCCTGGGGGTGCTGGCGGCGTATACGCTGGGGAGCGGCCTGCCCGGGGAGGAGCGTTCCACCGTCTGCGCCCTGCTGGCTGCCCTGGCCGGGATGCTGGTGATCCTGCGGCTCTGCGTGCCTCTCACCCGGCTGCGGGCCGCGGTGCTGGCGCTCTGCCTGGGCGGCTTTGCCGGAGCCTGCCTGCTGGCGCCCGGATGGTTCGCCCTGTCGCCGCTGAGCGGCCCGGCACTGCGGCTGCTGGGAGCCTGCGCGGCGGGCGCGGTGCTGGGATTCGCGGGCCTGCAATATCTGGGCCGGCGCCCGGCCGGAACTGCCGCCCTGCCGGTGCGGGGCCGCCGGTCGGATCTTGTCTGAAAAACAGAACGGCGTGCCGCGTTCTGGCGGCACGCCGTGTTTGCAGGTTCGCGCAATGATACCGGCCGCCCGTCAGGCCCGGGCCAGCGCCGTCAAAAAGGCATCCACCGCCTCGGGGCGGGTGGCCCAGCTGGTCACGAGCCGGATGGTGGTATGCTCTGTGTCCGGCTTGCCCATCTCCTCCCAGTGGAACTCCTCCCGCAATTTTTTCAGCACCCTGTCCGGCAGGATGGGGAATTGCTGGTTGGAGGGACTGTCAAAAGCAAAGCCGTAGCCCAGAGCGGCGATGCCGTCCCGCAGCCGCAGGGCCAGCGCGTTGGCATGGGCGGCCAGCTCCTCGTACAGCCCGTCCCGCATGAGCTGCTCAAACTGGATGCCCAGCAGCCAGCCCTTGGCCAGCATGCCGCCCCGCTGCTTGATGATGTAGCGGAAATCCTCCGCGATAGCCGGGTCCTGGATGCAGATTGCCTCCCCGAACAGCGCCCCGTTTTTGGTGCCGCCGATGGAAAAAATATCGCACAGCGCACCCAGTTCGGCCAGGGTCGCGCCGCCCGCCGCCAGGGCACTGCCCAGCCGGGCCCCGTCCAGATACAGCAGCAGGCCCCGCTCGTCGCATACCTGCCGGATAGCGGCCAGTTCCGCCCCGGTGTATACCCCGCCCACCTCGGTGGTGTTGCTGATGTATACCAGTTTGGGCTGGACCATGTGTTCGTCCGGATGGGCGTCGCAGACCGCCCGGATGATATCCGGGGTCAGCTTGCCGTCCGCCGTGCCGGGGGCGGCCACGCACTTGTGCCCGCTGGCCTCGATGGCGCCGGTCTCATGCACGCACACATGGCCGGTGGCGGCGGCGATCACCGCCTGATGGGGTCGCAGCGCCGCGCAGATGCAGACGGTGTTGGTCTGGGTGCCGCCCACAAGAAAATGCACCGCCGCGCCCGCCCGGCCGATGGCCTGACGGATCAGCTGGCGGGCATGGTCGCAGTGCGGATCGGTGGAATAGCCGAAGTTGCCCTCGGTATTGGAGGCCGACAGGACCTCCAGGATGCGGGGATGGCACCCCTCGCTGTAATCGTTGGTGAATCGGATCATAAAACAACTACCGCCCCTCTCGCAGAATCGCGCCGCCGGCGCGTATGGTTTCATTTTACCACGTTTTCACAGAAAATCCATGCCTTGGTTTTGCACTGGCGGGCAAAGTATGGTATACTGGCAATGTATCATCGAATACTGCGCGGTTTTTCCGCGCCGCCGGGGCAAGGCCCCCGGGATACCATGCGCACCGCGCAGAGGAGGAACGATATGGATAACGCAATGCTCCGGGAAGAAAGCGCCCGCCGTCACCGCCGCCGCCGCCGTCAGGCGCTGGGGCTGGTGCTGGCGGTGCTGATCCTGGTGGGGCTGGGCAGCATCGCCACAAGTGTGGCCGGTCTGGTGGCCAGCCTGTTTGACGATACCGATCTGATGAAGGATTTCGAGAACCGGCTGCAGATCATGGTCATGTTTGATCCGCTGCCTTTTGACAGCCTGGAACAGGCCGACCAGATCATGCTGCGCGAGGTGGGCATCTGGGGCGCTTTGTACGGCGAGCTGGAGACCAGCGGCAGCCTGGATGCCTACGAGCGCGATCCCGAGACAGACTGCATCATCCTGCCCACCCTGGAGGTGGACGCCACCCTGACCAAGCTGGTAGGCCCGAGTTTCAGCGTCACCCACGAGAGCTTTGAGGATGACGGTATGACCTTCACCTACCTGCCGGACAAGCAGGGGTATCTGATCCCCATCACCGGCCAGCAGGGCCGCTATACCCCCACCGTGGTCAAACTGACCCGTGGCGGCGGTGAGATGCGGGTGACGGTGGGATATATCCCGGTCAGCACCCCGGGGGATGAACTGATGGGCACCAACACCGCCACGGAACCGGTCAAGTATATGGACTATATCTTTGCAAAGACCAACTCGGTCTGGTACCTGACGGCCCTGGAAGAGAGCGACATGCAGCCCGCCAACCCGGCGGCCAGCGATACCGCCGATCAGCCGGATGTGGGCAATTCGGTCATCGCGCCGGAACAGCAGCTGCAGGGCGCGGCCAACGACGGGGTGGTGTCCAGCGTGCCCACCACAGACCAGTCGGTCCAGACCGATGAGAGCGCTGCGGCGGAAAGCGCGCAAGCGGAGAGCGCGGACGCACAAGCGGGCGATGCCTCGGCCGAGAGCGGCGAGGATGCCGCGTAAAGGAGGCCCGCCATGCTGCCAGTGACCTATGAGATGGTGCGCCGCAGCGAGGAGATCAACACCTACATCCGCCAGGCGGATGCCTCGCTGGTGGCGCTGGGCTTTACCGAGCATTCTTTTGCCCATGTGACCCGCTGCGCCGAGACGGCCAGCCGCCTGCTGCGGCAGCTGGGCGCGGATGAGCGGGAGGTGGAACTGGCCCGCATCGCCGGCTATATGCACGACATCGGCAATCTGGTCAACCGGGTGGACCATGCCCAAAGCGGCGCGGTGATGGCTTTCCGCATCCTGGACAAGATGGGCATGCCCCCGGAGGACACCGCTCTGGTGGTCACCGCCATCGGCAATCACGACGAGAGCACCGCTTACCCGGTAAACGGGGTGGCGGCGGCGCTGATCCTGGCCGACAAGACCGACGTGCGCCGTAGCCGGGTGCGCAACCGGGACACCATCCGCTTTGATATCCACGACCGGGTCAACTGGGCGGCGGAACATTCCGAACTGGATCTGGACAAGGCCGCCGGTACCGTGACCCTGTCCATCCGGCTGGATACCCGGGTGTGCTCGGTGATGGATTATTTTGAGATCTTTTTGGCCCGGATGCTGCTCTGCCGCAAGGCTGCCGAGTATTTCGGCCTGACATTCCGGCTGGAGGTCAACGGCCAGCAGCTGGTTTGATAAACGCATACGCGCCCCCGCCGTTTAGACGGGTGCTCGTAAGAAAGTAATCCATTCAAAATAACACTTACGGCATCTGTCAGACGGGATTGGGTAAATGAAATATGCTGGACATGGTTGATTTTAACCGTGTCCAGCATATTTTTTTGCCTATTTGCGTTTTCTTTTCCTTTTCCCGTTTCCATGGGTCATGTTGGTTTTTCCTCGCTGGTTAATAGAAGCTTTCAGATGTTTGGACAGTTTCAAGACCTCTATCAGATTTACAAACTGCTCCATCGTGATCGCATCATAGTCAATACCAAAGGTTGCGAGGAAAATGCGGGCCTGCTTTTCTGCATTGCTGCCTTTGTAGTTCGTGGCTTCCTGCAAACTCTTTTGCACATCCAGCGCCGGAGAATGGCTGTCCGCAGTGGTTGCATCATTTTGATGGGCTTCCCGAATATCCCGAAGGATCAGTTTCATATCGTCAGAAATAACATGGCACAAATACTCGTCCTCTTGTATTTGTGCAAGTTCCAGTGTCCGCAGATACAGATCATTTTCCGTTTCTCCCTGCTGCATCAGTACCATTTGACGAACGGCTTGCAGTACAGCGTTCATATCGCTAATCCGCATATCAGCGATCCGATCTACATAAATCTCCGCATCCAGCATCATTTTCTGAAAATCATGGTGACAGAGAATTTCCGACAGCAGCCGGAGGTTGAATTTCCCGGCTTTCAGAACATCAATCGCATCATCACTCAGGTGCAGGGCACTCAGCTCTGTGTTTGAGTGATTTTTTGTTCTGACACCCCTAACAGATAATCCGTAGTCACATGATAAAACTTTGCCAGTGTGACGATGGCAAAAGGGCTTATGTCCTTATAATCATCATTCTCGTATTTGCCGAGCGCAGATTTGGAAAGCCCGGTCTGGTCGGCCAGCTGTTCCAAGGTAAGTCCGTGCTCCACCCGCAAATCCTTCAATTTTTCTTGAATAGTTAAGGTCGTATTCATGCCAAGCCTCCCCACCGCTCTATTTCTTTTATTATAACACAGCTTGTCCATAAGCGTGGAAATTGCTGCTTTTTCAGAGCCTTTTCCATCCTTTTGGATATACGGGAATGGTCATGTTTTTTCGCTAAAATGTACTTGTCGCAAGACTCCGTAGCTTGAAAAGTACATGACCGTCCGAATGGGAAATCCTTTGCCGCCAATTTCGGCGATGTTATTCACTATAAGGATATTACCAAGATAGATCCTTACACCGACACCACCATCCCGGAATGTGACATTGTTCTGGGTGGTTTTCCGTGTCAGGACTTCTCTATTATCTGGAAACAGCCCGGTCTGAACGGCACCCGTGGCGGTCTGTTCAGACATTTTGCAGAATTTGTTGATGCAAAGAAACCGAAAGCGTTTGTTGCTGAGAATGTTAAGGGGCTAATTACGGCCAATAACGGGAGGGCCATTGACACCATTATCAAAGACTTCGAAAGCATCGCTCCCGGCTATGTGGTAAAGCCCCATCTGTATAACTTTGCGGAATACGGCGTACCACAGTTCAGAGAGCGTGTCCTCTTTGTTGGTGTCAGAATTGCCGTGTTGCAAAAAGTCCGCAAGCTGATACTATGTGGCAACATGCAAGAATGTTTGGCTATGACCGTGATCCCTGCCTGCTCCGTGTATTCATGCCACCGAAACTGTTCAAGTTGTTCTCTGATATTAACAGAACCAACAACAGTATCATCAAGCAGATTGAAAACTCCAGCAACGGATGTGACATTAAGATTTTCTATCCTACTGGCCTGAAGCCCACCAGAAAAAATGTGCTGGACAAAAAAGCTGTTGGAATCTATTCAGGTGGAGTCAACTATTTCCCGTTTTATCCTGTGAATAAGGATGTTGCATCCATTGATATGTTGCTTCAGTCGTTTGGGGATGACTTGTATACTGTTAGTTTGAAACTAATTAAAAAGGTCATGGAGCAGCTTGATTCTGAAACAGCAGACGATTGGAATGCAAAAGCCTTTATTGGTTTTGTCAACACGCTGTTGGCTACCGACCCGACAGCTCAAGGAATGATTTGGATATTTGGGAAGAAATCAGTCAATGGGAAGATTCTGACCATGACGAGCCAACGGAATATTTTTTCTCCAATCCTACCCCCTACTTCAAACCCGACCCGCTGCCGCCCGACCGCCTCAGACACAATTTCTGGTTTGATGAAACTGGACATATCCGTGTGAAAAATCCATCTGCTTTCTGGCTGCCGGAGTTCACTTTACAGCGTGAGATCGGTGGCACCATTTACACCATTATGGGCAGCTATGACGGGACAGAATCACTGGATAGAAAGATGGAGCGCATTTGGGCTGAAAAGTTTACAGAAAATACGGAGGATGATGAATGACAAATACCGGGAATCTTGGGACAATAGAAGCAACCAATCCTGTACTGACAGTTGCCCCTTTGAAGGAGGATACAGAAATGTTACGGGCAACTGAAAAAATCACCGCACTCTATTGCCGCCTCTCCCAAGAGGATGCCAACGAGGGCGACAGTAATTCCATCACCAACCAAAAGGACATCCTGCTCCGATACGCAAAAGAGCACCGTTTCCCGAATCCAACATTTTTTGTGGATGACGGATACAGCGGCACAAACTATGACCGCCCCGGATTTCAGCAGATGCTGTCAGAAATTGAAGCGGGGAAAGTGGCTGTTGTGCTGTCGAAAGACCTGTCCCGTCTGGGGCGAAATTCCTCGCTGACGGGCTTGTATATCAACTTCACTTTCCCGAAATATGGTGTGCGCTATATCGCCATCAACGACCACTTTGACACCATTGACCCCAACAGCACCGACAACGATGTTGCGGGAATCAAAAACTGGTTCAATGAGTTTTTTGCCAAGGATACCAGCCGCAAAATCCGTGCAGTACAGAAGGCCAAGGGCGAGCAGGGCATCCCGCTGACAACCAATGTCCGCTTTGCCTACCGCAAAGACCCGGAGGATCGAACAAAGTGGGTCGTGGACGAGGCAACCGCTCCTGTGGTCAAGCGCATCTTCAAGCTGTGTATGGAAGGACGGGGGCCGATGCAGATCGTCAAACTCTTGCAGGCGGAACGGGTGCTCAACCCTACCGCCTATAAGCGGAGAGAGGGCATTAACACCCCAAGCCCTGAAACCGCTGACCCGTATCACTGGAACCCCAATACCGTTGTTCATATTCTGGAACGGCAGGAATACACGGGCTGTACGGTTAATTTCAAGACCTACACCAACTCCATCTGGGACAAGAAGCAGCGGGAAACGCCCATTGAGAAGCAGGCGGTATTCTACAACACCCATCCGGCTATCATTGATCAGGAAGTATTTGACAAGGTGCAGGAGATCCGCAAGCAGCGCCACCGAAGGACAAAAACAGGAAAAAGCAGTTTATTCTCCGGCATGGTCTACTGTGCTGACTGCGGGGCCAAAATGCGCTACTGCACCACCAACTACTTTGAGAAGCGGCAAGACCATTTTGTATGCGCCAGCTACCGCAGCAACACGGGAACCTGTTCCGCTCACTTCATCCGGGCGGTTGTGCTGGAAGAATTGGTCTGGATGCACATGAAAACGGTGATCTCCTATGTAACCCGGCATGAAGCCCATTTCCGGGCAGTGATGGAGCATAGACTCCGGCTGTCCAGCGAAGAAGCTGTCCGAGGATACAAGAAGCGTCTGGCACAGGCAGAACGCCGTCTTGGGGAACTTGACCGGCTGTTCATCCGTATCTATGAGGACAATGTGGCCGGGAAACTCTCTGATGAACGGTTTGCACTGATGAGCAAGACCTATGAGGACGAGCAGGCACATCTTAAAGTGGAAATCCAGACCTTGCAGCAGGAAATCGAAGTACAGGAACGACAGATTGAAAATTTGGAGCAGTTCATCCAGCGGATACACAAATACGAGGATTTGCAGGAAATGACCCCCTACACCTTGCGGGAACTTGTCAAAGGTATCTATATCGAAGCGCCTGACAAAAGCAGCGGAAAGCGCAGACAGGGCATCCGCATCTCCTATGACCTTGTGGGCTTTATCCCCGTGGACGAACTGATGAAACAGGAAACGGCATGACCGAAGCCATGCCGTTCCTGCAAAAATACGATATTACTTTCTTACGACCCCCGGCCATTCGGCGGGGGCCTTTTTGTTCTGCCGGCCGGAACAAAAAAGCAGCGCCCCGCCAAAATGGCGGAGCGCTGCGGGTCATACGGAATTTGGGAGAACTCAGTTCAGGATGGTCAACTCGGTCTCCACGTCGAACAGATGTACCTTGTGCGCGTCGAAAGCCACGGTCACGGTGTTGCCGTTGCGGGCCTTGCTGGTGGGGGCCACACGGGCGGTCATCTTGTTGCCCTTGTAGTCCAGGTACAGGTAGATCTCGCTGCCCATCAGCTCGCTGACTTCCACGGTGGCGGTCAGCTGGCACTCTTTGTGCTTCTCGATGAACTCGGGATCGTCCTTGATGTCCTCGGGACGAATGCCCATCTTGACGGCCTTGCCCACGTAAGCGTCCAGCTTGCCGTCGGCGGTCTTTTCGGCCGGCAGAACGATCTTGTCACCGGACAGATCCAGGTAGTAGGTGCCGCCGTCCTTGTTCAGGGTGGCGTCCAGGAAGTTCATCTGGGGGCTGCCGATGAAGCCTGCCACGAACATGTTGCAGGGGTAGTCATACAGGTTCTGCGGGGTGTCGACCTGCTGGATCACGCCGTCCTTCATGACCACGATGCGGTCGCCCATGGTCATGGCCTCGGTCTGGTCGTGGGTCACGTAGATGAAGGTGGTGGCCAGCTTCTGGTGCAGCTTGATGATCTCGGTGCGCATGCTGGTACGCAGCTTGGCGTCCAGGTTGGACAGAGGCTCGTCCAGCAGGAATACGGCCGGGTTCCGGACCATGGCGCGGCCCAGCGCGACGCGCTGGCGCTGACCGCCGGACAGAGCCTTCGGCTTGCGGTCCAGCAGATGCTCGATGTCCAGGATCTTGGCGGCTTCACGCACACGCTTGTCGATCTCGTCCTTCGGGGTCTTGCGCAGCTCCAGGCCAAAGGCCATGTTCTTGTACACGGTCATGTGGGGGTAGAGCGCGTAGTTCTGGAACACCATCGCGATGTCCCGATCCTTCGGGGGCACGTCGTTGATCAGACGGTCGCCAATGTACATCTCGCCCTTGCTGATCTCTTCCAGACCGGCGATCATGCGCAGGGTGGTGGATTTGCCGCAGCCGGACGGGCCGACGAAGATGATAAATTCCTTGTCCGCGATCTCCAGGTTGAAATCCTTAACGGCGGTCACGTTGCCCGGATAGACCTTGTAGATGCCGCGGCAGCTGATACTTGCCATGGGAGAGCCCTCCTTGAATTTGTTGATTGAATGGAAGTTTGTTGACACGCGCTTGACCGCGTGTACCGTCTTTACTATAATGATACCAGGGTTTTTGCAAAAAGAAATAGCATTTTATTGATTGAAAAGGGGCGATTGTTGATGTTTGCCTATGAAACATGGTGCGCGGTCGCCCAGGTGTGGGACGCACAGCTTGCCGCCCGGTCGGTGCTGGACGGGGCGGGGGTCTGGGCGGGGGTGCTGTCCAGCGGGCGGTGCGCGATGGACGGCCCGGACGGCCCGGTGAGCGCCGACGCGGGCAGCCTTTTGATCGGCGCATCGCCGCTGGAGCTGACCCCGGAAGGACCCTGCCATCTGCTGGCGGTACGGCTCACCGGCCGGATGGCGGAAGAGTTTGCCGCCGGGCTGGAAGGGCCGTTCTGGGCGGGCGGGGCCAGCGCGCCCATGGCTGCCCAGCTGCTGGCTCGGCTGCGGGCGGGGGCGGCGGGGGCCGATGCCAGCGGCCTGGCTTTCCGGCTGCTCTGCGAGTTGGCAGGGGCCGATCCGGCCGCCCCGGCGCTGCCGCCGCTGGTGAGCCGGGCGCTGGCCGCCATGCAGCAGAACTACGCCGGGCTGTACGGGGTAGAGGAGCTCAGCGCCCAGCTGGGGGTGAGCAAGAGCCATCTGATCCGGGTGTTCCGGGCGGCGATGGGCACATCGCCCGGCCAGTACCTGACAGGGGTGCGGATCGAGGCGGCCAAACAGCTGCTGGCACGCCGGGAGTATCCGCTGGAGGTGGTGGCCAGTCTGTGCGGGTTCTCCGGGGCCAACTATCTGTGCCGGGTGTTCCGCAAGGCCACCGGCCTGACCCCCGCCGCCTGGCGGGCGGTGGCGGCTGCCCCCGCCGCGCCGGAAAATCCGCTGCCGCTGGAGAGGGAATTGTATGTGTGACCGGGCTTTTTGTGCAAATTAAATCCCTCTCCGGCCCTGTACAAAACGCCGGGGGAACGGTATCATAAAAGGTAAGAGAACGGCCCGCCGAAGGCCGGCAAAAATCGCCAAAGGAGCGTGTCAATTGTGATTCAGGTAGTTGTGACCGAGAGCTACGACGCCAGCTGCGCGTACGTGGCCGACAGGATCTGCAAGCTCGTGAACGAGAAGCCCGACTGCAAGCTGGGCCTGGCTACCGGCGGTACTCCGGTGCCCATGTACAAGAAGCTCATCGAGGCCAACCAGGCTGGCAAGGTGGACTTTTCCGCGGTGCGCACCGTCAACCTGGACGAGTACTGCGGCATTCCCGGTACCCATGATCAGAGTTACCGCTATTTTATGGACACCAATCTGTTTGACCATATCAACATCGACAAGGCCAACACCTACGTGGCCAAGGGCATGGGCGATCCGGCTGCCAACGCCGCCGAACTGGAAGCCAAGGTGTATGAGGGCGGCGTGGCCGACCTGCAGCTGCTGGGCATCGGCAACAACGGACACATCGCCTTCAACGAGGCCAGCGACACCCTGCACGCCACCGCCCACATCGAGCATCTGACCGAGAGCACCATCAACGCCAACGCCCGGTTCTTTGCGCGCAAGGAGGACGTGCCCACCACCGCCATCACCATGGGCATGGGGGACATTCTGGCAGCCAAATGCGTGGTGCTGATCGCCACCGGCCTGGCCAAGACCGAAGCCATCCGGGGCCTGGTGATGAGCGACGAGATCACCACCCGCAACCCCAGCACCATGCTGAAGATGCACCCCAACGCGGTGGTGGTCATCGACAAAGAGTTGGCCGACGCGGTGGGCTACAAGGGCTGAAAAAATCAGTCCTTGACACAGGCGAACAGAGTGCTATGATTAAAGCCGGCGGGGCCGGGGCAGACAGCCTGCCTTGGCCCCGCCGGTTTGTTTTTTCGCGCCTTACAAAGGAGGATTTTTCGTGAAACTTCTGATCATGATCCTCAGCGATCCGGACGTGATGGACCGGGCGCTGGAAAAGCTGGAACGCCGGGGCATCCGAGGCGCTACCATCCTGCGCAGCCGCGGCATGGCCATGGAACTGCAGAATTACATGGGCGGGTCATTTCTGGGCAGCCTGCGGGCAAGCCTGGAACCCGACCGGGAGGAAAACTACACCGTGCTGATGGTGCTGCCGGACGATCGGGTGGCCGAGGCCATGGAACTGATCGACCAGGTGGCCGACCTGGATCGGCCGGGCAATGGTATCGCTTTCACCGTGCCGGTGGAATTGACCAAGGGCATCGGGAGGCTGTAAATGGAACTGGATCTTCTGTTTCAATTCGCCATCCTGCTGCTGGCCGGTCTGGCGGGCGCCCGTCTGATCCGCCTGATCCGTTTGCCGGATGTGACCGGTTATTTGATCCTGGGCCTGCTGATCGGGCCTTCGGTGCTGGGGATCTTCACCAGCGAGGGCATCGCGGCCCTGACGGTGGTGTCGGACGTGGCACTGGGCTTTATCGCCTTTACGGTAGGCGGCGAGTTCAAGTTTGAGTATTTCCGCCGGGTGGGGGCCACCCCCATCGTGATCGCCTTCTTCGAGAGCATCGTGGCGGTGATCCTGGTGGTGCTGGGATTGTGGGCCACCGGCAACAGCCTGCCCTTCTCGCTGGTGCTGGGGGCTATCGCGGCCGCCACCGCACCCGCCGCCACCGTCATGGTCATCAAGCAGTACCACGCCAAGGGCCCGGTCACCGAGACCCTGCTGAGCGTGGTGGCTCTGGATGACGCGGTGGCGCTGATCGCCTTCGGCCTGGCGGTGGCTGTGGCCCGCACCCTGCAGAGCGGCGGCCCGATCAACCTGGTGGAGGCCATCCTTTCGCCCATCTGGGAGGTAGTCCTCAGCGTGGGCGTGGGCATCGTGCTGGGGTTGGTGTTCACCTTCCTGCTGCGGTTCTTCAAGGACAGCGGCAGCCGCCTGAGCCTGTCCATCGCCTTCGTGCTGGGGGCGGTGGCCCTGGCCAACGAGGTGCTGGGGGTGTCCAGCCTGCTCATGTGCATGGCGATGGGCGCGGCCTTCTGCAATCTGTCTAAAAATTCCGCCGAGGTGTACCGGCAGGTGGATGCCTTTACACCACCGCTGTTTTTGATGTTTTTTGTGCTGAGCGGCGCGGACCTGCAGCTGAGCGTGCTGCCCACTATCGGCCTGGTGGGGGTCGTGTATGTGGTGCTGCGGGTGGCGGGCAAGTGGCTGGGCGCCTGGATGGGCGCCAGGATCATGCGCGCCTCCCCGGCTATCACCAAGTTCCTGGGCCCGGCCCTGATCCCCCAGGCGGGCGTGGCCATCGGCCTGTCCTTCCTGGCCCAGCAGGTGGTGCCGGAATATGCCTCCACCATCCGGGCCGTGGTTCTCTGCGCCACCCTGATCTATGAACTCGTCGGCCCTGCTGTCAGCAAAAAGACCCTGCAGGCGGCCGGCGAGATCGCCAGGGACGCGTAACCGGCAGCCGATAGGGGGGCGCAGACCCCCATGCCCCCTTCTGCGGGCCGAATCCTCGGCCCGCACTTTGTTTTATAGCCGGCAGGAGGATAGCCGGCCAGCCGGATGGGGGACGGGTCCCCCGGATCGGAAAAAATGGAAAAAGAAACAGGACGCGGTGCGCACCGCGTCCTGTTCTGTTTTGTTATCAGCCTTTGTAGCCGTCCGGGTTCATGCTCTGCCACTTCCAGCTGGAGGCGCACATCTCCTCGATGCCGTACTGAGCCTCCCAGCCCAGTTCCTTCTTGGCCTTGGCGGGGTCGGCGTAGCACTCGGCGATATCGCCGGGGCGGCGCGGATCGATCACGTAGGGCAGCTCCTTGCCGCAGGCCTTGGAGTAGGCCTTGATCACGTCCAGCACGCTGTAGCCGTGGCCGGTGCCCAGGTTGCAGATGAACAGGCCGGGCTTGGTGGCCAGCTTCTTGATGGCGGCCACATGGCCCTTGGCCAGGTCCACCACATGGATGTAATCCCGCACGCCGGTACCGTCGGGGGTGGGGTAATCGTTGCCGAATACATGTACCTTTTCCAGCTTGCCCACGGCCACCTTGGCGATGTAGGGCACCAGATTGTTGGGAATGCCGTTGGGGTCCTCGCCGATCAGGCCGCTCTCATGGGCGCCGATGGGGTTGAAGTACCGCAGCAGGGCCACGTTCAGTTCCTTGTCGGCCTTGCAGCAGTCGGTCAGGATCTGCTCGTTCATGGCCTTGGAGGTGCCATAGGGGTTGGTGGTGCGGTCACCGCCCACCGGGAAATCCTCGGTGATAGGCACGGTGGCCGGATCACCGTATACGGTGGCGCTGGAGGAGAACACGATGTTGTGCACGCCGTGGCGGCGCATGGCGTCCAGGATCACCAGGGTGGTGTTCAGATTGTTGGTATAGTACTCGATCGGCTTGGACACGCTCTCGCCCACCGCTTTGTAGGCCGCAAACTGGATCACCGAGTCGATATCCGGATTGGCCGCGAAGATCGCTTCCACTTGGGCGGGATCGGTCAACTCAGCTTCCACAAAGCGGAAATCCTTGCCGGCGATCTGCTTGACCCGGCGCAGCGCCTCCGGGCAGGAGTTGTAGTAGTTGTCCGCCACCACGATGTCGTAACCGGCGGCCAGCAGTTCCACACAGGTGTGGCTGCCGATGTAACCGGCGCCCCCGCATACCAAAATAGCCATAGCGCACTCTCTCCTTTTGATTTTATAAAATTGTTGCAGCACGAGCGGTTTGCCTGACGCTGCCCTCTACCTGAAAGTATAGTCCTATATATAAGAAATATAAATAGACGTTTACGCTTGTGGCATGGATAATTCTATCATGATTCGCCCCGCCCCTGCCGACTCAGCACCTTGATGCTACTGGCGTACTCGCTGGGGGTCATGCCGGTGACCTTTTTGAAATGGCGGGAAAAATAGTGGATGGAATTGTACCCCAGCAGGGCCGCGATCTCGGTAAAGTTGTGCTTGCCTTCGCGGATCAGTTCCTTGGCCCGGCGGATCTTCAGGCGGCCGAAATATTCCATCGCGCCGCCGCCGGTCTTTTCCCGGAAGATCTTTTGCAGATAGCTGCGCCCTACCAGATTGTCCCGGCAGATGTCGCTCAGGGTCAGCCGCTTTTCCAGGTTTTCATCCAGATACCGGCAGACCCGATCCATCAGATCGTTGCGGCTGTTCTCCCGCAGCAGGGAAGAAGGCCGGGCCGCCGTGGATACGCCTCCTTTACGGATCAGTTCCAGCAGCAGCAGTTCCAGCGACAGGGCGATCAGTTCCTCCGCGCCGAAGGGCTGCACCGCCCGCCGCTCCATCATCTGGGACAACGGATCGTCCAGCGGGGTGGAAAAGGCTTCCGCCGCCTGTTCCACGATGCGCGCCATCAGGTTGCGCTCGGGATCGCCGGCGCTGAGCAGCCGTCCGCGGAAAAAATCCATCGCCGGCCCCTCGCATTCAAACGTGATCACCACCACGTTGGGCGCGCGGCCGCCGGCCGCCTTCAGGGTGTGAAACTCGCCCGGTTCGTGAAACAGCATCTGCCCCTTTTGCAGCAGATGTTCCACATCGCCGGCCTGGGCGATGATCTCGCCCTTATCCACATAGACGATCTCCCAAAAATCGTGGCTTTCGCCGGCAAACGCATAGTCCGGTCCATACTCGAAATAGTGTACGGTGATGATCCGGTCGATGCGGATCGGCCGCCGCAGTTCCACTGCGGTGTACGCCATCCCGCCCGCCTCCTTTGCAGCAATCGTTCTTTCACAATTATACAGGATCGTGGCAGATCGTGCAAATGTTTCACACAAAATCGCGCAATTGCTGCAAAACTACAGGGAAAAATCGACGGGATGTACAAAAAATCAGTCGGAATAGACCGAATCAATGCCCAGATACTCCTCCAGACACAAGCCGCTCTCATACACGGCGGCGGCGGTCTCTTTGCCCAGATACCGCACATGCCAGGGCTCATACTTATAGCCGGTGATCTCGACCTTGTCGGCGGGATAGCGGATGATAAAGCCGTATTCCTGGGCGTGGGCGGCCAGCCATTCGGCCTCGGGGGTGCCGATAAAGGCGTCGCTGACCTCATTCAGGTCGAAGGCCAGGCCGGTCTGGTGTTCGGAGTGGCCGGGTCGGGCGGAGTAGGTGTCGGCCTGCTCCGCCCCGTCCCGATCCACATACCGCTGGTACAACTGCGCCTGATAGTCGTAGGAGCGGAACCCGGAAGCGATGAACAGGGTGATGCCGTCCCGGGCCGCGCCGGCCGCCATCTCGTCAAAAGCGGCCTGGGCCTCCTCCGATACCCCGGGGGCATAGTCGGCGGGCAGCCCGTAGCTCTTGTTGGCCACGAGGATACCGTTCACGTAGGTGATCCCGTTCACCACCTGGATGTCGGGGGTGGGCTCCGGGGTGGGGGCCGCGGTGGGCGAAGGGGAAGGCTCCGCCGTGGGGGCCGGCGTAATGACCGGCGCCGGGGCGGGGGCCGACACGGAGCAGGCGACGGCGCAGAATGCCAGCGCCAGCGGAGGGATCAGACGAAACAAACGCATCATGGAATCTCCTTTCCCAAAGGGGATGCCTCCGCCGTAAAAGCGGGGCTTGCAATCCAATATACGATGCAGGCAAAGAATATATTTCCGGAACAGGGCAGGGGCCGGGCGGAAACCCGCCCGGCCCCTGCCGCCAAAGGAAGAAAATATGGGAAAATAGTTGATAGCGATAAAAAACAGGCTGGCCGGCGCGCCGCCGTGAGGCAGACTTCCTCCGGGCCAAGGCCGCCGGGGCGCGGAAAATTTACTTGCTCTCCGGCAGGCTGGCGGCGGCGGAACTCTGACCTACGCGACGGGTCATCTCGTCGGGCGCTTCGGGGCGGAACGCGACGTTCGGATACTCCTCGTCCATCACCCGGGCCGCGGTGGCCAGGATGATGTCGCCGCCCTTGCCGCTCATGACGCGGCCCATCATCTGCACATGATGGATGTCGTAGAACTGGGCGTACAGGCCCATCGTGTGGCCCAGATACACGCCGATGCTTTCGTAGACCTTGACGGCGCGGGGATCGTTCTCGGCCATCAGGCCCTGCACCACCTTCAGCTTGGCGGCGGGGGCGTCCTCCTCGTTCAGTTCGATGCCCGCGCGGGGAGCCAGCTTGATCACGCCGTCCTGGCTGAAGTACTTCACGCCGCAGCCGATGTCGCCGCTCCACTCGTCGGCCATGGCGTCGGGCTGGCCGTCCACCGGGGCAAAGGCCAGTTCGTTCAGCCAGCCGCAGATGTTGCCGTCCGCGTCCACATAGCCCACGGCTTCGCTGGTGCCCATGGCGATGCCCATGATGCCGTTCTCGCCCAGGCCCATGGCCCCGGCCAGCGCGCTCACGTCGCCGTCATTGGCTACCACCACCGGGATCTCATATCCCAGCATCCGGCCCAGATCCTCGGCCGCGCGGGTGTAGATGTTCTTGACCCTGGCTTCAAAATCCTCTTTGGCCACCTTCAAAAAGAGGCTGGCCACCATGCACTTGTTGTCGATGTATACGCCGGCGCTGGACACGCCGATACCGTCCACCTTGCGGCCCTTTTCCATGATTTTGGCCGCGGCGGTCTGCATGGCCGCCAGGATGCCCACATAGTGGTAGCTGGGATCGCTGATGGTCTTGGGATACCACACGACCTCCTCGCTGTAGATGGTCTCGCCGTCGATCACCGCGCTGACCTTCCGGTCCGAGCCGCCGGCGTCGAAGCCGATGCGGGCGCCGTCGGTGTGGCGGCCCACGCTCTCCGCCTTCTGGAAGGGGGCGGGGCGCTGGTCGTAGGGAAGGCTGACCACCTCAAAGGCGCGCTCGTAGACGTTTTCCATAAAGTCTTTGTCAAAGGCGCGGCTGCCCGAGGCGCTGTAGGCCCGGCGGATGGTCTCGGCCAGGGCGTCATCGCCGCAGATGTACACCTTGAACCCGCCCCAGCTCCACAGCAGGAACTTGACCATGCGGTCCACAAAATATTCGTCAGCGGCTTTCATCTCGGGCGTGCCGTGTACCTTGCACTCCCAGGTGCCGATCTGGCCGCCGCTGCGCTCCACAGCGATGCACAAGGGCTTGTTCGCGCCGGTGGCATAGTGCCGGAAGAACAGCCCCAGGGGCACAAAGCCCGGGTCCAGTTCGGGCAGATTCTTGACGGAGATCTCCACATTCAGAAATTTCATGACGCAGCTTCCTTTCTTCCTTATGGGCGGCGGTACGGCCGTTCTTTTCATTACTTCTATTGTAAACGCACCCGGCGCCATCGTCTTGACCCGTCAGGCCGACTTTTTTGCATTTTCGTCCATTGCCCACTGTGCGCGGCGGCCGGAAGGTGGTATAATCAGAACAAAGCCAAAACCGGGCCTTCGCGCCCTTTTCAAGGAGGAACCATCATGCTGTACGACCGCCTGGAAAATATCGAGCAGTACACCGGTCTGTTTGAAAATCTGGACACCGCCATCGCCTACATCGCGGAGCACGACCTGGACGAGCTGCCCGAAGGCCGCACCGACATCGACGCAGACAAGGTGTTCGTCAAGGTTACCGAGTCCGACACCTGCGCGTCGGAGGAGCGGGAGTTTGAGATGCACGAAAAGTATATGGACATTCAGATCGACCTGGCCGGCGTGGAGTTGTTTGAGGTGGCGCTGGGCGAACTGGAGGAAGCCGCGCCCTACGACGAGCAGACCGACGCGGGGCTGTACAAAGCGCCGCTGAGCTGCGCGGGGGTGCTGGGAGAGGATCGGTTCGTCGTCTTTATGACCGGTGAGCCGCACAAGGCGCTGGTGCGCGCCGCCGGCTGCGACCGGGTGCGCAAGGCGATCTTCAAGGTGGCCCGGGACTGAGCCCCCGGCCCGATAATAGCCGCATACAACGGGGCGTGCCGTACAGGCGCGCCCCGTTGCTGCGCTTATCCCTGCGCCAGATCGGTGCCCGGGTAGTACCAGGCCAGGATCTCGGCGCAGCTTTTTCCCTCCAGCGCCATACCCCGGGCGCCCCACTGGCTCAGCCCCACTCCATGGCCGTAGCCGTGGGTGGTCACCGAGAAGGTGCGGTCGGCGTACTGCACGGTGAAGGCCGCGCTGCGAAGCCCCAGCGCGCCCCGCAGTTCCGTGCCGGTCAACTCCGCGCCGGCTACCGGCTGGCTGGCCACACAGCCCGCGGCCGTCAGGGTGGGAGCGCCAAACCAGTCCGCCGCGTCACCGGAGAGGTCCAGCCCCCGGTCGGAAAAATTCAGCTGCAGCGCGTCGGTCATCTGCTGTACCGTATAGGTGACCGTGACCTCCCAGCCGTCGGCCGCGGTGTCCCAGGGGCTGTCCACCCCTTGCAGATAGGGCAGCGCCTCATCCCAGACGTTCTGGCTGGCCTCGGTGTGCCCGCAGCTGGAGGCATGGTAGCAGCAGGCGGCGGGGGCCCCTTCCCACTGCACTACCCACCCGTCCACCTGGTCCGCCAGGGCGGCCAGCCGGGCATAATTGGTCTCAAAATTCACCCCCCAGTAACTTTGCAGCACCTCCCGGGTCATAAAGCCCTGGCGGCGGGCCGGATCGGCGGACAGGTCGTGGGCTTGTCCGGCGGCGCGGGCCGCCTGCTGCTGAAACAGCGCGTAGCTCCAGGCGGCCACCATCTGGGCCTTGATGGCCTCGTCCGGCCAGTCGGCGGGCAGTTCGGCGGCGGCGGCCCCGATGCGGTAGTCCCGGGCGAAAACGGTCAGGATCTCCCCCGAAGCCTCGTCCAGGATCCGCAGGGTGCCCGCCTCGGGGGTGGCCGCGGGCGTGGGGCTCGCCGACGGGGCCTGCCCGGTGGCGCCGTCCGGCGCGGGGCTGGCGGCGGGGCTGGTGAGCGGGTTGTCCGGCAAGGGGGCTTCGGCCAGAAGCAGCCCCCCCACCGGGATCATCCAGGTGAGCAGGGCAAAGGTCAGCATGCACAACAGGGTCTTCTTCATCCCATCCTCCGGCGGGCTGCTTGCAATTTGGCCCAAAACCTTGTACACTACATACCATAGAGGGAAATTGCTTTAGAAAGGGGAAGTAAGGTATGTCCACAGAGGTACCGATCCTGGACCCACAGTCCATGACCATCCTATGCAACGAGTATCTGAAAAATAACTACATCGATCCGGAAACCAGCGAGCGGCTCGGCGTCAAGCGGGGCCTGCGCAACCCGGACGGCACCGGTGTGCTGGCGGGGCTGACCAACGTATGTGACGTAATCGGCTACGACAAAAAGCCGGACGGCACCGTTGTGCCCATCCCGGGCAAGCTGATCTACCGGGGCATTGACATCCGGGAGATCGTGCGGGAAGCGCTGGAGAAGGATCGCTTCGTTTTTGAGGAGATCATCTGGCTGCTTTTGTTCGGCAGTCTGCCGCGCCTGGCGGAACTGGCCCAGTTCTGCCACCTGCTGGAGGAGCACCGGGCCCTGCCCGACGGCTTTGCCGAGGACATGATCATGAAGGCCCCCAGCCCCAACATCATGAACAAAATGGCCCGCAGCGTGCTGGCGCTGTACAGCTATGACCCCGACGCGGAGGATCTGAGCCTGGGCAACATTTTGCAGCAGTCGGTGAACCTGATCGCCGGGCTGCCCACCATCATGGTGAATGCCTATCAGGTCAAGCGCCGGGTCTACGACAAGCAGAGCATGTTCTTCCATCTGCCCCAGATCGGGCAGAGCACCGCGGAACACATCCTCTCCACCTACCGGGCGGACCAGAAGTTCACCCACGCGGAGGCCAAACTGCTGGATCTGTGCCTGGCGGTGCACGCCGACCACGGCGGCGGCAACAATTCCACCTTCGCCTGCCGGGTGCTGTCCAGTTCCGGCACCGATACCTATTCGGCCATCGCGGCGGCCATCGGAAGCCTGAAAGGCCCCAAGCACGGCGGCGCCAACCTGAAGGTGATGCAGCAGCTGCGGGTGATCCAGCAGGGGGTGGAGAACCACCGGGATGAGGACGAGGTGCGGGAGTTTTTGCGCCGCATCATCCGCAAAAAAGAGGGAGACGGCAGCGGCCTGATCTACGGGATGGGCCACGCAGTCTACACCATCAGCGATCCGCGCGCGTTGATTCTGCGGGAAAATGCCCGGGAACTGGCCTATGAAAAGGGCTATGAGGATGAGTTTGACCTGCTGTGCCTGGTGGAAAAGCTGGGGCCGGAGGTGTTTGCTCAGGAGAAGGGCAACAAGACGGTCTGCGCCAACGTGGATCTGTACAGCGGCCTGATCTACAAGATGCTGGGCATCTCGGAGGATCTGTTCACCCCGTTGTTCGCCATCAGCCGCATTCCCGGCTGGTGCGCCCATCGGATCGAAGAAGTGGTGTTCGCCAACCGGATCATGCGTCCGGCCTATAAATATCTGGGCGTTCGCCAGAAATACAAAACCATCGAGGAGCGCAGATGAAACGAGCCGTCACCGCCCTGGCGGCGCTGGTGTGCATAGCCGCCGGCGTTGTGCGGGGCCTGGATCTTTCCGCATACAACGATTGGGCCACCGGGTTTGTCACCTGGGGTTCGGTCTGGGTCCGATATGGGGTGCTGGCCGGTGTGCTGGCGGTGGTCGGGGTGGCCGCGCTGGTCCAGCGGCGGGGACCCTTCCGGCTTACGGCCCCTCGCCGCGGGCTGGGGGTCTATGGGCTGCTGGCGTCGGTGGTATTCGCCGCCTGGGCGGGCAGCCAGGCCATGCGGCTGTGGCCGGCGCGGGATTGGTTTGGCCTGGTGCAGGCGGGGCTGTTCTTCCTGACGGGGGTGTGGCTGCTGCTGGCCGGTATGGCCCACCTCAGCGAGGACCTTCAGCCTCCTACCCGAAGCGCCCTGCTGGGGGTGGCGGCTACGCTGGGCTTTTATCTGCTGACTGTGCGCCGGTTTGGGTTCGCGCCTTCCAGTGTGCAGCGGATCGGGCCCACGGTGGAGGTGTTCAGCGCGCTGCTGGCCCTGCTGTTCTCCACCGCGCTGGTGCGGCTGTTGTATGCGGGCCGGGTGCGGTCCGCCCGATGGCTGTATTTTCTGGGGTTGGCGGCGTTTCTTCTTTGCAGCTGCCTGGAACTGCCCCAGACGGTGCTGTCCTGGCGCAACGGCGCCGCCGACCTGACGGACGCGGCTCTGAGCGTTTTGCCCGCCCTGATCGGGCTGGCGGGCCTGGGAGCGGCCTGGGCGGTGTCCGGCCGGCGGGAGGAAGAAGCGCCGGACGGGGACGAATAAACAAAACAAGACCGGCCCGCTGCCGAAAAGGCAGCGGGCCGGTCTTTTGCTGCGGTTCAGAAGCCCAGAGGCTCGCCCACAAACAGCACCTTGACCCGATCCGGATCCCGTTGGAAGGAGGTGATCAGGGTGTTGCAGCAGATGCGGGCGGGGCTGTGGCAGTGTTCACAGCGGCCGGTCCGGGCGCAGGGGGTCTGGCTGTTCAGCCGGGCGGTATTGGCGGGGGCAGCCAGGGCTTCCAGCCGGGCCTCGGCCTCGCCCAGATCCCGCACGATCTTGTTGCAGCCCACGATCACCAGTACATGGGCCGGGCCAAAGGCGATGGCGGCCACCCGGTTGGAGTTTCCGTCCACGTTGTACAGCTGGCCATCCTCGGTCACGGCGTTGCTGCTGGTCAGGTACCAGTCGGCGCTGAATACCTCCCGATACAATTTGCCGATCTCCTCGGGGCCGGCGGCCTTGCTCCGGTCCAGATAGCGGTAATCGCCGCAGGCCAGCAGATCGGTCACCCCGCACTCGCTCAGGGTGGCGGAGCCCCCGTGGGACACGCTGCACCCGGCGGGCAAAAGGTCCTTTACAAACGCGGCAACCTCGTCGGCCCGCTCGCAGTAAAAGGCCTGCATCCGGTTGCGCTCCACCGCTTCCATGGCGCGGCGGATACGCTTTTCAGTCACCGAACGTACGCATTCGTTCATGCTCGTCTCCTCCTCTTCCAGGCGGGTATGCCGGCTGCCGGGCGGGGAACACTGTTCCTGAAAGCCGGCGGTTGCGGCAGTACCCGAAAACTTTGTGATTCCATTATACCAGACGGGTCAAGAAGGTTGACAGAAAGACAGGAGAGTGTAGAATGAATAAAGGAGTATTATTTTCGGAGGTGCCCTTCGTGCCCAAAAAGCTACAGGTGGGGGATCGTATCCCGCGCTTTACCTACGATAGTCCGTATCAGCCCCAGCTGCCGTTTTACGATCTTCTGGATGACGACAGGCCCCTGTTTGTGGTGTTTATGCGCAACTTCGGCCACCCCATCACCCGGCATTACGTCATGGAATACATCCAGGACAAAGACAAGCTGACCAGCGCCCGGCTGGCTTGTGTGGTGCGCACCGATCCTCATGTGATCGCCGGCGCGATCCCGGCCGAACAGATGCCTTTTGTGCTGATCTGCGACGCGGAGGGCGTTCTTTATGAGCATTTCTGCGTGCCGCAGACCACCAGCTGGTTCCGCAGCCATTCGCTGACCGCGCTGCGCATTTTGAAGGAAGCCCGCAAGATGGGCTACAAGGCGGTGGAGGGGGAGACCTATCAGCTGCCCCTGACCCTGCTGCTCGACCGGGACGGTACGGTGCTGATGGCGCATTACGGCCAGAGCCTGACCGATCTGCCGGAAAACTGCGAAGCCCTGGAAAAGGTGGCCCGGGCCGTGCTGGAAGCCCGGCGCCGCGAGGCGGAAAAGCAGCAGCGCCGGGCGGCGCGCCGGGGCGAAGACCCCGCGCAGGGGGAAAGCGACAGCGGGGCGGAAGTGCCGGAGGAGGAATACGCCGGCTTTTTTGCGCCGGAAACTGCGGATGGCGGGGACGGGCAGGCCGATCCCGCCGCCGGTGGGGCGCAGCGGCCGGAGAACGCGGCCGATCCCGCGCTAACAAGCGATTCAGAGGCAAAAACGCCCGATCCCGCGCCGGCGCCCCGACCGGATATGATGCAGGCCGCGGAGTTGCTGTTCGGGGAAGAAACGGACACCCCGTAAACCGATATACACGCAAAAACGGGAGGAACATTCTCCCGCTTTTTGCTTTTTCACAAAGAAACAAGCACCCGCGCAGCCGCGGGTGCTTGTGTTGTGTAAAGGAACGTTCAATCCCAGATCACCGGCTGGCCGCAAAGGGTCACCGACGCCACCTGGCTGGTGTCCACCGGTGTACGGAACAGCATTCGGTATACGATGGTCTCACCGTCGGTACTCACCGAGGAAGAGATAAATTCCGGCTCGGTGCCGTCCTTCAGGGTGACCACCGGGGTCAGATCGGGGCTGTCGGCGTAGAGTTCGCCGTGCCCCTCAATGGCAATGCCCAGATTGGACAGCGCCACCTGGTCCAGCTGCCAGCTTCCGGTGTCCAGATCGCAGGTCCCGGTGCGGTCCGCATGGGCGGGCTCCAGTGTAAAGGTCACCTGCCAGCCCGCGTCACAGGCCACGGTGCAGTTCACACCGCTGGCATACAGGGTCCATTCCGACGGATCGGCGTTCTCCGGCAGCGGCAGCACATATTCGCGGACGCCGCTGCTGAAACCGGCCTCGGTCTCCTCCAGGGTCGCCACCAGCACGGCCATGCCACTGTCCGTGTCATCCGACTGCTGCAGGCAGAGGTTCACGCTGCCAAAGCGGCCCAGATCCTCGTCCTGCCGCAGCTGAAGATGCAGCGCGTTGTCCACCAGGCCAACGGCCTGTACCGTCAGCCAGTCCAGCCCTTCCACCGTATAGGAGAACTGGGGCTTGAGCACCGGCAGGCTGCCCTCGTCCATCTGCTTTTCCAGCGCCTCGTCTCCCTGGCCGTTCAGCATGCTCCAGCCATGGTCCAGCGTGGGATAGGAGAGGGCGGGCGCGGGCTGCAGCGCCGCCAGTTCGGCCACGGTCCAGCCGGTGGAACGGGGCGGATAATACTCCACGCCAGAAGAGAAAGCGTCCACATGCACGGTGATCTTGTCGCTTTCCACATTCTCACCGGTCAGCCGGAACATGGCGGTCTCGGTGTCCGGATCATAATCCACCTGTTCCGCATGGGCGAAAGCCGCGCCCTCCAGCCGGTAATTCCACAGCTGGGTGTTTTCCTGGACGCGGCCCTGGCCGGCGGTGTCCCGCAGGGTCAGGTAGACCACGGCGGTGTCCTGGCTGCGCATGGAGGCCAGTACTTCCATACGGATGCCATCCGCCTCGCTCACCTGATTCACCGGCTGCAAAAAGACCAGAGTCTGCCGGCCCAGCACGGCCAGCTGCCGGGCCAGTTCCGGCGAAGTCGCCAGGACCCCCGCGCTGAGCACCAGCGCCGCCGCGAATACGGCGGCCACGCTCAGCAACCGGCGCGCCGCGCTTCGGCGGTGCAGGTGCAGCGGTTCAGGCCGGCATTGCGCCAGGATCGCGGCCTTTTGCCCGGGCGAAAGGGCCACATCCGAAAGGCCGTCTTCGACTGCCTTTCGGATGGATGTATCAGAGATCGTCACGGGGCACCTCCTCCAGTCGTTTTGCCAGTTGTTCCCGGGCACGCCGCAGCCGCACGCTCACTGTGCTCTGGGGGGCGTGCAGAAGCTGGGCGATCTCACCCACCGAATACTGGTGATAGTAATGCAGAAGGACGACTTCGCGGTATTTGGGCTTCAGGGCCAGCACCTCGGCCAGCAGACGGCCACTCTCGCTGCGCATCGCTTCCGGAGAGGCCAGTTCTGGGTATTGTTCCACAAGGTTGACCTTTTTGTGCCAGGCGCTGCGCAGGTAGTCCTTGCAGACGTTGGCCGTCACCCGCATGACAAAAGCCTTCTCCGAGGCGGGGGAATCCTCCAGCGGACGATAACTCTTGTAGATCTTCAAAAAAGCGTCCTGCACCGCGTCCTGCGCCAGATGGGCGTCGCCCAGGTAGGCGCAGCAAACACGCAGCATGGCGTCGCCATACTGATCCACAAGGCGTTCCATCTCCACGGCACTCAGGCCGGCTTTTGCAGCGAACAAATTTTCACGTCCTTAACGCCTTCACCCAAACAACGATTGAGAAGGCGGAAATATTTCAATTTTGTCACCGGTCCGTTACAGTTTGTTTACAAAACCCGCACCGGGCAAAAACGGGCCGCGAAAAGGCATCTTCCGCGTCCCGCCGATACTTAGATTATAGCCGATTGTCGGCGCGACTGCAACCGCGCGGGCACGGAAAACGCCGCCGGGCACAGCCCGGCGGCGTTTTGAAACATATAGGGGGCGATCAGTAGGCTTTGCCCCAGTAGACCATGACCTTGGCGGGCTTGCCGCAGCAGGGGCATACGTCGCTGAGCTGTTCCTGCTCGAACGGCATGCACCGGCTGGAAAGGCCCGCCTCTTCCTTCATCTTCTCCTCGCAGGCCTCGTCGCCGCACCACATGGTCTTGATGTAGCCGTTGTTCGCGGCGGCCAGCTGCTTGACCTCGTCCAGGGTGGTAGCGGCCCAGGTGCGAGCCTCCCGGTTGGTCAGCGCCCGCTGATACAGGTTGGCAGCCAGTTCCTCCAGCAGACGGGGAATGGCGGTCTCCAGCTCGTCCAGAGATACAAAAGCCTTTTCCCGGGTATCCCGGCGTACCAGCACGCACTGGTTCTTTTCGATATCCTTGGGCCCGATCTCCAGGCGCAGGGGCACGCCCTTCATCTCCCACTGGCTGAACTTCCAGCCGGGGCTGTTGTCGCTGGTATCCAGCTTCACCCGGGCAAACTTGCCCACCCGGGCAGCCAGCTCCTCGGCCTTCTCGGTCACGCCGGGCTTGTGGGCGGCCACCGGTACGATCACCACCTGGTAAGGAGCGATGGCCGGGGGCAGGATCAGGCCCTCGTCGTCGCCGTGGGTCATGATGATGGCGCCCACCAGGCGGGTGGATACGCCCCAGCTGGTCTGATGGGGGTACTGCAGCTGGTTGTCCCGGCCGGTGAACTGCACGTCAAAAGCGCGGGAGAACCCGTCGCCGAAATAGTGGCTGGTGCCGCTCTGCAGGGCCTTGCCGTCGTGCATCATGGCCTCGATGGTGTAGGTGGCCTCGGCGCCGGCAAATTTTTCCTTGTCGGTCTTTTTTCCCTTGACCACCGGGATCATCAGATGCTTTTCGCAGAAGTCCGCATAGGTGTTCAGCTGTTGCAGGGTCTCGTCGATGGCCTCCTGAGCGGTCTCATGGATGGTGTGGCCTTCCTGCCACCAGAACTCCCGGCTGCGCAGGAAAGGACGGGTGGTCTTTTCCCAGCGCACCACGCTGCACCACTGGTTGTACTTCATGGGCAGGTCCCGCCAGGAGTGCAGCACATGGGCAAAGTGATCGCAGAACAGGGTCTCGCTGGTGGGCCGCACGCACATGCGCTCCTCCAGCTTCTCGTTGCCGCCGTAGGTGACCCAGGCCACCTCGGGGGCAAAACCCTCCACATGGTCCTTCTCCCGCTGCAGCAGGCTTTCGGGGATAAAGATGGGCATGGCCACGTTCTCATGGCCGGTGGCCTTGAACATCCCGTCCAGGATGCGGGTGATGTTTTCCCAGATGGCGTAGCCGTAGGGCCGCAGGATCATGCAGCCCTTGACGGTGGAGTAGTCCACCAGCTCCGCCTTGAGGCACACGTCGGTGTACCACTGGGCAAAGTCCTCGTTGATGGGGGTGATGGCCTCCACCAGTTTCTTTTTCTGTTCGCTCATCCGATAACTTCCTTCCGGTGCAAGTGTCTGGTGAAAAAAGCGGGCCCCGCGCCAAAGCGTGGGGCTCGCGGGTGCCGATGGCACAAAATCAGGTGTTGTCCTCGACGAAACGCACCACGTCGCCCACCGTGTGGAAATTCTCGATGGCATCGTCCGGTACTTCCACGTCGAACTCGTCCTCCAGCGCCATCACCAGATCCACCAGGTCCAGGCTGTCGGCGCCGAAGTCGTCCAGGATGTTGCTGTCCATGGTGATCTCGTCGGGATCGATGTCCAGCTGCTCGGCCAGGCAGGCGCGAATCTTCTCAAACGTATCCATGCTATGAACTCTCCTTAACAAGCTATTCCGGCCGGGCATACGCGGCGCGATACCGTGCCCCGGGCCAAATCACTATACATTTTATAGCCTATCTGCAAGGGGATGTCAAGGTTTATTTTGGGCATCCGGCCCCAATTCACGGAAAATTCTTCAAGGGCGCTGCGCACGGGGGCGTTCCTGCTGAAAATCGTTCCCAAAATCGCTGGTTCGGCACGGGCCGACCGGTTTTGCGCCGGTTACAGCAGGGTGCGGCGCAGGGTATCGCCGTCCTCAAAACGCAGCATCGCCGGGGCCACATCGAACACGGTGGCGGCGCCGGCGTGGCCGGCGGCGTTCATCCGCACGGCGGCCCGGGCGTAGGCCACCAGCACGCTGGAGGTGAACTCGGGGTTGGAGTCCAGCTTCAGGCTGTACTCGATCACGTGGGTGTTGGGATGGGCCGCGTCGCCGGTGGTGCCGGTGCGGACCACGCAGCCGCCGTGGGGGATGCCCATGTGGTCCCTGTCCAGTTCCTCCTGGCTGATAAAGTGGACGGTGGTGTCATAGTCGGCAAAATAATTGGGCATGGTCTTGATCTCCCGCTCGATGCGGGCGGTGTCCGCGCCGGGCTTGGCCACCACAAAGCACTCCCGGGTGTGCTTCTGGCGGGTGGTCAGCTCCGGCTGGGCGCCGCTGCGCACCGCTTCCAGCGCGGCCGGCACCGGGATGGTATACTGCCGGGCGTCCTGCACCCCTTCGATGCGGCGGATCGCGTCGGAGTGGCCCTGGCTGACCCCCTTGCCCCAGAAGGTATAGTCCTTGCCCTGGGGCAGGATCGCCCCGGCGTAAAGCCGGTTCAGGGAAAACATGCCCGGGTCCCAGCCCACCGAGATCAGGGCGGTGGTGCCCGCGGCCCTGGCCGCCGCGTCCACCGCGGCAAAATGCTCGGGGATGCGGGCGTGGGTGTCAAAACTGTCCACCACGTTGAACCAGCGGGCCATGGCGGGGGTCTGCGCCGGCAGGTCGGTGGCGCTGCCGCCGCACAGGATCATCACGTCGATCTTGTCTTTCCAGCTTTCCGCCTCGCCGGCGGCCACCACCGGCACGCCGGGGGTGTGGATGGTCATGGAAGCCGGGTCCCGGCGGGTAAAGACCGCCGCCAGTTCCATGTCGGGATTTTGGGCCACCGCGTACTCCACGCCCCGGCCCAGATTGCCGTATCCCAGGATACCGATTCGAATCGTCATAGTTGCAATTCCCTCCCTGATAGCGTTCCGCCCGTTGCCGGGCGACAGGCGGGCGGCAGGCCGCCGCGCGCCGTATAGGACCAGTATACCACGCCCCGGCGTTTTTGCACAACCGCGCACAGCGGAAAAAAGAAGCCCGGGGCAAACGCCCCGGGCACGGAGAGGAAACCGGCGGGCAGAGGCTCAGGTCTCCTCCAGCCGGGTAACGAACTGACAATACACGTACAGATTTTGCAGCTTGGTGGCCTCATTGCCGTAGACCGTCTGGATACTGGGCTGGGTCTCGGAGGGGGTCACATAAAACCGGAAGATGATCGCGTCCTGACCGGGGGCCATCTCCTCCACCGGCAGATAGTGGAAATTGCTGATCACAATGCCGGCATGCTTGTAGAGCAGCTGCTCGATCTCCGGATGGGAGAAGCAGCGCAGCACGTCCTTTTGGCCGTGCATCTCCACGATGGCCCGCACCTCCTCAAAGGAGATCTCCTGGAACCGATAGGTCCCGCTGTGCAGCAGATCCAGCGCCGACGCGTTGTCCACCAGCAGCAATGCTTTGGCTGAATTCATTCTTCTCCCTGCCTTTCCAAAGAAAATTGTTCTCTGTATTCAGCATACGTCCTCGATAAAGAATTGTCAATTATTGTTAAAATAATAACGGTAAAGTGGGAGAAAAACGGCAAAGTGAACAAAAAACGCACAAAAATTTCGTTGGCTGAACAACGCGCAAAAAAGCCCGCGCTGCGGGGCGCGAGCTTTTTTGCACAAAATATGCGCGCTTTTCTTGCCGGAAGGGGAGAGGGCCGTCAGGGCCTTGTCCCGCTTGCCATCCTCCGCTTTTTCCGCGGGCAGAGCGCAAAAACGGCGGCTGCGGCCGGGCCGCGGTCAGTCCACGATGATGCTCTTGCCGGTCATCTCCTCCGGCTGGGGCAGGCCCATGAGCTTGAGCATGGTGGGGGCAATGTCGGCCAGAACACCGCCCTCGCGCAGCTTCACATCACCGGCGCCGGCCACCAGGACGGGCACGGGGTTGGTGGTGTGAGCGGTGAAAGGTGCGCCGTCCGGCTCGTACATCTGGTCGGCGTTGCCGTGGTCGGCGGTCAGAAGCACCTTGCCGCCGGCGGCCAGCACCGCGCCGATCACCTTGCCGGCGCAGGCGTCCACCGCCTCCACCGCCTTGACCGCGGCCTCAAATACGCCGGTGTGGCCCACCATATCGCAGTTGGCAAAGTTCAGGATGATCACGTCATACTTGCCGCTCTCGATCCGCTTGACGCATTCGTCCGCCACCAGGTAGGCGCTCATCTCGGGCTGCAAATCGTAGGTGGCTACCTTGGGGCTGGGGATCAGCGCCCGGTCCTCCCCCTCGAACGGGGCCTCCACGCCGCCGTTGAAGAAGAAGGTCACATGGGCGTACTTCTCGGTCTCGGCGATGCGCAGCTGGGTCTTGCCGCACTTGGCCAGATACTCGCCCATCACGTTGTGCAGGCTCTGGGGATGGAACGCCACCTCCACGTTGGGCATGGTGGCGTCGTACTGGGTGAAGCAGACATAGTTCACCGCAAAGCGGCCGTTGCGCCGCGCAAAGCCGGTGAAATCGTCGTCCACAAAGGTGCGGGTGATCTCCCGGGCCCGGTCGGGCCGGAAGTTGAAGAAGATCACGCTGTCCCCCGCGGACACCCGGCCGCCCTCGCAGGTCACGGCAGGCACCACGAATTCATCGGTCACGCCGGCGGCGTAGCTGTTGGCGATCACCTCGGCCGGGGTGCCTTTCTCGCCCTCGCCGTACACAAAGGCGGCGTAGGCCTTTTCCACACGGTCCCAGCGGTTGTCCCGGTCCATGGCGTAGTAGCGGCCGGTCACCGAGGCGATCTTGCCCACGCCCAGCTGGTCCAGCTTGGCCTGCAGCTCTTCCAGATAGCCCTTGCCGCTGTCGGGCGGCACGTCGCGGCCATCCAGGATGGCGTGCACGTAGATCTCCTTCGCGCCCATGTCCTTGGCCATGTCCAGCAGGCCGAACAGATGCTGGATGTGGCTGTGTACGCCGCCGGCGCTGAGCAGGCCCATCAGATGGATGGCCTTGCCGGTGTCAATGGCGGTCTGCATCGCTTTCACGATGGCCTCGTTCCGGCGGATGGAGCCGTCCTGGATGGCCTTGGTGATGCGGGTCAGTTCCTGGTATACGATGCGGCCGGCGCCAATGTTGGTGTGGCCCACCTCGCTGTTGCCCATCTGGCCGTCGGGCAGGCCCACGTCCATGCCGGAAGCGCCGATGGTGGTGTAGGGGCAGCTGGCGAACAGCTTGTCCAGATTGGGGGTGTTGGCGGCCTCGATGGCGTTGCCGTAGGTCTTGTCCGGCACCCAGCCGAAGCCGTCCAGGATGCAGAGCATCAGAGGTTGTTTTGCCATAAGAGAAGGTCCTCCTTAAAAAACAGGATGTGGCGCGGGCCGCGCGGCCCGCAAAAACCGAACAAGCGCCGCCCGCCCGCAGGGCAGACGGCGCCTGGTCAAAACGCAAAGGAAGCGGCCGGTTACTTGCTGGCAGCCTTCACGATGGCGGCAAAGGCGTCCGCCTTCAGGGAGGCGCCGCCGATCAGGCCGCCGTCTACGTCGGGCTTGGCGACCAGCTCGTCGGCGTTGCCGGCGTTCATGCTGCCGCCGTACTGGATGGTGGTGGCTTTGGCCACAGCCTCGCCGTACATCTCGCCCAGCACCTTGCGGATGGCCGCGCAGACCTCCTGGGCCTGGTCACTGGTGGCGGTCTTGCCGGTGCCGATGGCCCACACCGGCTCGTAGGCGATCACCACGTTCTTCATCTCGTCGGCGGTCACGTCCCGCAGCGCGATCTTGGTCTGCATGCGCACCAGCTCCTCGGTAACGCCCTGCTCCCGCTGGGTCAGGTTCTCGCCCACGCAGACGATCACCTTCAGCCCGGCGGCCAGCGCGGCGCGGGTGCGCTTGTTCACCGTCTCGTCGGTCTCGGCAAAGTACTGCCGGCGCTCGGAATGGCCGGTGATCACGTACTCCACGCCCAGGTCCACCAGCATGTCGGCGCTGATCTCGCCGGTGAACGCGCCGCTCTTCTCAAAGTGCACGTTCTCGGCGCCCACATGGATGTTGGTGCCGCGGGTCTTTTCCACAGCGGTCACAAGGCTGGTGAAGGGGGTGCAGATGACCACCTCACAGTTCGCGTCCTTCACGGCGGGGATCAGCTCGTCGATCAGGGCGGCGGCTTCGGTGGCGGTCTTGTTCATCTTCCAGTTGCCGGCGATAATGGCCTTGCGGTTGGCTTTATCCATAATGCGATCCTCATTTCTGTATAGTCTGTTACGCCAAAACGCAGCGGCCCGTGACCGGGCCGCTGCCGGGAAAAACGATCAGGCGTTCTGGATGCAGGCGATGCCGGGCAGTTCCTTGCCCTCCAGGTATTCCAGGCTGGCGCCGCCGCCGGTGGAGATGTGGGTCATCTTGTCGCCAAAGCCCAGCTGCATCACGGCAGCCGCGCTGTCGCCGCCGCCGATCACGGTGGTGGCGTCGGCGTCGGCCATGGCCTGCGCCACGGCCAGGGTGCCGGCGGCCAGGGTCGGGTTCTCAAACACGCCCATGGGGCCGTTCCACACCACCGTCTTGCTGGCCTTCACGGCCTCGGCAAACAGCTTGCGGGTCTCAGGCCCGATGTCCAGGCCCATCATGCCGGCCGGGATGGCGTCGGCGGCCACCACCTGGGTGTCCACCGGCCCGTCGATGGGATCGGGGAAAGCCGCGGCCACCACGGTGTCGACCGGCAGCAGCAGCTTGACGCCCTTGGCCTCAGCCTTGGCCATCATCTCTTTGCAGTAGTCCACCTTTTCCAGGTCCACCAGGCTGGTGCCCACCTCGTAGCCCTTGGCCGCCAGGAAGGTGTAGGCCATGCCGCCGCCGATGATCAGGGTGTCCACCTTTTCCAGCAGGTTGCTGATCACGTTCAGCTTGTCCG
This sequence comes from uncultured Gemmiger sp., assembly GCA_949295035.1. GTDB lineage: Bacteria > Bacillota > Clostridia > Oscillospirales > Ruminococcaceae > Gemmiger_A. The sequence continues at coordinate 47,806 of CASFJO010000008.1, forward strand.
CCACCTTGGCGCCGCCCAGAATGGCGGTGAAGGGACGAACGGGATCGTTCACGGCGTTGCCCAGATAGCGGATCTCCTTCTCCATCAGGTAGCCCACGGCGGTGTCCTTGATGTAGTCGGTCACGCCGGCGGTGGAGCAGTGAGCCCGGTGGGCGCTGCCAAAGGCGTCGTTCACATAGGCGTCGGCCAGGCTGGCCAGATCCTTGCTGAACTCAGGCAGGTTCTTGGTCTCCTCCTTGCGGAAACGGGTGTTCTGCAGCAGAACCACGTCGCCATCCTCCATGGCGGCCACGGCGGCCTTGGCGTTGGGGCCCACGACCTCATCGTCATTGGCAAAGACCACCGGCTTGCCCAGCAGCTCGCTCAGGCGAACGGCAACAGGGGCCAGGCTGAACTTCTCCTCGGGACCGTTCTTGGGCTTGCCCAGATGGCTGCACAGGATCACCTTGGCGCCGTTGTCGATCAGTTTCTGGATGGTGGGCAGGGCGGCCACGATCCGGTTGTCGTTGGTGATGACGCCGTCCTTCATCGGTACGTTGAAATCGCAACGTACCAGAACGCGCTTGCCCTTGACGGTCAGCTCCTCAACAGTCTTTTTACCTAAACCCATGTTACACTTCTCCTCTCAGATATAGATAGGGTCAGGCCAGCCTCGCGGCCGGCAGGGTATTCCTGCACCTATTATAATCAATCAGGGCCGGATGCGCAAGGTCTTTCGGGTGAAATCCTTAACAAGCCGGGGTTGACAGGATATCTTCCACAAGTGTAAAATATATTTGCAACCACAAGTGTAGAAGGAGGTGCTTTCATGGCGGAACTCAAACGCCTGCCGGACGCGGAACTGGCCCTGATGCAGGCGCTGTGGCAGGCGGGGCGGACCCTGACAAGGCCCGAGCTGGAGGCGATGCTGGCCCCGGCGCATGCCTGGGCGCCCACCACCGTGCTGAATCTGGCGGCCCGGCTGGAGGGCAAGGGGTTCGTGGCCCGGCACAAACAGGGCCGGGGCAATCTGATCGAGCCGCTGGTCACCCGGGAGGAATATCTGGCGGTGGAGAGCCGCAGCGCGCTGGAGCGGATGTTCGGCGGCAGTGCCCGCAACCTGGTGGCGGCGCTGCACCAGTGCCACGCGCTGTCCCGGCAGGATATCCGGGACCTGACCGACTATCTGGAGGAGTTGTCCCGGAACGAAACGGAGGGGTGACCCATGACAAGCTGGCTGTTCGCGGTGTTGAGCGTGGGGCTGGGCGGTTCGGTGGCGGCGCTGGGGGCGGTGGCGCTGCGGCCCTGGCTCATGAAACGGTATACCGCCCGCTGGCGGTGCCGGTTGTGGGGCGTGCTGGCGGCGGCGCTGCTGGCCGGGCCGGTGCTGCTGGCGCTTCCGCTGCCCCGCCCGGGCGCGGCCCCCGACTGGCGGATCACCCTGCCCACTGCCGGGGCGCAAACGGTGGACCGGATCTCGGCGGAGTTTTCCACGATCGAAAGCGGCTTTGTGGAAAACCCGGCCCGCCCGGAGACAAGTATGCCGACGGCGTCCGGGGGCGCGGACACGGATACGGCCGCGCCTGGCGGCACCCTTCCGCAGGCGGAGTTCCCGGCCCGGCCGCCAGCCCTGGCCTGGCCGGATGGGGCGACGCTGGCCTTTGGAGCTTGGATAGCGGGGGCGCTGGGCGTTGCCGCCTGGCGGGCGGTGGGATACACGCTGTGGAGCCGGCGGGTGCGCCGGTGGGACAGCCCGGCCCCGGAATGGGCGGTGCGCATCGTCCAATGGGCCGCTAAAGAGCAGGGCCTGGCCCGGCCGGTGCCGGTGCGGTTCAACGCCCGGGTGGAGGGGCCGCTGGTCACCGGGCTGGTGCGGCCTGTACTCCTGCTGCCCGAGACCCTGCCGCCGGAGGAAGAACTGGCCATGATCTGCCTGCACGAGACGGCCCATTGCCGGCGGGGCGATCTGCGGTACATGCTGCTGCTGGAGGCGGCCCGTGCCATGCACTGGTACAGCCCGGTGGTGCATCTGCTGCTGCGGGCGGCCCGGCAGGATATCGAGATGGCCTGCGACGAGGCGGCGGTGAAGGGGAAGCCGGCGGAGTGGCGGCGGCGGTACTGCGAGGCGCTGCTGCACGCGCTGGCCTGCCCCGCCGGGCCGGTGCTGACTACCCGGTTCGGGGTGGGCAAGCGGCAGATCACCGCCCGGCTGCGGCAGGTGATGCGGCCGGGGCGGATGCGCCGGGGGCTGCTGGCTTTCTGCGCCGGGGCGCTGGCGCTGGCCCTGTGTTGCTGCGCCGTGCGGCTGGAGCCGGGCGACACTTCCCGGACAAATACCCGGACCGAGCCCCCGGTCTGGGTGGACATCACCCGGCCGGAGGGCGGGCAGCTGGACCTGGCGGCCATCACCGGCCAGGAGAACGGCCTGCCCGAACCCGCCCGCCCCGGGACGGAAATGACCGAGGAGGAGATCTATGCTCTGGTGCGGGAGGTGCTGGACCGGTGCCTGCTGTGGATAGAATGGGCCGGCGATGGCTACCGGGATAACCTGGACCCGGCGGATACAATCCAGGTGCCCTGGGGCAGCGACACCTGCACGATGGTCCGGCAGCGGGATATCGCGGACCGGGAGCAGTTCCTGGCCGTGGCCGGAACCGTGTACAGCCAGGCGTCCATCAATATAAAAACTATCTGGTTTGGGGACAGTATCCCCACGGTGGTGGAGCATGACGGGGCACTGTATGTGCACGACGACGAAGCGTTCCCCATAGAAACGCCGGTCGATCCCCGCTATGGCTGGTACGACTACGACAGCCTGCGCCTGCTGGGCGCTTCCGAGGATACCTTGTACCTGGAGGCGATATGGGGCAACCCGGACTGGCCCACCAGCCCGCTGCTGCCGGTCGTTCTTCGGCGGGAACAGGGCCGCTGGGTGCTGAACGGCTGGTACTACCATGTGCTGCGGGACAACAGTTTTATTACGCTGCCGGAGGATCTGGAACAGCAGGCTGCCGCCGACCCGGAGCTGGGCACCCAGTTGCGGTATGCCTGGGCGCTGGGCCAGGGACTGAAGGAGAAGGACCAGACCCGGGTGGACTGGTGCTTCTCCGGCACCACCGCCGCCCCCGACCTGCGCGCCTACGGGGGGTATGGGCTGGGGGATATTTCCGGGACGCAGGTAAACGATTTTGCTGTGGAAGTGAGGAAGGATGGTACGGTTTGGCTGACACTGGATGTGGCGGACCCGGGGGATACCCCGCTGCTGGCGGGAGAAAACGGGTACGGACTTGTGTTTGGCGGTCAGACGAGCCAGGTGCTGCTGCTGTATCCGGAACGGGACACGCAGCTGTATACCGGCTCGTCCCGGCCGGGCGCCGAGGCGGAGGATGTGGAGGCGCTGAGAGAGACCATCCGCATTTTCCGCCGCTGCGCGACCACCGGCCCCTTTGCGGCGGTGACAGAGCTGCCGGAGAATAAGCTCCTGCTGTATCTGGCGTATCAGCTGCGGGAACAGGGGACGCTGGCCGGCGACCCCACCGCGGAACAGCTGACCCAGGCCGCCGAAACCTGGCTGGGCCTGACGGACTATGTGCCCGACATGGCCCTGCTGCCAGAAGCACTGTACAGCGGGGACGGCCGGAACTTTGCCACCCGGGCGGACAGTGAGGTCTGGCCCGATGACCGGGCGGTCAACCTGAATGTGCTTATGACGGGGGATGTTGCCACCGTGGTCTGGCGGGACTACCAGAATGGGGTGGGCCTGGTGCCGGAGTATGATCTGCTCTATACCCTGCGCCGCTCCCCGGTGGACTCGACGGCATGGATCGTGGAGAGTTGCGCCCAGTATGCGCCGAAATGAGAAAGGGCGGCTGTTTGTCCGGCCTGACCGCCGCAAAATAAAACACGCGCCGGGGGCGCGGCTTTTGGCCGCGCCCCCGGCGCATTCCGTATTTCTTTCCCGCGGGCCGGAAGTTTCCGGCCCGCAGGATGGGGTCTGGGGCCATTGACCCCAGATTGGATTTTACTGAACCGTGCGCAAAAACCGCTCGAAGGCTTCGCGGCCCTCATCGGTGCATTTGTAGACGCCCGCGTCCTGCAGCACCTGGCCGAACACCTGGCCGATCTCTTCCTGCACGATAGCGTGGAGGTTGCCGGCGTTCATCTCGGGATGGCGGGGCAGGAATTCCTCCACCCAGTCGGCGTGCTTGGCCAGAGCCTCGTCTGCCCGCAGGTCCGCGCCGGCCAGGATGGCCTTCTCCAGCGCCTCCATCTCGCCCTTCAGGCGGGCGGGCAGCACCGCCAGGCCCATCACCTCGATCAGGCCGATGTTCTCTTTCTTGATGTGATGCAGCTTGGCGTGGGGATGGTACACACCCAGCGGATGCTCCTCGGTGGTGATGTTGTTGCGCAGCACCAGGTCCAGCTCGTACTTGTCGCCGTTCTTGCGGGCGATGGGGGTGATGGTGTTGTGCGGCTCCCCGCCGGTCTCGGCGTAGACGAAAGCCGCCTCGTCGGTGTAGCCGCGCCAGGCGGTCAGGATGCGGTCGGCCAGTTCCACCAGGCGCTCGTCGTCCACACCGCGCAGCCGCACCACGCTCATGGGCCAGCGCACGATGCCGCTCTCCACATCCTCAAAGCCAGGGAACACGAACTCCCGCTCCATGGGGGTCCGGGCCATGGCGAAGGTGTAGTGGCCGCCCTGGAAATGGTCATGGCTCAAAATGCTGCCGCCCACGATGGGCAGGTCGGCGTTGCTGCCCACAAAATAGTGGGGGAACTGCTTGACGAAATCCAGCAGCTTGCGGAAAGTGGCCCGCTCGATCTTCATGGGGGTATGCTGGCTGTTAAAGACGATGCAGTGTTCGTTGTAGTACACATAGGGGCTGTACTGGAAACCCCACTCCTGCCCGTTGATCACCACCGGCACGATGCGGTGGTTCTGGCGTGCGGGATGATTGGCCCGCCCGGCGTACCCCTCGTTCTCCCGGCAGAGCAGGCATTTGGGATAACCGCTCTGAGGGGCGAGTTTTGCCGCCGCGATGGCTTTGGGATCCTTTTCCGGCTTGGACAGGTTCACCGTGATGTCCAGCGCGCCCCAGGGGGTCTCGGTGATCCATTTCAGATCCTTGCAGATCCGGTAACGGCGGATGTAGTCGGTGTCCTGGCTGAACTTGTAGTACCAGTCGGTGGCCGCTCTGGCGCCCTGTTCCTTATACAGCGCCGCGAACTTTGCCCGCACCGCGCTGGGCGGCGGGGTCAGCGCGCCCATGAGTTTTGTGTCGAACAGATCCCGGGCGGTCACATTGTCCTCCAAAAGGCCCTGCGCCACCGCCCAGTCCAGCAGATTCGCCAGAATGGTCTCCAGGGCGGCTTCCTCCACCGCCTCCGGGGCGTCGTAGTCGCTCTTGTTCAGGATCTCCAGCACCCGGTTGGTCACATAGATCTTGTCCGCCTCGTCCACAAGGCCGGTGCGCAGGCCGTATTCCACCAGCTGCGCAATGTACTGATCCACCATCAAAACTCCTCCTTTATCCCGCGCAAACGCTCACAGTTCCAGTTCCGCGCCGCCCACCGGTCGGATGGCCAGCACATGGCATTTGCCCTCGCCCAGAACCGCCTCGGCCCCGGCCCGGAAAGCATCCAGCTTATCCAGCGGCACAAAAGCCTGCACCGTGCCGGCAAAACCGCCGCCGTGCACCCGCACCGCGCCCGCGCCGTCCAGCAGATGCTGGCACAGCCGGATGGTCACCGCCACGTCCTGATGGGTGGTGTAACCGGCCGGGATCACGTTCTGCAGGCATTCCCAGCTGCTGCGGCCGGACTCGGTCACCAGCTGCAAAAAGCCGGTGAAATCCCCGCCGCGCAGGGCCGCCACCTGCTTTTCCACACGGGCGTTGTCCGCGTACACATGGGCGGCGCGCAGCGTGCCCCGGTCACCGGCGGCGGCCCGCACCTCGGGCAGACGGGCCCAGAAGTCGGCCTCGTTCACCTCGCGCAGGACCTTTTTGCCAAACACCCCGCACACCTTCGCCAGTTCGGCGGGCACCGCCGCGTACTCGTCGGTCAGATCGGCATGGTCGGCGCCAGAATCCAGGATACACAGCGCGTGGCCCGCCTTGCCAAAGTCGAAGTCCACCCGCTCCACCACCGGGGCGGCCGGATCGGCAAAGTCGATGGTGATGATGTTGCCCACGCTGCTGGCCATCTGGTCCATCAGGCCGCAGGGTTTGCCGAAGAAGTTGTTCTCGGCCCACTGGCCGATCTGGGCGATCTGTACCGGATCGGCCTTGCCGCCGAACAGCAGGCTGTTGACCATGACCCCCACCAGCACCTCAAAGGCCGCGCTGCTGGACAGGCCGCTGCCCTTGGGCACAAAGCTGGTTGTGTAGGCGTTGAAGCCCTGCAATTCGCAGCCCAGCTGGGCAAAGCGGGCCGCGATGCCCCGCACCAGCGAGGCGGACTTGTTCACCTCGTTCGGCTGCGGCTCCAGACAGTTCAGGTCCACCACGTCCATGGGATATCCCTCAGACTGTACCCGGATGATGTTCTCCCCGTTGGGTACAGCGGCGGCGATCACGTCCAGGTTGACGCTGGCGGCCAGTACCCGGCCGTGCTGATGGTCGGTGTGGTTGCCGCCGATCTCGGTGCGGCCGGGCGCGCTGAACAGCCGAACGCCTTCTTCCACCGGCCCGAAGGTGGCCTCCAGCCCGTCCACCGCCTTGACGAACCGCTCGGCGTAGGGGCGGGTCTCGCCGGGCGCCCGGCAGTACAGCCGGGCCAGCTGGTCGCCGTAGGCCCCGCCCAGAAGCTGCTGACGGAGTTGCTCTGTTTTCATGCTGCTACCTCTCCTTACCATGCAAGCTGCGCGCCCGCGCGCGGGCGCATCTGTTGTTTTCATTATACATGTCCCGCCCCGTCATTCACCATAGAAGATTGACGCACTCACCCATAAAAAGGTTGCAAAATGCACAGAAGGACGGGAAAACCCGTCCTTCTGCGCCGAATATTCAAAAGGGAGAGGGCCCGGATGGCCCTCTCCCATACACAGACTGTCACAGCGGCGGCAGCCACACTCGGATGCGGGTGCCCTGGCCGGGCTGGCTGTGCAGTTCCACCGATCCGCCGTGCAGCAGGGCACAGTGCTTGACGATGGCCAGCCCCAGCCCGGTGCCGCCGGTAGCTTTGGAGCGGCTCTTGTCCACCCGGTAGAACCGCTCGAACACCCGCAGCTGGTGTTCCGGCGCGATGCCGATGCCGGTGTCCTCCACCTCCAGATAGGCGCCCCGCTCGCCCCGGCCGGTGCGCAGCACCACCGAACCGCCGGGCCGGTTGTACCGGATGGCGTTGTCGCAAAGATTCTGGCACAGCTCGTCCAGCAGCTGGCGGCTGCCCCGCACCATTTGGCTGGTACCCTCCGCGGAGAGGGTCACATAGGCCTTGCGGGCGTTCAGGGCCTGGGCTTTGGCGCATCCCTGGACCACCTGCTGCAGATCCACCGGCTCAAACTGGGGGTCCGCCATGGGCTGGTCCAGCCGGCTCAACTCCAGAATGTCCCGGATCAGGCTCAAAAGCCGGGCCGCCTCGGTGCGGATGCGCCCGGCAAATACCGGGATGTCGGCGGGCTGGGCGATGCCGTTCTCGATCAGTTCCGCGTAGCCGCTGATGCTGGTCAGGGGGGTCTTGAGTTCATGGCTCACGTTGGCGGTGAACTCCTGGCGCATCTGCTCGCCCTCCCGCAGCGCCCGCCGGTCCTGTTCCAGCGCCCGGGCAAAGGGCATCAGCTCCCGATAGGGCACATGGGCGGTCAGATCGTCCAGATTGCGCCCCATCCGCTCAATGGGACGCACCAGCCGCCGGGTCAGCAGCAGGCTGGCCGCCACCGCGAAGAACAAGATCCCGATCAGCGCCAGCGCGATGGCCGGTACCGCCTGATCGTAGAGGGCGTGCAGTTCGCTGCTCTCGGCGGTCAGCCGCAGCACCCGGCCGTCCTCCAGCCGCAGCGCATAATAATAGGTATTCACCCCGAAAGTGCTGCTGGTGCGCCGGCTGGAACCGGCGCCCTCAGCCAGTGCCTGACGCACTTCCGGCCGGTCGGCGTGGTTGTCCAGGTCGTCCCCCTGGCTGTCGTAAAGCACGCTGCCGTCCTCCTCCAGCAGGGTCACCCGCACGTCGCTGCCGGCGCTCATCTCCCGCAGCTGGTCCGCGCCGCCGCCGGCCAGTTCCAGGGCGGCGGCCAGTGTCCGGGTCTGGCGGCTCAGGTCCTGCACCAGCTGGTCGCCCAGGGTGCGGGTGAACATTACCCCCACCAGCACCGCCGTCAGCAGCATGGACGCCAGCCCGATCAGCACCATCCAGCCGCTGATGGTCTCCTCCATGCTGCGCACGGGAGGATCGTTACGTTTCCGGATCAAGCTTGTAGCCTACCTTTCGCACGGTCTGGATGGCGCCGCCCGCCTCGCCCAGCTTCTGGCGCAGGGTGCGCACGTGCATGTCGATGGTGCGGCTCTCTCCGATAAAATCGGTGTCCCACACCCGGCGCAGGATCGCGTCCCGGGTCTGTACCACCCCCGGCTGCTCCAGAAACAGCCGCAGCAGTTCGTATTCCTTGAAGGACAACTCCACCGTCTGACCGTTCACCGTCACGGTACGGCGCTCGGTGTCCATCCGGATGGGGCCGCAGGCCAGCTGGGCGCTCTCGGCGGCCGGCACGCCGCCCGCGCCGCTGCGCCGCAGCAGCGCCTTGATCCGGGCCGAGAACTCCATCACCCCGAAGGGCTTGGCCAGATAGTCGTCCGCGCCGTCCTCCAGGCCGCGCACCCGGTCCAGCTCAGCGCCCTTGGCGGTCACCAGCATGACCGGCAGCGCCCGGGTGGCCGGGTCGGCCCGCAGCTTGTGCAGGATGCTCATGCCGTCCTCGTCCGGCAGCATGATGTCCAGCACCGCCAGCCGGGGCGGCTGCTGGGCGCAGGCCGCCCAGAAATCCCGGGCGCTGGTAAATCCCTGCACCGTGAACCCGGCGCTGCGCAGCACATATTCTTCCAGTTCGCGGATGCTGTCGTTGTCCTCCACGATGTAGATCATGGCTCTTCCTCCTGTATCATTCCGCCTCGGCCTGCTCGGGCACGGTGTAGCGGCGGCGGTATTTTTCCAGCCGCTGGGCGAACTTGGCGTCCCCCGCCTTGATGCCCGCCAGATACTCGTGGGTGTCAAAGCTGTCCTGCGCCATCTCAATCACCGCCACCGCCACGTTGCTGCAATGGTCGGCCACCCGCTCGTAGTTGTTCAGCAGATCGGAGAAGATAAAGCCCAGTTCGATGGTGCACACCCCGTTCTGCAGCCGCAGGATGTGCCGGGCTTTCAGTTCCCGGGTAAGCTCGTCCACCACCTGTTCGATGGGCTCCACCTTGCCGGCCAGGTACACGTCATCCTTGCGGAAGGCCTCCAGCGTCTTGTCCAGCGCCTCCTGCACCGCGCCGGTCAGCACCTGCATCTCCTGGCGGGCGGCCTCGGAGAATTGCAGCTGTTTGTCGTGCAGTTCACGGGCGGCCTTCAGCACGTTCACCGCGTGGTCGCCGATCCGCTCGAAGTCGGTGATGGTGTTCAGCAGCTTGGAGACCTCCCGGCTGTCGCCCAGGGTCATGCTGCGGCTGGAAAGATGCACCAGATAGGTGCCCAGCACGTCCTCGTAGTGGTCGATCTGTTCCTCGCTTTGTTCGATCTCGGCGGCCAGCTTATCGTCCCACTTTTCGGTCAGGGACATGGCCTTGAGCAGGGAGGTGCGGGCCAAAGTGGCCATCTCACCGGCCAGATTGCGGCTCTGCTCCACCGCCACGGCGGGGGTGGAGAGAAGCCGCTCGTCCAGCAGGGCGAAGTGTTCCGGCGTGCCGGAGGGCTCGTCCGGAATGGTGAGATAGGCCAGCTTCTCCAGCACCCGGGCGAAGGGCAGCATGAGAGCGGTGGCCAGAAGATTGAAGGTGGTGTGCACTACCGCGATGCCCATGGCGTCGATGGGCAGATCCACAAACTGGAACTGGAAGACCGCCCGCAGCAGATAGAACACGATCAGAAAGCCGGTGGCGCCGATCACGTTAAAGTACAGATGCACCAGGGCGGCCCGGCGGGCGTTTTTTGTGGTGCCCACCGAACTGAGAATGGCGGTCACGCAGGTGCCGATGTTCTGGCCCAGGATGATGGGGATGGCGCTGCCGTAGCTCACCGCGCCGGTGGCGCTCAGCGCCTGCAGAATGCCCACGCTGGCGCTGCTGGACTGGATGATGCCGGTGAGGATCGCGCCGGCCAGCAGCCCCAGGATCGGGTTTTCAAAGGCGGTGAACAGCCGGGTGAAAGCGGGTACCTCGCTCAGCGGTTCCACCGCGCCGCTCATGGCCTCCATACCGGTCATCAGGATGGCAAAGCCCAGCAGGATGGAACCGATATCCTTTTTGCGGTCGCTCTTGCAGAACATATACAAAACGATGCCGATCAGCGCCAGCACCGGCGAGAAGTTGGCGGGCTTGAGCATCTGGATCCACCAGCTGTCCCCCTGCAGGCCGGACAAACTCAGGATCCAGGCGGTGACGGTGGTGCCCACGTTGGCGCCCATGATCACATTGATGGCCTGGCCCAGCTGCATCACGCCGCTGTTGACAAAACCCACCACCATAACGGTGGTGGCGGAGGAACTCTGGATCACCGCGGTGACCAGAAGCCCCAGCAGAAATCCCCGCAGCGGTTTGGAGGAAAGTTTCTCCAGAATGATCTGCAGCCGGCCGCCGGCCTGCTTTTCCAGGCCCTTGCCCATCACGTCCATACCGAACAGGAACAGGGCCAGCCCGCCGAACAGGCTGAACACGTTGAAAATCGACATGCGATATCCCCCTTGTTTGCATACACTATCACTATACCACACGAATCGTGTCATACAATGTATAGTTTATGGTGTGCCGTGTAAAATTCTCGTTCAGAGCCATGTAAAGTTTCTGTAAAGTGGCCGCCGCCGGGCTTTTGCCGGGCGGGGCAGTTGCCCTTTCGCGGCGGGTTGTGGTATAATACATCAGTTAAACTGGCCGTGGCATACCCAAACGGGCCCGGCCCCGAGGGAGGAAACGATCGTGCGGGTACTGGGCCTGGACCCCGGGTATGCCATTGTGGGCTGGGGCGTTGTGGAGTATGTGGGCAACCGGTTCACGCCGGTGGATTTCGGCGCGGTGACCACCGCCGCCGGCACCCCTTTCGAGCAGCGGCTGTGCCAGGTGTACGACGGGGTGGACCGGGTGCTGGAGACCTGCCGGCCGGAGGCCATCAGCATAGAACAATTGTTCTACCAGCACAACCAGACCACCGTGATCGGGGTGGCGGAGGCCCGGGGCGTCATCCTGCTGGCCGCCGCCCGGCGGGGGGTGCCGGTGTTTGAGTACACCCCCATGCAGGTCAAGCAGGCGGTCACCGGATACGGCAAGGCGGTGAAAAAGCAGGTCCAGGAGATGACCCGGGTGCTGCTGCGCCTGGATGCCGTGCCCAAGCCCGACGACACCGCCGACGCGCTGGCCATGGCCATCGCCCATTGCCATTGCAGCCGCAGCCGGCTGGCCGGCCTGCCGCTGCGCCGATAAAGGAGACGGGTTTATGATCTATTGCCTGAAGGGCGAACTGCTGAAAAAAACCACCGAGCAGGCGGTGATCCTGTGCGGCGGGGTGGGCTATCAGGTGCAGCTGCCCGCCACCGTGGCCGCGGCGCTGCCCGGCGCGGGGGCGCAGGTCACCCTGTATACCTATATGAATCTCACCGAAAATGATGTCAGCCTGTTCGGCTTCTCCACCGAGGAGCAGCAGGCCTGCTTCAAGATGCTGATCGGGGTGTCCGGCGTGGGGCCCCGGGTGGGCATGGCGATCCTGAGCGTGCTCAGCCCGGAAAAGGTGGCGCTGGCGGTCTCCGCCGGGGACCACAAGGCCTTTACCGCCGCCAGTGGGGTGGGCCCCAAGCTGGCCCAGCGCATCACCCTGGAACTCAAGGACCAGGTGGGCAAGGGCCTGCCCGAGGGGCTGGGCTTCGGCGCTGACGCCGCCGCGGCCGCGCCGCCC
>CASFJO010000009.1 GCA_949295035.1 uncultured Gemmiger sp.
CCCGCGCCGGTGCAGGCGCAGCCGGCGCCGACGGTCACCGCCGCGCCCTCCCCTTCCCCCACGCCGGACCCGGTGGACGCTCTGCCGGATGGCTGGATGCTGCGGCTGGCAAAGCCGGACTGCCCCCTGCCGGAGGATTTCACCGTAGAACTGGCGGAGGTGGCGGACGGACAGTTTGACGCCCGGGCCGCCGGGGAACTGGAGCGGATGCTGGCGGACGCGAAGGCGGCGGGCTGCGAGCTGCGGCTGGTGTGCGGATACCGGGACACGGCGCGGCAGCAGAACCTGTATGAACAGAAAAAGCGGCAGCTGGAGGCGGCGGGCATGGCCCCGGCCCGGGCGGCCGCCGAGGCCGCCCGCTGGACCCCGCCCGGCGGATGCAGCGAGCATAACCTGGGCCTCGGCGCGGACCTGCTGCCCGCCGACGGCATGGACGCCGAGGTCCTGGCCTGGCTGGAGACCCACGCCGCCGAGTACGGGTTCGTGCAGCGGTATACCGAGGAGAACGAAAAGGAGACCGGCATGGCCCCCATGAGCTGGCATTACCGCTACGTGGGCGCCACCGCCGCTGCCGCCATCACCGCCCGGGGCGTCAGCCTGGAGGAGTACCGGGAGAGCATTGGCCAATAGGGGGGGAGATAACATCTCCCCCCACATCCCCCGGAACACATGGCCGAATATCTTCGGCCATAGGGAATTGTATAGAGAACAAGGCCCGCGCGGACCAAAACGGTCTGCGCGGGCCTGTGTTTTTGTTTTTCCCATGGGCGGAATATTCCGCCCATAATTTCCGGGGGGGATGGGGGGAATTGTTGATTCCCCCCATATCGGCAAAATTACCGCGGGCTTCCGGTAAAGAACAGCGCCACGGTGCCGGGGCCGCTGTGGGCGCCGATGACCGGGCCGATGGTGCCGATGCAGATGCGCTTGACGCCGAAGGCCTTGATCTTGTCGGCCACATACCGGCAATCCTCCTCGCAGTCGCCGTGGCTGATAAAGACGGTCTGCTGGGCGTGGTCCTCGGCGCTGGCCTCAAAATGGCGCACCAGGGCGTCCAGGCTGGCCTTGCGGCCGCGCACCTTCTCCATCGCCACCAGATGCCCGTCCGGGTCCACATGCAGCACCGGCTTGATGCCCAGCAGGGTGCCGGCCACGGCCGCCACGCCGGAAAGCCGCCCGCCCCGTTTCAAAAACATCAGATCGTCCACCGTGAACCAGGCGCAGAACCGCTGGGCGTTGTCCCGTATCCAGGCGGCCAGCTCGGTCAGGCCCATGCCGCTCTTTTTCAGCATGGCCGCCGTGTAGGCCGCCAGGCCTTCGCCCATGCTGGCCTGCAGGGTGTCCACGCACTCGATGGTCCGCTCCGGGAACTGTTCCCGCAGATCGTCGGCCGCCAGACAGGCCGACTGGTAGGTGCCGCTGAGTCCGCTGGAAAAGGCCACATACAAGATATCCTTGCCCGCCGCCAGCACCGGGGTGAAGGCCTCGATAAAGGCGGCGCTGTTGATCTGGCTGGTGGTGCTCATGCTGCCGGCCCGCAGCTTGTCGTAAAACGCCTTGGGCGACAGTTCCCGGTTGTCGGGATAGTTGCTGTATTCGGCGCCGTCCAGCGTGAACCGCATGGGCAGCACCTGCACGTCCATCTCCGCCACCAGTTCCGGGGTCAGATCGGTGGTGGAGTCGGTAAACATTACATACTCGGCCATAAGGGCTCCCTCTCTTTTCGGTGGATTGATGCCTCTATTATACACCAGATCGCCCCGCTTGGAAAGGGAGGACGGGCATTCAGCGGGGCTTGTCCCGCTCATCCCGGCGCAGGCGCCGGGCGATCTGGTCCGGGGTGGGGTCGGCGGTGAAATACCGGCTGTAGGGATTGTCCCGGGCCGGGGCGGCGCGCGGGACCCCGCGCCGGGTCAGCCGCGCCAGTATCCGCCGCAGCGCTGCCGCCGGCTTCATGTCGCGGCCGGGGCGGGCAGCCCGGTCAGCGCGGTCCACAGCCGGCCGCTGTCCGCCCGGTAGGCCTGCACCTCCTCGCTCTGGTAGGTGCGGTTGTCCGTGTCGGCCACAAACCCGAACCAGTACCCGCGCATCCACTCCTGCACGTCCAGCAGGCTGCCGTCCGCCAGGGTCAGCGGGGCCAGTTCCAGTTCGGCGGCGGGGGTGTCCGCCCAGGCCACCGTCATATTCTCCACATCCTCCGCGTCCTCGGCGGGGAGGGACCCGTCCAGATAACAGAACAGCTGGGCGTTGCGCTGCAATCCCGCCGGATCGTCGGTCAGGTAGATAAAACTGGTGGCGCTGGAGATGTCCCCGGCCAGACGGGTGGTGGCGGCCATCTGTTCATAGGCGTTGGTCATCCCCTGAACGGCGGCCGCGTCGTCGGTCGCCGCGTCGGCGGCGGAGGCGGCGGTTTCGCCGGTCTCGTCGGCAAACGGCAGGTTATACTGCAGCAGCTGCACCGAGACCTCCCCGTTGCCGTCCCGGTCGTCGGCCAGGGCGGCGAAGGCCTCGCTCAGCTCGCTGAGCAGCGCGTCCGGCAGCATCTGCCGGGTCACGATGCCCACGGTGTAGTCGTATCGGGGGGCGGACACCACGTCCCGCACCATCATGCCCACAAAGATCAGCGCCGCCGCGCCGCCGATCAGCCACCATTTGTGGTAATGCAGCCAGTTCTGGATCTTCTGTTTGCGGGTCTGGGGCAGGGGCGCGTCCGGGATCAGGTCCTCGGGCTTGATGTTCAGGGTATAGCGGGCACTGGGCATGGGTCATACCTCCTTGCGGTTCAGGGCGGCCTCGATCCGGCCGCGCACCTGTTCGGGCAAAGCCCGCACCGCCTGCCGGTCCATGCCGGCGGTCTCCACCGGCGGCAGGATGGTGATGGTCACGTGGGCGGGGCGCATCCAGCCGCCGTTGTTCTCCATGATGTCCCGGCTGCCCCGGATGGCCACCGGCACCACCGGCGCGCCGTTCTTGGTGGCGATCCGGAACGCCCCGCCCTTGAACTCCAGGGTGGAGCCCTCCGGGCCTTTGTTGCGGGTGCCTTCCGGAAACAGGATCATGGAATATCCCCGTTTCACATTGTCGCTGGCGCGGCGCAGCGCGTCCAGGGAGCTGTGGGTGTCCTCCCGGTCCACAAAGACGCAGCGCAGCAGCCGCATCCAGCCCCGCACCAGGGGGATGCGGTCCACCTCGGCCTTGCTCACCAGCCCGTGGGGCCCGTCCAGCTGGGTCAGCATCAGGGGGATGTCGTAGTAGCTGCGGTGGTTGGCCACAAACACGCTGGGCCGCCCGGCGGGGATGTTCTCTTTGCCGGTCACGGTCACGGTCACACCGGCCAGACGCAGCAGGCTGCCCGCCCAGTGGGGCACCCAGCGGGCGGTGAGGGCGTCCACCGCGGCGTCGTCGCCGGCGGCCAGATCCCGCAGGCCTTTGCGCATCTTGCCCCGGGCCCAGAGCAGATACGCCCAAAAATAGAGGAACCAGACAATGGTCCGCATACGATTCGCTCCTCACTGTTGCAGAATATCCCTATTATACACGATAAATATGAAAAAAGAAAAAACAATTGTCCCGTTCTTGCCAAACGCACCGGTTCGGGCTATGATATACGGTAAGAATACATCGACAGCGGGCCCCGCCCGCGGAAGGGACAAAACAGACTATGGGCATCTTCCGACAAAATTTTGACCGGCCGGGGCCGGGCGTCGCCAAGGACGCGCCCCGCAAGAAGGGCGCGGCCCGCTACTTTGAGATCCTGGGGCGGGACGCGGGCAGCCTGTTCAAGGCGGGGCTCCTGGTAGGGCTGGCCTATATCCCCGTGGGCCTGACGGCGGGTTTCGGGCTGTTCAGCCTGAGCCTGCCGGTGACCCTGCTCTTCGCGGGGGTGGGCGGGCTGCTCACCGGGCCGCTGCTGGCGGGGCTGTACGATACGGTCATGCGGGCTCTGCGGGACGAGCCCGGCTACTGGTGGCACACCTACAAACGCGCCATGAAGGCCAACTGGAAACAGGCCATGGTCGTAGGTGTGGTGCTGAACCTGCTGGTGGGCACCCAGATCTTCACCGCGCTGGCGCTTTTGCTGGGGGTGATGCAGGGCAGCCTGGCGTTCCTGTTCGGCCTGGGGCTCAATGTGATGGTCACCTCCATGGTGGGCACCTGCCTGCTGCCCCAGCTGGTGGTCATGGAGGCCGGGCTGGGCACCCTGTTCAAAAACGCTCTGTTCTGCGCGGTGGGCTTTGCCCCCCGGGTCATCGCCGCCGCCCTGCTGCAGATCGTGTGGTGGGTGCTGCTTTTGATCTTCATGCCCGCCACCGCCATTCTGGTGCCCCTGATCGGGTTCTGGCCCATCGTGCTGGCGGCCACCCTCATCATCTATAAGCCTCTGGAACAGGCCCTCGATCTGGAGGCGCGCCTGGCCGCCCGCCGTCAGGAGGGGGACAGCGAGGGCTGACCGTTTTCCTGCCGGATGCGGGAGCGATGCAAAACAAGGAAGGATCCTAAACCGGGAGGAACTGCCATGCCGCCGATCCATGTGATGATCAAACCTGCGGGGGGGCTGTGCAACATGCGCTGCCGCTACTGCTTTTACGCCGACGAGATGGACAACCGGCAGCTGCAAAGCTGCGGGGCGATCATGGAGCCGGCGGTGCTGGAGGCGGTGATCCGCCGCACCCTGGCCCGCGCCGAGGGGCAGGCCACCATCGCCTTCCAGGGCGGGGAGCCCACCCTGGCGGGGCTGGAGTTTTTCCGGCGGGTGGTGGAGCTGGAAAAGCGCCACAACACCCGCCACATCCAGGTGGACAACGCCCTGCAGACCAACGGCTACCTGATGGACGAGGAATGGGCCAAATTTCTGGCCGAAAACCATTTTCTTGTGGGCCTCTCGCTGGACGGGCCCAAAGACCTGCACGACGCCAACCGGCTGGACGCCGCCGGCAAGGGCACCTATGCCAGGGTGATGCGGGCGGTGCAGCTGCTGAAAAACCATCATGTGGAGTTCAACATCCTCACGGTGGTCACCCGGGCCACCAGCCGCAGTTTCCGCAAGACCTACGGCTTTTTCGAGCGCAACGGCCTGCCCTGGCAGCAGTACATCCCCTGCCTGGACCCCCTGGGCGAAGCGCGGGGCGGCGAGGCCTACAGCCTGCGCCCGGAGGATTTTACCCGCTACCTGAAGGACGCCTTCGACTGCTGGTATCAGGACGTGGCCGCGGGCAGGTTCCGCTACCACCGGTACTTCAACAACCTGGTGGCGATGCTGCGGGGCCGGCCGCCCGAGGCCTGCGGCATGATGGGTGTGTGCGGCATGCAGTATGTGGTGGAGGCGGACGGTTCGGTCTACCCCTGCGACTTCTACTGCCTGGACGAGTGGAAACTGGGCAACTTCCTCACCGACGATTTTGACGCCCTGGACGCCAAACGGGAGGAACTGGGCTTTATCCGGCTGTCCGCCCATCCGCACCCGGACTGCCGGGACTGCCCCTGGCGCTATCTGTGCCGGGGCGGCTGCCGCCGCGACCGGGAGACCATCCCCGGCCAGGATCTGCCCGGCAAGAACTACTACTGCGAGAGTTACAAAGCCTTCTTTGCCTACGCGGCCCCCCGCCTGGAGCGGCTGGCCCGGGGCAACTATCCGGTCTGAAGCCGGGCCCTGCCGCCGTCCGCTTTGCGGGCGGCGGATTTTCTTGACGGGGCCCGCCGGCGCCGGGTATAATACAGATAGCTTCTACACACGAAAATACCCTGGACGGGAGGTGCCCTTTCATGTCCCCCACCACGCTGCGCAAACCCGCCACCCGCAAGGACGTGGCCCGTCTGGCCGGCGTCTCGGAAACGGTGGTCTCCTATGTGCTCAACAACAACCGGTATGTGGCCCAGGACAAGCGGGAGCGGGTGCTGCAGGCGGTCAAACAGCTGCAGTACCGGCCCAACAACATCGCCCGGGCGCTGCGCGGCAAACGCAGCGGGCATATCCTGTTTATCGCCGACAACATCGCCGACGAGCATTTTGGCCGGATCATCCGGGAGATGGAGCAGCTGGCCTACGACCGGGGCTATCTGATCAGCCTGACCGCCAGCCGCAACGACCCGGATTTCGTCTCCCAGGTGAACAGCCGCCAGGTGGACGGCATCGTGATCAGTTCGGTGAGCCTGGAGGAGCGGTACGTGCTGGAACTGGTGGACTCGGGCGTGCCGGTGGTGCTGCTGATGAACCGGGAATACTCCCCCCGGATCGACGGGCGGGCCGGCCGGGTGTATACCGGCATCCAGCGCGGGATGGAGGAGGCGGTGCGGCTGCTGCGCGAGCGGGGCCGCCGCGCCATCGTCTATGTGGACCGGGTGAGCCGCCGGAGCCATTTCAGCAGCATGGACGACATGCGGTACAGCGGGTTTTGCAACGAGATGCAGCGCAGCGGGCTACCCTTTTCGGCCGAGAACATCGTCACCGGCTACCCGGACGAGGAGGCCCTGTTTGAGGGGCTGTGCAACCGGCTGCGGCTGGGTATGAAGATCGACGGGCTGGTGGGCCGCAACGACAATCTGGCCTGCCTGTCGCTGGCGGCGCTGCAGCAGTGCGGGTTCACGGTGCCGGGGGACGTGTCGGTGATCGGGTTCAACAACGCCCGCATCGCTGCCTGTACCCAGCCGGGGCTGACCTCGGTGGAGATCGACCGGCCGGCGGTGGCCCGGGCCATCCTGGAGATGCTGGACCGGATGTTCGCCGGCCAGGCCCCCGGCAAGGTGCGGATCAACACCCGTATCGTCTATCGGGGCAGCGTGTAAAACAAACGAAAAAGGCCCGCCCGGGCAAAGCCCGGGCGGGCCTTTTTGGGGTTTTCCGGTCACATAAACTGCCAGGTGTTGTAGACGCTGATACCGATGATCACGGCCATCAGACCCATGAACAGTTTGTCCACGGCCTTGTTGTCCATGCGGCGGTTGCAGGCGCGGCCCAGGATGCCGCCCAAAATGCCGCCCGCCACCATGAGCACCAGCTTGTACCAGGTGAACTCCGGCACCGTGTTGGTCACGAGGGTGGCGCCCACGCTGGTGATCTGGCTGAACAGGATGATGTACAGGCTGTTCTGGGCGGCGGTCTTGGTGTCCATGCGGAAAAAGAAGAAAAGCACCACCAGGTTGATGGGGCCGCCGCCGATGCCCAGGAAGCTGGACATGATCCCCAGCGCCAGGCCGATCACCACGCAGGCGGCCAGGCTGTTCACCTTATGGGTGGGGATGCGGGCCTTGAAGATGGTGTAGAGCAAAGTGCCCAGGGTGATGACCGCCAGCGCCGCCGCCTGCACCGCGCCCACGGTGTTGGGATCGTCGAACAGGGCCTTCACGGCGGTGAACATCTGCTTGCCCACGATGCCGCCCACCGCGGCGCCCAAAGCCAGCGGGGTGCCGGTGCGCAGGTTGACCTTACTGTCCCGGGCGATCATGCTCTTGCCCACCGAGTAGCAGCTCATGGCCAGCACGGTGCAGCCAGACAGAAAGCTGATGGTGGACACGCTGTCCAAATGGAACAGGTCCAGCGTGGGCTTGATGATGACCCCGCCGCCAATGCCGCAGATGGCCCCGGCCACGCTGGCCAGCAGGCTGATGATAAAATAGGCGATCACTTCCAAGGGTATCGGGCTCCTTTCCTCGTAACTCACTATTTTTCAGCATACCACATCCCGCCCCAAAGGGAAAGGGCAAACAGCCTTGCGGGCAAAAAACGTGGGTTTTTCCACAAAAGCTGAGGGCCGGAGGATTCCGGCCCTCGAAATGGGGGTATGGGGGACTGGTCCCCCATATTGGCAAAATTCCGCAGCGTTCAGGCTGTGCGCGCGGGCCGCTTCCGGCTGTTGCGGGCGCGGGATAAATGGCCTGCGGCCACCCGGGCCGCTCCCGGCCCGGCCCCCGCATCCCTTCACAGCCGTCCGCTCCGTATCGGGACATCTGCGGATTCATCGGCCCTCTTTTGAGGGCCGATTCATCTCGCAGCTGTTACCCGCAGCAGGGATGATGGCCATACTCGTCCATGCAGTCCTGGCTGGGGTCCTTCATGCACAGATGCACGGCGGCCAGCTTGAAGGTCTGGGGCAGGGCCAGGATGTTGGGGTTCTCGCCCACGAACTTCTTCTTGGCGTCGGCCAGGGCCTCCTCAAAGGTGGCGCGGGTCTTGAGGCCCATGCTGCGGGCGATGCCCGGCTCCTGGGCGCCCACGATGTAGATGGCGCTGGTGTTCATCTCGGCGATGTGGCCGCAGCTCATCATCGAGAAACCGTGGAACGGATGGAACGCGTTGGTGAACCGGTACTTGCGGATATACTCCTCGTTGGTGGCGTAGTACTCGCCCAGACGGTTCATGTCCGGCAGGGTGTTCATATAATCGTGCTGGAAATCGGTCCACTGGGCGCGCAGATAGGGCCACAGTTCGTCGTGGAAGAAGCCGTTGCAGAGGGAGGAGCAGATGATCACGCAATGGTCGCTCATGACCCGCTTGAACCGCAGCACCTGGGCGCTGAGCGCCTGCATCATCATGATCGGGTTGGTGCCCATGCCGTCGCCATAGTGGAACTTCTGGGGCATGCCGAACACCAGCACGTCGTACTTTTTCTCGGCCCAGTGCACGTAGGTGCGCTTGTCGGCCAGCTTCCAGCTCTCGGGCATCATCTCGGCGGCGTAGCCGGAGTAGATGGCGATCTGGCGGCTCTTTGTATCCAGCACCGCGTCGCAGCAGAAGAAGGGATGGCCCATCTTCTCCTCCATGTGCATGCCGATCTCATTGAACTTATGGCGCATCAGGCTGCCGCCGTTGACCGGGGTGAAGTCGTCCCGGTGCATGACCTCCGGTACATGATGGCTGGCGATGCTGCGCCAGTTGGTGATGCCGGTGGCGCAGTGCTTGTAGCCGCCGGAATACCCGCCGTAGGGGTTGCCCTGCACATGGCCGATCAGGATGGGCAGGTCGGCCTCAAATACCGTCTTGTTCATGAACACCGGATCGCCCCGCCGGGTGGTGCCCAGGTCGATCATGTTGTCCGGGTCCTCGGAGTCATGGCTGGTCATCTGATGGGTGTACCAGAACTCGTTGAACAGCTCCTCGCCGAAGATGGCCTTGTAGTCCTCGGGCTTGGCGCGGGGATGCAGGCCGTTGGAGATGATGAACTGAATGTCCTCCTTCTTCACGCCGGCCGCGTACAGCTCCTTCAGGATCAGCCGGATGCTGACCTTGCGGTGGCTGGTGGGCTGCTCGCCGCCCTTGACCCGGTCGGGCACGATAAAGACGACCTTCGCGCCGGGGAAGGCCAGTTCACTCAGCGGCTTCATCCCGATGGGGTTGTGCAGGCTCTCCAGATAGGCCGCCTCCAGCTTGTCCTCGGGGATGCAGGGGGGGTCCGCCACGGTGGTGCCGGGGATGAACACGTCGGTGGTGTCGGGCAGCTCGGCGCTCATCAGGCCGTGGCCGTACTCAAAATCCAGTTTCATGGGGGTGCGCTCCTTTCGTTACTTGCCCAGGTACAGGCGGATGATGTCCAGATACTCGTCGGGATAGAAGCCGATCTCGCCGGCAAAACGGGTCAGCGCGATGAGGCCGCCGTCGATCTCGGGGATGGAGGCCAGCATCTCGGCGTTGTCGGTCTTGAGGCCGCCGCCGTACACCACGTCCAGCCCGCCGGTGCGCCCCTTGACAAAGCGGGCGATCTTTTCGATATAGGGCTTGTCCGCGGGGGTCTTGCCCGGCCCGATCGACCAGATCGGCTCATAGGCGATCACCACCCGGCTGGCGTCCACGCCGGCCAGGCCGATCTCCAGCTGCTGGCCCAGCACTTCCTGCCAGCGCTCCTGCTCCTCGCTCTTTTCGCCGATGCAGTACAGCACCTTCAGGCCCTGTTTCTGGGCGCAGAGGATCTCCTGGTTCAGCAGACGGTTGACGGCGGCGGTGTCGGTGACGCCGGCCTCGGCCAGCACGCCGGCCTTGTCGTTGCGCTCCTCACAGTGGCCGATCAGGGCGGCGGTGCAGCCCAGGGCGCGGGCGGCGGCGGCGGGGCGGCCGGTGGTAAAGGCGCCGAAGTTGCCGCCCGGCGCCACGTCCTGCCGGTAGACGCCCTGGCAGCCCACCTGCACCCGGCTGCCCGGGCACAGGGCCCCCGCGGCCGAGAGGATGTGCGCCTCCGGGAAGAACTGCACAAACTCCACCTGGGCGGGATCGTACTGTTCCAGGCCCGCCTGGGTGCCCTCCACCACGGCGCGGCCCCAGTCGGCCATGGGAGCCAGGCGGTTCACCCCGCCCAGTTCCGCCGGCACATCGAAGCGCTTCAGGTTCAGAAAGATGTGTTTCATGGAAAAAAAGCCCTCCTTACAGGTCGTTCTTGAAGGTGACGAAGGGGCGCAGCGGCCCGCCGATCAGCGGGCGGCACCATTCCACAAAGGCGTCGGTCACGTCGTTGCCCCGCTCGTTGATGAACTCGTCGGGCATGGTGCGCTCGGTGAGCATGACCTGCTCGATGGGGATGCGGATGGGCCGCACGGCGTACTCCGCCCCGGGCAGCCGCTCAAAGCCGATCATCACGCCGGTCTCGCCCTCCAGGGCCGCCTTGACCGCCTCGGCGCCGGCCAGCACCGCCTCGTCCCGGTCCACCGGGGACTGGAAGGCGATGGAGGCCCGGCCGCAGATGCCGGGCTTCTCGCTGCGGGCCTTGTAGCCCAGCTTGCGGATGACCAGGTTGGCCAGATGGGCGCCCACGTCCCCGTAGTAGGTGGCGCGGCCCACCTGGAAGATGGGCTCCACGATGGGTTTGCCGTCCGGGCCGGTCAGGCCCTCGCTGGCCACCACCACCACGCCGCCCTTCTTCTCGACCAGGGCCTTCACGTCGGCCAGGAACTCTTCCTCGATGAAGGGCCGCTCAGGCAGGTAGATCAGGTCCGGGCCGTCCCCGTCGCCGGAGCGGGCCAGGGCGCTGGCGGCGGTGATCCAGCCGGCGTTGCGGCCCATGGCCTCGATGACGCTCACATGGATGGGCAGCGCCCGCACGTCCTGGCTGACCTCACTGACGGTGGCCGCTATGTACCGGGCCGCGCTGCCAAAGCCGGGGGCGTGGTCGGTGATGGCGATGTCGTTGTCGATGGTCTTGGGGATGCCCACCACCCGCACGTCGGCCAGGCCCAGGGCCTGGCAGGCCTTGTACACCTTGCCGCAGGCGTCCATGCTGCCGTTGCCGCCGTTGAAGAACACGTACTTGATATCGTGCTTGCGGATGACCCGGGCGATGGCCTCGTAGTCCTCCGGCTCCAGATGATCCCGGCTGGTGCCGATGGCCGAGGCCGGGGTGGAGAGCAGCAGTTCCAGCCGCTCGTCGCTGACCGTTTTCATATCCAGGAACTGCTCCCGGATGACCGCGCCGCTGCCGCCGATGGCGGCGTAGATGTGGTCCACTTCGGCGTGCTTTTTGGCCTCGGTGACCGCGCCGTAGAGCGAGGCGTTGATCACCGCGGTGGGCGCGCCGCCGTGTACCAGCAGAACGTTCCCCTTCATGGGCGTGTACCTCCTTGTTGCTTCGGATGGCGGGGCGGCCGGGCCGGCGCGCCCCTGTCTGACTTTTATTATACGGAAGCCCCGGCGGGCAAGTCAATCGAGCGGGCCGGACGGAACGGCCCGGTTCACGCAAACGTTTGCCCTGACACAAACGACCCGACTGGGCCCCCCGGAAAACCGGGAGGCCGCGGACGGGACGGAACACGTTCAGCCGGCGCAGTAGACCCGGCGGCCCTCCACGAAGGTGGCGGCCACGGCGCCCTCGTCGCTGATGAGGGTGATGTCGGCGTCGTAGCCGGGCAGCAGGCGGCCCTTGCGGTCGCCCAGGCCCAGCAGGTCGGCGGGGTTGGCGCTGAGCAGTTTGGCCAGCCGGTGGGGGGGCAGGCCGGTGAACCGGCGCAGGTTGGCGAAGGCGCGGCTCATGGTCAGGGTGCTGCCGGCGCGGCTGCCGCCGTCGGCCAGAACAGCGTCGCCGTTTTTCACGATCACGTCGTTGACCCCCAGCTTGAACCGGCCGTCGCCCAGGCCGGCGGCCATGATGCTGTCGGTGATGGCGATGACCCGCTCCTCCCCCTTGGCCTTGAGCAGGATGCGCACGGTGCCGGGGTGCAGGTGGATGCCGTCGCATATAGCCTCGGCATAGATGTCGCTCTCCAGCACCGCGCCGCTGATGGCGGGGAAGTGCTGGTGCAGCAGCTTCATGGCGTTAAAGGTGTGGGTGGCGCTGGCCGCGCCGCACCGGATGCAGCGCCAGGCGGTGTCGTAGTCGGCGCCGGAGTGGCCGATGGAGATGGATACCCCGGAGGCCACGGCTTTGGGGATGAAGTGTTCCACCCCGTCCACCTCGGGGCTGACGGTCATGCGGCGGATGCGCCCGCCGCTGGCCTTCTGGTACTGCATGAACTTGGAAAAGTCCGGTTTCTGCAGCAGGTGTTCGGGCATGGCGCCCTTGTACTCGGCGCAGAGATAGGGCCCTTCCAGATGGATGCCCAGCACCGCCGCGCCCTCGGTGATCTCGGGGGCGGCCATGCCGATGGTATGCACATACTGCAGCAGAGCCTCGTGGCTGTCGGTGAGCAGGGTGGGCAAAAAGCCGGTCACCCCCTGGCTGGCAAAGAAGGCGCTGACCTTGGCCAGACCCTCCTTGTCGGCGCCGTTCATGTCCACCCCCACCGCGCCGTGGGTGTGGATGTCCAAAAAGCCGGGCATGACCAGCAGCCCGGAGGCGTCCGCCGCCTGGGCGCCGGCGGCGGTCAGCCCCTCGCCCACCGCGGTGATGCGGCCGTCCTCCACCAGCACGTCGGCCTGGCGCATGCCGTCGGGCGTGCAGACCGTGCCGCCCCGGATCAACCATGTATTGTTCATTGTATCCTCGCCGCCTTTCTGATATAAAAACTGTGCGCGGGCGGACGGGCAATGTGCCGGCCGCCCAAAATTTTTGAGTTCTGTATATTAGTATGAGGCATTTTCGCCAAAACCGCAATGCGAAATCCGCCGAAAATCCCGCAAACGTTTCCCCTATTTGCACAAAAGACCCGCCGGTGAAAATTTCGCGAGGGGGCCGGCGGGCCCTTTACACAAGGGGCACGGGCTGTGGTATAATGGATTTTGTATCGAACCAGGACGGATCGGGCTGAAAAAGAGGGCGGCCCGGCGAAAACGGAGAGGAGCGGCAAGATGGACGAGATCCGGCTGATCGCCTGCGACGTGGACGGCACCCTGCTGCAGCAGGGCGAGACCGAACTGCGCCCGCAGCTGTTTGAACTGATCGGGCGGCTGGCGGCGCAGGGGGTGGAGTTCTGCGTGGCCAGCGGGCGATCCTATTCGTCGGTGCGGCAGCTGTTCGGCCCGGTGGAGGGCCGGATCAGCTTTGTGTGCGAGAACGGCGGGGTGGTGTTTCGGGACGGGATGCTGGTGGCCCGCCAGCCGCTGCCCGACGACGAGGCCCGGGCGGTGGCGGCCGAGATCCTGGCCCGGGAGGACTGTGAGCTGCTGGCCTCTGACGGCGAGACCTGCTGGATGAGCGACAAGGACCCCCGCCGCCGGGCGTTCATGCTGCCCTATCTGGGCGAGCGGGTGCGGGTGATCCGCGCCGTGGAGGAGCTGCCCGACCGGCTGGTGAAGGTGACCGCTTTCCGGGAGGAGGGCGCGGCCGCCGTGGTGGAACAGTTCACCGCCCGCTGGGGCGCGCGGCTGCATGTGGCGCTGGCGGGGCGGCGCTGGATGGACATCAACGCCTCCACCAAGGCCACCGGCCTGGCCGCTCTGTGCGGCCTGGTGGGCATCCAGCCCCGGGAGGTCATGGCCTTCGGGGACAACTTCAACGACCAGGCCATGCTGGACTGGGCCGGCCGCCCCTATATCATGCGCGGGGCCGACGCCGCCCTGCGCGCGCTCTACCCGGCGGCCGACCGGCCCGAGCCGGTCATCGCGGCGCTGCTGAACGCTTTGGAGTGAGCGTCGGGCCCGCTGAAACGACCAGGCCGGTGCGTACACATCCGTACGCACCGGCCTGGTTTTTGTTGCTGTCTGCGCGGGCCCTGTTCTGTATAAAATCCCTATGGCCGAAGATCCTCGGCCATGTGTTCCGGGGGTCCGGGGGATATGACATATCCCCCGGATGGGCCGTTACTGCTGGTTGTAGAACACCTGTACCAGGGGGGAGTCGGGCGAGAGGATCAGGGTCTTGTTCTCGCCGGTCAGGCTGGCCTTGGCGGCGTCCAGCGCCCGCACAAAGCTGTAAAACTCGGCGCGGGAGGGGTCGGCGTAGGCCTCAGCCAAAATGCGCATGTACTCGGCCTCCCCCTCGCCCCGCAGCGCCTCGGCCTGGGCCTCGGCCTGGCTGATGAGGATCTCGGTCTCCCGGTCGGTCTCGCTGCGGATCTTGGTGGCCTCGCTCTCGCCCTCGGCGGTGTAGCTGGCGGCGATGTTGTTGCGCTCGCTGATCATACGCTGGTACACCGCCTCCTTGTTGTCGCTGGGCAGGTCCAGATGCTTGGTCTCCACCGCGATCAGCTCAATGCCGTACTGGTCCATCGTGTTGCCGATGTTGGCCTTGATGGCGGTGGCCAGCTCCCCGTCCCGGCCGCTGATGACCTCCGTCTGGGACAGGCTGCTGATCACGTTCTTCACCGCGTTGTACACGTTGGAACTGATGCGGCTCTCCGCCACCGACATCTGGCCGTTCAGGCTCTGGATGAACTGCTGGGGATCGCGGATCCGCCACAGCACGAAGCTGTCGGTCACCATGGTCTTTTTGTCCTCGGTGATGACGTCCGAGATGGGCAGGTCGTACAGCAGGGTGGTCTTGGGCAGGGTGCTCACCGTCTGCACCAGGGGCAACTTGAAGCTGACCCCCGGTTCGGTGCGGATGCTCACCACCCGGCCGAACTGCCGCACCACGCTGTATTCGTTCTGCTGGGTCACCACCAGCGTGCCGGCGGCCAGCACCAGCGCCAGCACCAGCACCAGCGCCGCGATTATGAGTTGCTTTGAGGCTTTCATCTTACTGCTCTCCTTCCCCGCTGTTCGCGGTCACGGCGCCGGTCAGATCCATCAGATTCAGGGTGCTGCCGCTGCCGTCCTGGATGATCACCCGCAGGTCGGGCAGGATCTCCTCCATCGCCTCATAGAACATCCGCTGGCGGGTCACCAGGGGATTGTTCAGATACTCGGCGTACATGGCGTTGAACCGGGCCACCTGGCCGGTGGCCTCGTTGATGCGGGCCTCCTTGTCGGCGGCGGCCTGCTGCAGGATGCGGTCGGCCTGGGCCTCGGCGGCGGGCATCTGTTCCGAGCGGTACTTGTTGGCGTTGTTCACCGCCGTCTCCTTGCCCTGCTTGGCGGTCTCCACCGCCTTAAAGGCGTCCAGCACCTCCGCCGTGGGGGGCTCCGCGTCCTGGATGGTGATGTTCACCAGCTGCAGCCCCAGATCCTCCTCGTCCAGCCGGGCGCTGATCTTGTCCTTGATCTCGGATTGGATCTGGCTCTTGCCGGTGGTGATCACGTCGTCCACCGGATACATGCCGATGGTGTCCCGGATGTAGCTCTGGCTCAGCGCCTTGAGGATCTCCACAGGCTCCCGGCTGGCGTAGATCGCCTTGACCGGGTCGGTCACCCGGTACTCCACGAAGAAGTCCACATTCACAAAGTTGTAGTCCGCCGTGATCATGAGCGATTCGTCCGGGATGGACTCGTTGGTGGCGATGTCATACCCGATCGCAAAGCTCTTGATGGTCATATCCACCTTGCGCACCTGCTGCACAAAGGGGACCTTCAGATGCAGGCCCGGCTCGGTCACCGCGGCCGGGGTGCCGAAGGTCACCACCACCGCGTTCTCCTGCTCGTTGATGATGTAAAAGGCCTGGCTCAGCAGGACCAGCGCCAGCGCCAGCACCACGGCGACGATCGCCGCCGCCCGCATCCGGCGCCGCAGGTTGGGATCGGGCGCGGGGTGCATGGTCTGCGCTCTGTCCCGGTCAAAGGAAAAATTCATGGTCGTCTCCTTTTCTGTCGTTTTGTGTGCCGCCGGGACCCTGCGTCCGCGGCGGTGCAGCTGCTATGTGTGTATCATACCAGAAACCCGCCCCGCGCCGCAAATCCCGCCCCCGCCCCTGGCGGGCGGCGGCGGGCCCCGGTGGCCGGGCAGGCCCCCG
>CASFJO010000010.1 GCA_949295035.1 uncultured Gemmiger sp.
CCGTGTTGCCCCCGCTACACTAAAACGAAACCTGGCGTTGATTAACGCCAGGCCTCGAAAGGTTCTTAACTTCCATTCTGCCCAGGAATTATGGGACTTTGAACTCAATTCCTGTTGCACTTAGTTTGACAATTCACTGTATCATACAACCATACGCCGCGGCCCTCCCCCGCGGGAAAGGAAGTGTCTGCCGATCATGAAACATCATCCCGCCGGGGCGGCGCAGCCGAACCTGGGCACCGAGCCGGTGGGCCGCCTGCTGTTTCAGCTGGCGCTGCCCGCCATCACGGCGCAGGTCATCAATCTGTTATACAATATGGTGGACCGGATGTACATCGGCCATATCCCGGACATCGGGCCCGCGGCCCTCACCGGCATGGGGGTGGCGATGCCGGTGATCATGATGTTTTCGGCGTTCGCGGCGCTGGTGAGCATGGGCGGCGCGCCCCGGGCCTCGATCTATATGGGCAAGGGCGACAAGGCCATGGCCGAGCGCATCCTGGGCAACTGCACCGCCGCCATGCTGGTGCTGAGCGCGGTGCTCACGGCCGCGTTCCAGATCTGGGGCAGGCCGGTGCTGTGGCTGTTCGGCGCCAGCAAGGCCACCATCGGCTACGCCTGGAGCTATATGCGGATCTATTCCATGGGCACGGTGTTCGTGCTGCTGGCGCTGGGGCTCAACGCCTTTATCAACGCCCAGGGCTTTGCCCGGATGGGGATGCTCACGGTGCTGATCGGGGCGGTGTGCAACATCGTGCTGGACCCGATCTTTATCTTTGTGTTTGATATGGGGGTGGCCGGCGCGGCCTGGGCCACCATCATTTCCCAGGGGATATCCTGCGTGTGGGTGGTGGCGTTTCTCTGCGGCAAGACCACCTACCTGCGCATCCGGGCGGCAAACCTGCGCGTCTCCCCCTCGGTGCTGCTGCCCTGTATCGGGCTGGGGGTGTCCCCCTTTATCATACAGATGACCGAGAGCGCCATCTCGGTCTGCTTCAACACCAGCATGCGCGCCTGGGGCGGCGACGACGCGGTGGCCGCCATGACGGTACTGATCAGCGTGATGCAGTTTTCCATGCTGCCGCTCACCGGCCTGAGCCAGGGCTGCCAGCCCATCGTGAGCTACAACTACGGCGCCGGCAACGAGGCCCGGGTGGCCAAAGCGTTCCGGCTGCTTTTGATCAGCGCGCTGAGCTATTCCATCGCCCTGTGGGCCCTGTGCGTCATCAAACCGGGGGTGATGGTGGCCATCTTCCTGGATCAGCCGGAACTTGCCGCCTATACGCAGCAGTGTCTGCGCGTGTTCATGAGCGGGTCGCTGTTTTTCGGCGCCCAGCTGGCCTGCCAGCAGACCTTCGTGGCACTCAGCCGCGCCAGGATCAGCGTGTTCCTGGCTTTGCTGCGCAAGGTCATCTTGCTGATCCCCCTGATTTACATCCTGCCCGCCGTGCTGCCGGTCAACAAGGTGCTGGCGGTCATCCTGGCCGAGCCGGTGGCCGACCTGACGGCCGTCACCGTCACCACCTCCACCTTCGCCGTGGCTTTCCGCCATATCCGCGCCGAGATGCGCCAGCGGGCAGGGCAGGCGAAATAGGCCAATATGGGGGACCAGTCCCCCATACCCCCATCTGTCGGGCCGGAATACTCCGGCCCTCGGGGAAACAGACAAAAACAAGGCCCGCGCTGGACCAAAAGGTGAACCGATCCAGTAAAAACGGACAGTGACAAAAGACCCCCTGATGTAGGAAAATAGACTACATCAGGGGGTCTTGTTATGAAAAAGCGGAAATATACACATGTTCAAGTGCTGCTGCCAGAAATCAAGGCGATGGTGGCAGAGGGGAAAACCCAGCGGGAAGTTGCAGAATACTACGGCTTTCGAGATAAGCAGGTGGTAAAACGGCTGCTTGAGCGTGAGCGAAGAAAAGAGCGGAAGCTGGAGGCCGGGATCCATCCACGGCCCAAAGGA
>CASFJO010000011.1 GCA_949295035.1 uncultured Gemmiger sp.
CACGATAAGGTTCCGTTCAAGCTTCGATATTGTTCAATTTTCAAGGTCCTGTGCCGCTCTCCCTCGCGGGACAGCTTGTTTATTATATCTCGCGAAGTTCTTTTTGTCAAGCACTTTTTGAAATATTTTTTCAAGCTCTTTTGAGCGGCTTGCCGTCGTTGACGGCTCAGTTATAATACCACAGCCGCGGGGCAGAAGTCAACACCTTTTTTCAAATTTCTTTGAAAAAAGTCATATTTTTCTTTTTGGGTCAAAAACAGCCTTTTCTCTTATATATTGTATATATATGAACCTGTTTTTCCCTGTGCAATCTGTTTTGCACAAAAAAGCCCGGAGGCAATGCTGCCTCCGGGCCCATGAAACGTTTTTTCAGAGATTACAGCTTTTTGTTCTGTTCCTTCACCCAGTCGAACACCTGCTGTGCCACCGGTGCAATGGCCCCCTGCTCAAAGGGAACCGTAAAGCCCGCGGCTTTGACCAGGCCTGCATAGGTGTCGCCGCCACCCTTCTTCACCAAAGCCAGGTAACGCTGCCAGGCGTCCTTCGGATCGTTCAGATGGGCAGCAAAGAACTGCAGCGACACGATCTGCGCCAGGCAGTAGTCGATGTAGTAGAAGGGGTACTGATAGACGTGCAGCTGCCGCTGCCAGCCCGCGCCCCGGCCATAGAAGGGCAGGCCGGCAAAGTCGTTCCAGGGGCGGTACTTGCGCTCCAGCTCCAGCCAGATACCATTGCGCTCATCCGGAGTCAGATGGGGCTGGCTGTAGACGATGTGCTGGAACTCGTCCACCATGCAGCCGTAGGGCAGGAAGGTGAGCGCCTCCTGGGCATGGGCCAGGGCATACTTGGCGGTGTCTTTGCCGAAGAACAGGTGATGCCAGGGGCTGGTGAGGAACTCCATGGACATGCTGTGGATCTCGCAGCTCTCCAGCCCGGGGTTGGCCAGCTCCTGGCACATCCCCTGGCCGGCCGCCACCCATGCCTGGAAGGCGTGTCCTGCCTCATGGGTGAGCACATCCACGTCGCCGGAGGTGCCGTTGAAGTTGGAGAACACAAAGGGCGCGCCGTAGCCGGGGATGGTCTCGCAGTAGCCGCCGGGGGCCTTACCGGGGCGGCTCTCCAGATCAAACAGCTGGCTCTCGGTCATAAAGTCGATGAAGCGGGCGGTCTCGGGGCTCAGCTCCCGGTACATCTGCACCGCCTTGGCCAGCAGCTCGGGGGCGGTGCCCTGCGGAATGGGGTTACCGTCCTTAAAGCTGACGGTGGTATCGTAGAATTTTGCGTCAGGCAGGCCGATGCGGGCAAACTGCTCCTTCATGGCCTCGTGAGCCAGCGGGGTCACGCTCTGGGCCACCTGATCCCGGAAGCTCTTCACATCCGCCTCATTGTAGCCCAGCCGGCCCATCCGCAGGTAGGACAGGGGCACATAGCTCTCGTAGCCCAGCTTGCGGGCCTGGGCGTTGCGGTTCTCGATCATCTTGGTGTAGATCTCGTCCAGCTCTTCCCGGTTGTCGTCGAAGAAGCGGCCGTCCGCTTCAAAGGCGGCCTTGCGCACCGCCCGGTCCAGGCTCTGCTTGTAGGGGCCCATCTCGGGCAAGGTCAGGCTCTTGCCGTCGAACTGCACCTGACCGCCCGCGTACAGCTTCTGGTAGCGGCTGGCCAGTGCGTTCTCCTGCTGCATCAGCTCCAGCACTTCCTCGCTGGCGCTGGCAGCGGCCACCTCCATCTTCTGCAGCAAGATCTCGCCGTACTCCGCCGCCAGGCCTTCCTTGTGAGGGCTGGCCAGCAGCGCCCGGTACAGCGCCAGCTGGGCGTTGCCCACGCCGGGGGCCTCCTGGTCGAAAAAGTCGTTTTCCGCATCATAGAATTCATCCCGGGTATCCAGAGTGTGGCGGATCTGCGCCAGGCGGGCCGCGGTGCTGAATTCATCGTCCAGCTTGGTGTGCTCTTTGAAAATGTCCGCCAGCTCACGACCGCTTTCGGCCTTTTCGGCCCGGGCGGTGAGCTGCCGGTAAGCTTCGGTCACCCGCTGCACGTCCGGGCGGGTGTATTCCATCTCGCTGAATTTGCAAACTGCCATAGTCTTGTTCCTTTCCGGCCCTTTTGGCAAGGGCCCTGCCGGAGCTGCCCGCCGGACAATGCTTCCGGCGCGCGGCTTTACTTTTTTCTGATAACATTTTATACTTTTCCAGTGGATATTTCAAACCCTGAGAGGTGGATTGTTGTATATGAAGGAGTCTTCTCCCCTTTCCCGTCCGGCAGTGGCCGCCGCTCTGGCCCCGATTCCCTGCTTTTTGTGGGGCAGCGCGGTGCCCTGCATCAAGATCGGCTGCCAGCTGTTCCAGCTGGCGTCCAGCGACATTCCCGGCCAGCTGGTGTTCGCCGGGATTCGCTTTTCCATTGCCGGGCTGATGGTCATTGCCTTTGCCAGCATCCGGGCTCACCGTCTGGCCGCCCCCAGCAAAGCGACCCTGCCGATGGTCCTCAAGCTTGGCTGCGTGCAGACCATTCTGCAGTACGTATTTTATTACGCCGGTGTAGCCAACACCAGCGGCGTGAACGCGGCCATCATCACCGCCACCAACACCTTTTTCTGCATTTTGCTGGCCACGCTGGTGTTCCGCTACGAAGCCCTCACCGCCCAGAAGCTGATCGGCTGTGCCGTAGGCTTTGCCGGGGTGGCGCTCATCAATCTGAGCAGCTCCTCCGGCGGGCAGAGCAGCCTGCTGGGTGACGGCCTGGTGCTTATCGCCGCCATTGCCTACGCCTTTTCCAGCGTACTGGTAAAGCGCTACTCCCAGAAGGAGGACACCTTCGTGCTCTGCGGCTGGCAGTTTTTGTTCGGCGGCGTGGTCATGACCCTGCTGGGTCTTGTGCTGGGCGGGCGGCTGGCCGCACCCACCGCCGGTTCGGCAGCACTGCTGGTGTACATGGGCTTTATTTCGGCAGTAGCCTACTCGCTGTGGTCGGTGCTGCTGGCTCACAACCCGGTAGCCCGCATCTCGGTGTTCGGCTTCATGAACCCGGTATTCGGCGTGCTGCTCAGCGCCCTTTTGCTGGGTGAGGGCGCGGCGGCCTTCCGCCCCCAGGGGCTGGCGGCGCTGGCGCTGATCTGCGCGGGCATCCTGGTGGTAAACAAGGCGGCGGACAAAAAAGACTGACTCTTCAAATTTGCCGTCGGGGCTTGTTTTCCCTTTGCAGCGGGTCTATAATGGAGCGTGCAGAGTAAAAGCCTGTGCGTCAAGTGCCAGCCCGACGGGGAGTTGCGGGCCGGACGAAGAAGCACTCCGCTTCGCGGTACAGGCTTTGCATCCCGCTGCTGCATAAACGAAGTGTGTGCAGGCAAATGCGGGGCGCTGTGCCCTTGCCGCGCCGTGCCCTCCTTTTGTACCCTCACCTCCTTTTGTGCGGCATCCGCATTCAAAGGAGGTTTTTTCATGTCCAAAATCAAGCAACTCTTTCAGGATTCCGCCGCCCGGTTCCACCAGCCCCGCACTCTGGCGGTGGTGGCGCTGCTCATCGCGCTGAACATCACGCTGGATGCACTGAACATCCGGCTGCAGCTCATCCCCCAGCTGCGCATCGGCTTCGGCTTTCTGACCAGCGCCATGGCCGGTATGCTGTTCGGCCCCGCGGTGGCCATGACCGCCGGTGCCGCCAGCGATTTTCTGGGCTGGGTGGTGAACAACGGCGGCGGCGCCTATTTCCCCGGCTTTACCCTCACTGCCATTCTGGCCGGAATGATCTGGGGCCTGGCCCTCTACCGCCAGCCGCTGCGCTGGTACCGGGTGCTGGCCGCCAAGCTGAGCATCAACATTCTGCTGAACATCTTTTTGAACAGCTTCTGGCTGTATCTTTATTATGGCCAGAATTTTCAGCTGGCCACCCTGCCGCTGCGCATCGGAAAAAATCTGGTGCTGCTGCCGGTGGAGATTCTGCTCACCCTGTTTGTTGGCCGGGTGGTGCTGCGGGTGGAGCAGCAGAGCGTCTACAACCGGGGCAGGCAGTAACGCCCCCGCAAAACCGCATAAAAAAAGAAGGAGCTCTCCCCGGGCTCCTTCTTTTTCTTTTGTTCTGTTCAAGTCCAGCCGAACCAGCCGGCCAGAACCGCCAGCTGCCCGGCCAGTGACAACAAAAACCACAGGCTCACCAGCACACACAAAGCCCCGTAAAACAGCTTCATGCCCTTTGCCGGTTCCCGGTGCAGGCGCATCGCCAGACTGACCGCCCACAGCGCCAGCCCCGCCGGAAACAGCGGTCTGAAAAACAGCAGCCCGGCGATCAGACAGAGATTCGCCGCAATGACGCCCTTTTCCCGCAAGAAATCCACCAGCACATCACCTGCCCAGCACGTATTTTTCCAGCGCCAGGGCCACGCCGTCCTCGTCGTTGGTGGCGGTGACCGCCGCAGCCTTCTCCTGAATGAAGCGGGGCGCATTGCCCATGGCCACGCCCAGGCCCACCGTCTCCAGCATGGGCAGATCATTTTCCGAATCGCCGCAGGCCATCACCTGGCTTTTCTCCAGGCCCAGCATCCAGCCCAGCTCCAGCAGGGCCAGCCCCTTGGTCGCTCCCTCGTCGCTGATCTCCAGATTGTTGGATTCGCTGGACACGATGGAAAAGCCGCCCATCTCCTGAGCGATCTGCCGGACCTTCTGCCGGTTTTCCTCACTGGTAAAGAACATGCTGCACTTCTCAAAGCCCTCCTGGGCGGCAATGAAGTCCGGAATGCTCTCCACCGGCTGACGGCTCATCCGCATATAGGGAGCCATATTGCGGGGGGCCCACTCCTCGGCGGCATCCAGATTTTTCTTCTCGCTGTAGCCGCTGCCGCCCACAAACACGTCGAACACCCGCCAAAGGCCCTGAGTGGCCTCATACAGCTTCTGAAGGCGCGCCCGGCTGAGCCAGTTTTTGATCACGAACTCGCCGTCACTCAGCCGCACCACGGTGGCGCCGTTGGCGGTGACCGCATAATCCACGCCGGGAATCTGAATAAATTCCGGCAGCACGCCCCGCAGCGGCCGGCCGGTGGCCGGGATCACCCGGCAGCCCGCGTCAATGGCCGCCCGAATGGCCGCATGGTTGCGGGGACTGATCTGGTTTTTGGTGTTCAGCAGGGTGCCGTCGATGTCCAGCCCCACCAGCTTGATGTTATACTCGCTCACTGTTTGCCCAGCTCCTTGTTCTTTTCAAAGCTTTTGACCACTGCGTTGATGGCCGCGGCCCGCAGGCCGCCCTCCTCCAGTGCATGGACTCCGGCGATGGTGCTGCCGCCGGGGCTGCACACCTCGTCCTTCAGCTGGCCGGGATGCTTGCCGGTCTCCAATACCATCTGGGCCGCACCCGCCAGGGTCTGGGCAGCGTATTCCAAAGCCTTCGCCCGGGGCAGGCCGCATTCCACGCCGCCGTCCGCCAGAGCCTCGATGAACTGGTACACATAAGCGGGGCCGCAGCCGGACACCGAGCTGCCCGCGTCCATCAGCTTTTCGTCGATAGAATCGAACCGGCCGGCGGCGTCCATCTTAATGAGGAACTCTTCCAGATCCTCCCGGTCCACACCGGGACCGGCGGTGTACAGGATCATGCCCTCGCCGATGGCCACCGGCGTATTGGGCATGATGCGCAGCATGGGGGCGGGCCGTCCCAGCATCTGGGCCAGCCGGTCCAGCTGCAGGCCCGCGGCCATGCTCACCAGCACGAACCGGTCGGTCCGCTGGGCCAGCACCGGGGCCAGCTCGGCCAGCACCTGGCCCATACCGGCGGGCTTCACGCCCAAAAAGATGAATTTGGCTTCCCGGGCAACGGTGGCGTTGTCCATCGCCACGTCGCAGTCCAGCTCCTCAGCCAGAGAGATGGCCTTTTCCATGCTCCGGTTGGTCAGCACCACCTGGCGGGGGTTCCAGCGGCAGGCCGCCCGGGCCAGCGCGCCGCCCATGTTGCCCACACCGATGAATCCAAAGGTATAGCTCATCGCAAAACGCCTCATTTCCTGATTGATTAACAGCCGCAAAAAGGCGGCAGAGTATGCTGCTTTCAGTATACTCTGCCGCCTTGCGGTTTGTAAAGGCGCGGGGGGCGCTTCTCTTATTCCACCGTCTTTGCCGGGTGGTTCAGCAGGCGCTTGTAGCTCAGATCAATCCCGATTGCCCCCAGCGGCGCGGTGATCAGGATGCCAACCACCGCCACCGACAGCACGATCTGCCCGCAGGCAAGGCCCATGGCCAGCGGCACCGAGCCCATGGCCGCCTGCACCGTGGCCTTGGGCAGGTAGGCGATCACACAGAACAGCCGCTCCTTCCAGCACAGGGGGGTGGCGGTCACGCAGAGCAGAACCCCCACCGACCGGAAGCACAGCGCGGCCAGGATCACGGCCACAGCCGCGAGGCCCGCGCCCAGGGTATAGCGGATGTCCACCGCCGCGCCCACCAGCACGAAGAGGATCACCTCGGCAGCGATCCACAGCTTGCCGAATTTTTCCGAAAGCCGCTTGGACACAAAGGCCACGCTTTTCAGCTTCAGCACACAGGCCATGCTCACCACCACCAGCAGACCGGACACCGGCACCACCGGCTTGGCCCAGGTCTCCACAGCCATCAGGAGAAAGGCGGTCCCCAGCAGGATCACTACCTTGGTGCTGTTGCGCACACAGCGCCGCCGGGCGTGGGCCGCCTCAAAAAAGGTGCTCAGTGCCCAGCCCACCGCCGCGCCCAGCAGCACACCCAGGCCAATGGACACCGGGATGGACGCAAAGCTGGACAGCTGTACGCTGCTGCCCTGGGCCATTCCCGCGAAGGTGGAGAACAGCACGATCACGAAGATATCATCGCAGGATGCCCCCGCCATGATGAGCTGTGGGATGCTCTTGTCGGTGCCGTAGCCGGTCTCCATCAGATGGACCATCCGGGGCACCACCACCGCCGGGGAGACCGCCGCCAGCACCGCGCCCATCACCGCAGCCTCCACCCGGTTCACACCCAACAGCATGGGCGCAAACAGCACAAAGGCCAGGATCTCGAAGCTGGCGGGCACACAGGCCATCATCACCGCCGGCCGGCCCACCTTTTTCAGATCGGCCAGATTCAGCGAAAGCCCCGCCTTCAGCAGAATGATGATCAGCGCCATCTGGCGCAGATCGCCGGAGACGGACAAGATGGAATCATCCAGAAGATTCAGCGCATAGGGTCCCAGCAAAATGCCGGTGGCCAGCATGCCGATGATGCGCGGCAGGTGCAGCCGCTGGCAGAGCGCCGCCGCGGCAAGCCCCACCAAAAAGATAAATGCAAGTGATGTCAACATAATTCTTCCCTCTCTGTTCTTCCGTTTTTGGACGCAAAAAAGCCGATGGCTTCTGCGTCTGGTTTCGTCGCAGAAGTCATCAGCTTAAAGCAAAGCGGTTTAGGACAGGCCTGTCACGCCCGCCCACGGGAGAACTTCATTCCCGGATATACAAAGCATGATTAAGGATACCGCCGCTTCGCGGTTTTGTCAAGGATTTATTCATAACGCAGCGCCTCGATGGGGTCCATCTTGGCTGCCTTGCCCGCTGGGTAATAACCGAAGAACACGCCGATGAGCATGGAGAAGCCCACCGCCAGTCCGATGGCGGCAGGGCTGGACTTTGCCGCGTAGCCCAAAAGGCCCGCGCCTGCCGCGCCCAGGCCCACACCCAGGGCCACGCCCAGCGCGCCGCCCACCAGACAGATCACCACCGCCTCGGTGATGAACTGCATCCGGATGGCAAAGCCCGGCGCGCCCAGCGCCTTGCGGGTGCCGATCTCCCGGGTGCGTTCGGTGATGCTCACCAGCATAATGTTCATCACGCCGATGCCGCCCACCAGCAGGCTGATGGCCGCGATGGCGCTGATGGCCAGTTTGACGGTGTTCAGCATGCTGGTCATCTCCTCCAGCATGCTCTCCATGCTGGAAGCGGTAGCGGTGTAGCTCTCGTTGCGGGTATAGAAGCTGGCGAAGAAGCTCTCCACCTGCTCCAGGAAGGCGGCGGTGTCGGTGCCGGTGGAGGCCACCACGGTGAAGCTCTGGTAGCCGGTCTCACCGGTCAGCTTTTGCGCCGCTTCCATGGGCAGGTACAGCTCGGTCACCGGGTCGGCGCCGGTCATGCTCACAAAGCCGTCGTCATCGTATTCATAAACGCCTGCCACATAGAACTTGAGCAGCTGACCGTTCACCGTCAAATCAAATTCACGCCCCAGCACCGACGCGCCGCTTTGGCCGAACACGCTCTCGCAGAATACGTCGCTCACCACAGCGATCTGGCGCTCGCCGTCGGAATCCTTGATAAAGCGTCCGTGCAGCAGGTTCAGGTCATTGGCCAGCGCGTATTCCTCGTTCACGCCCATGGCGTTCACCTGCGCGGTGGTGTCGCCCTGCTGCACCTGACCGCTGCCCAGGCTCTGGTCCAGAGCGATGGCGTAGATCTGCTCCGGGTAGGCCGCGCGGAACTCCTCGATCATGGCGTCGGTGAACAGGTCCTCGCTGGTGGGGTTTGCCATACTGAACATGCGCACCGCGCCGCCGCTGGTCTCGTCGTCCTCGGTTTTCTGCTGCAAGCTCACGGTGATGTTGTTGATGCCGAAGCTCTGCAGGCTGTCGGTGATGGAGCCGGTAAGCGAGTCGCCCAGCGTAACGATGGCGATCACCGAGCCGATGCCGATGATGATGCCCAGCATGGTGAGCAGCGCCCGCAGCTTGTTGGCCCACAGGCTGCCGAAGGCCAGGCGGATGTTGTCAAACAGCTGCACTGCGTCCCGCCCCCTTTCGCTCGCCCACGAACCGGCCGTCCCGCAGAGTCAGGATGCGTTCGCACTCGGCGGCCAGCTCCTGGCTGTGGGTGATGAGCACGATGGTCATGCCCCTGGCGTGCAGCTGGTGGAAAATATCCATCACGGTGCGGCTGGTGGCGGAGTCCAGCGCGCCGGTGGGCTCGTCCGCCAGCAGCAAAGCGGGCTGGTTCACCAGCGCCCGGGCAATGGCCACCCGCTGCTTCTGACCGCCGGAAAGCTCATTGGGCTGGTGGCGGGCCCGCTCGGTCATGTTCACCATCTCCAGCAGCTCTTTGGCCCGCTGGGTACGCTGCCGGGCGGGCACCCCGGCGTAGAGCATGGGCAGCTCCACATTTTTCAGAGCGCTGGTGCGCCCGATCAGATTAAAGGTCTGGAACACAAACCCGATTTTCCGGTTGCGGATGACCGAGAGCTCCTTGTCCTTTGCGCTGGTGATGTCCACGCCGTCCAGCTTGTAGCTGCCCTCGGTGGGCCGGTCCAGCGCACCGAGGATATTCATTAAGGTGGACTTGCCGCTGCCGGACTCGCCCACGACGGCCACGAATTCGCCGGGATATACCTGCAGGTCGATGCCGTGCAGGATCTCCAGCTCGTTGGGCTTGCCGATGTAATACCGTTTCACAATGCCCTGCATGTCAATGATCGGCTGCATCTGCATCAGCCTCCCATCGCCGGGCCGCCGGCCATGCCGCCCCGGCCGCCGCCACCGCCATCCGCGGGGGCCGCAATGACCACCGAGCCCTGCATGCCGCCCTCTTCAGCGGGGGCCATGCCGCTCATCTCGCCGGGCATCATGGTGCCCATGTCCAGCTCCTCGGTGGCTTCGTCCGTGTCGGCCGAGGCGCGCACCACCAGACCCTCTTCCAGCTCTGCGCCGCTGATCTGGGCATAGTAGTCGTTTTCCTCGCCCACAGTCACGGCCATCTCCTCAAACACAGGCTCGCCGTTCTCCTCGCCGGTCTGCACATAGATCACGCTCTCGCCCGCCTCGTTTTCGCCGATGGCGTCCAGCGGAACGGTGAACACGTCCTCGGTGGTGGAGAGGATGATCTCCACCTTGGCGTTGGTGCCGATCAGCAGGCCGCTGTCCGCGTCATCCACGGTCACCTCCGCCGCAAAGCTGCTGGAGGAGGAACCGCCGCCGGTGGCAGTGGGCGAGATCTGGCTCAGGGTGCCGTTCACCTCTTTGTCGGTCACGTCGCTGGTGATGCGGGCGGTCATGCCCACCTTCACGCTCTCAATATCGTATTCCGGAATGGTGATGGCCACCTTCAGGGATTCAGTGTTCTGAATGGTGGCGGCCGCACCCTCGATCATGCTGCCCACAGTGGCGTTCACCGCAGTCACCTTGCCGCTGGTCTCGGCGGTCAGCGTGCACTGCTCCAGCTGCTCCTGCAGGTCGGCCAGCTCGTCGCTCTCGCCGGATTTATTGTAGCTCTCCAGCGCATCGTCGCAGGTCTCCTGGGCGGTCTCCTGGTTCTTCACCGCCTGGTCATAGGCGGTCTGGGCCTGCTCGTAGGCAGCCTGTGCCTGCTGGTAGGCGGTTTGCAGGCCGGTCAGGCCCACCGTGTTCTGGGCATCGCTCAGCGCCTTCTGCTTTTCCTGTGCCTGGAGGGAGGTCTGGTCGTAGCTCTCCTGGGCCTTGGTCTGGGCCTCGTTTGCCGCATCCAGCTGGGCCTGGGCATTGTCCATGGCGGTCTGCAGCCCGGCCAGCTTTTCCGCGTCGCCCTCGGCGGGCTCATAGTCCGCCGCCAGCTGACGGTCGCTCTCGGTCTTCCAGGCGCCGTAGGCGTCGTTGTAGGCGGTCTGCTTTTGGGCCGTAACCGCCATGGCATCGTTCAGGGCGCTCAAAGCGTTCTCCTGCCGGGCGGCGGCATCGTCCGCCTCGGTCTGGAAGGAGCTCACCTTGCTGCAAGCGCTGTCGTAGGCGGACCAGGCGTCGTCCTTGGCGCTCTGGGCTTCATCCATATCAGTCTTGGCCTCGCTGGTCTTGGTCTGCGCTTCGGCCAGGCTCTCCTGCGCCTTCTGGTAGGTCTTTTCCGCCTGGGCCATGCTGTCCGCCAGGGCTTCCTTGGCCTTCTCAATGCTCTTTTCCAGGCTCTCGGTGTCCAGGGTGCAGATCACATCCCCTGCCTCGACCATATCGCCCACCTGTACATTCACCGTCTTCACGGTGTACTTCAGGTCGGTGGTCACATTGGACACATCACTGCTCTCCACGGTGCCGCTGGCGCTGATGGAGTCGTCCAGGTTGCCCTTCTGCAGGGTCACGGTGCGCACATAGCTGCCCCCCTGCGCCGCCGCGGGCAGCGCGGGCCGCCGCATGCGGAAATACCACAGCCCGGCCACCGCAACCGCCAGGATCAATACTGCCGCAATCAGGGCCTTTTTGTGCCGTCCGAGGCTTCCGCCCACCCGGCCAAGAGCCGTTTTCACCTTACTCATCAATCACGATTCCCCCTTATGGATCATTCAAACTTTCCCCATTCGGGGAAAAGCCGAATTTATTTTAGCCGCCGTTTGTGAAAAGGCTCCGTGCAAAGGGTGAAAGATATGTGAGGGGAAACCTTTACGCAACCTTTATGGGCTGTAAACCTATTGTAAATTCCGGGGGATCGGGCCGGTTTTGGTCTTTTCTTTTTCCCATCGGCTTCGTATAATAAAGCCACATTTCCCTTGCCGCGGCTCCCCCTGCCGTGTTTTCATCCCTGTAAACGGAGGACTCCCCCATGATCAAACGCTGTATCGCCGCCCTGCTCACTCTGGTGCTTTGTCTTGCGCCCACCGGCGCCCTTCTTCTGCCCACCCGGGCGGAAGACCGGCAGCCCCGGGACTTTGCCAACCTGGTGCTGTTCGCCTATTTCCGCGACGAGCCGGACAAGGACTACTTCAACGCCCCCTCGGCCCAGCCGGGCAAGAGCCGGGCGCAGGCGCTGATGGAGCTTTACGACGGCAAACAGGGCCGCTCCTTCCGGCAGTACATGAACACCATCTCCGGCGGCCAGTTCCGGGTGCACAACCTCTTCCCCCAGTGGGACGGCAAGACCCTGACCGCCTGTGAGCTGCCCTTCACCCGCCAGCAGGCCCAGAGCAGCAGCATGGATTCCTCGATTCTCACCGAGCTGGTGCGCCAGCTGCCCGAGCTGCAGGGCCAGACCCTGGATTACGACGGCGACGGCTGCATCGACAACCTGAGCGTGGTGCTCTTGGGCAAGGCGGACAACGCCACCGGCTCGCCGCCCTCGCTGTATCCCCATCAGAACACCCTCCCCGCGGGCCTGCGCTACAGCGGCAAGGAGGTGGCGGACTACAACATGCTGAACACCGACCGGCTGCTGGACTCCGCCCAGGCGGACGGCTCCGGGCTGATCTGCCACGAATTTCTGCACACGCTGGGCTATCCGGACCTGTACGCCCGGAACGGTTCGGTTCCGGTGGGCACCTGGGACATCATGGCCTTCTCTTCCCGGTATCCGAGCTGGCCGCTGGCCTATCTGCGGTCTCATTTCACCGGCTGGTGCCAGCTGCCCAAGCTGACTGCTTCGGCCCAGAGCATTTCCGTCAGCGCCCCCGGCGAAGCGGGCAATCAGGCCTATGTGATCCGCTCAAAGCGCAATCCCTATGAGGTCTTTGTGGTGGAGATGCGCCGCCAGAACGCCCAGCAGAGCGAGGACACCCTGGATGCACGCATCGGCGGCTCCGGTCTCATCGTCTACCGGGTGGACACCACGGTGGACAGCCTGAGCAACTATTTCGGCTCCACCGGCGTGTATGTGTTCCGCCCCCAGCCGGGCCAAAGCGGCTACGTGGAGGGCAGCGAGCGGGCCACCGTGGGCAACGCCTTCCTCTCCGCCGAGAGCGGGCGCACCTCCATTGGCAGCGCGGACCCGAACGCCGGGCTGGCCCAGGGCGCGCTCACCTTCTCGGACGGCACCAACTCCGGCATCGTGATCTCGGATGTCTCCTCTGCCCAAAGCGGAACCATGACCTTCTCGGTCACCATCCCCGAGGCGGACCCTCAGATTCTCTGGCAGGACGCCCAGTTCCCCGCCCATACCGGCGCGGCGCTGGCCCAGGGGCCG
The DNA here is from genome assembly GCA_949295035.1 of uncultured Gemmiger sp. GTDB lineage: Bacteria > Bacillota > Clostridia > Oscillospirales > Ruminococcaceae > Gemmiger_A. Next base: position 12,887 of record CASFJO010000011.1, read on the forward strand.
ATCCGGGGCCAGATCATGGCCGCCGGATATGACCTGCCCTACACCGGCGACCAGCTGCAGCTTTATGCCTTTGCGGACCCGGACTGGGCCCCGGTGACCGGGGAGCTCCTCACCCAGGCAGGCGGCTTTGACCGGGTGACTCTGACCAGCCTGCGCGATGCTCCGGTGGTGGCCTGGCGCGCCAGCGACGGCGCGCTGTACCTCTCCATGCTGGCGGACGGCGCCTGGAAGTCTCTGGGCAGCCTGCCGGACGTGGATGACTATGCCCTCACCGCCCAGGGCGGAACCCTGCATCTTGCCTATGTGACCGGCGGCTACGCCCAGGCGGGCTATGCCACCATCACCAGCAGCGGTCTCAGCCGACAGGGCTTCTGCGCATCCGGCCGGATGTTCGGCAACCCGAAGGCCGCAGTGACCGGGCAGGGCCAGGTGTATCTGGCCTTCCGGGATGTGACCAACAACGACGATCTTCTGGTCTATCAGGTCCAGGACGGCGGCTTTTCCCGGCTGCCGAGCCCGGGCAGCGCCTCCTCCTATGACCTGGCCGCCGGCAGCGGCGGACTTTTGGCCGCTCTGGGCGGCGACGCCCCGGTGATAAAGCAGCTGGACGGCGATTCCTGGAAAGAGCTGGCCCGGCTGGACAAGGTGGCCCATGAACCCCGCTTGGCCTTTGGCGCAGACACAGCCTTCCTGCTGGCCGCTCCAAACGGCGCTTCCGCCAAGGACCTGCGGGTCTACCAACTGAAGGACGGCGCTCTCACCCCGGTGGGCAACCGGGTGGACAAGGGCGGCGACAGCGCCAGCCTGACGGTGTTCGGCGACCGGCTGTTCACCGCCTACCGGATGGACGGCAAGGCCATGGTACGGTTCAACGGTCCCGACTCAGCCGATGCGCTGCTGTCCCTGTCGGTAACACCGCCCGCTCTCACCTCCTACCGCCTGGGGGACTCGGTCTCCACGCAGGGACTGCGGGTGTTTGCCAACTACCCCTCCGGCCCCAAAGAGCTGGCCGCCGGAGAATACACTCTGACCGGCTTTGACGCCAGCCAGCCCGGGACCCGGCAGGCCACCGTGACCTACCAGGGCATGAGCGCCAGCTTCTCCTTCACGGTCTTCGAGGCTGCGGCCCCCACCGCACAGCCCACGGCCGAACCGACAGCGGTTCCCACCGCGGAACCCACGGCGGTTCCCACCGCGGAACCCACGGCCGTTCCCACCGCGGAGCCCACTGCTGTTCCCACGGCGAAGCCCACCGCCGTTCCCACGGCGAAGCCTACCGCTGTTCCCACGGCGAAGCCTACCGCTGTTCCCACGGCGAAGCCTACCGCTGTTCCCACGGCGAAGCCTACCGCTGTTCCCTCGGCGAAGCCTACCGCTGTTCCCACCGCGAAGCCTACCGCTATTCCCACGGCGAAGCCTACCGCCGTTCCTTCGGCGAAGCCTACCGCTGTTCCCGCAGCGCAGCCCACTGCGGCTCCTGCGGTACAGCCCACTGCGGCTCCTGCCGGTCCGACTTCCGCACCGGCCACTCCCGCGCCTGCGGCCACAATTCCCCCCAGCACTGCGGTGATCCGCCCGGCGCGGCCCACCGCACAGCCCACGGCAGCTCCCTCCGCCTCTCCCTCGGCGGCACCCACGGCCGTTCCCACAGCGCGGCCCACGGAGCAGCCCTCCCCCACGCCAACCCCGTCCAATGACTCCTCCGCCGATTTCTCCTCCGGCGGTGTGCGCCGCCCCAAGGCCGCCCTCGTGCTGGCCGGTGCGGCCGGAGCATGCGCCTGCGGCGCAATTGGACTGTGGTTCTTCTTCAAGCGCCGCTGATCTCCTCCCCACCCGGGGCTTTTCTCCCCCTGCCCCGGGAAACGATCCCCGGCGCGCAAAGCCTGAAAGAGGCGGGGCAGTCCGAAACGGACCTGCACCCGCCTCTTTTGGCAGGCAGGCGGCGCAAAATGCACCGCATTTTCTTTTCTTTCCCGTCCCGGCTGGTACACAGCCGGGCATTTTTTTGTGATATAATCAAAAAGACAGGGATCGGGCGGCAGGGCCGCCGGAAGCACAGAGGGGAGAACCGATGCATTATGATGGAGCATCTGCAACGCTTTTTTGAGGAGATGGACGAGTTCGTCTACATCTCGGATACCCAAACGCACCAGCTGGTCTACATGAACCGCAGAATGCGGGAATCGCTGGGCTACCAGCGCCCGGAGGACTACACGGGCAAGCTCTGCTACGAAGTGCTGCAGGGCAGCGCGCACCCCTGCGCGTTCTGCAACAACCAGCAGCTGAAGGAGGGGCAGTTTCTTTCCTGGGTCCACAAAAACCCGGTCTTCAACAAGCGCTATCTGGTCAAGGACAGTCTGCTCACCGACCAGGGCCACAGCTACCGGATCGAAGTGGCCGTGGATGTGGACGCCGAGGTCGTGTGCAACACACCTTATTACTACGCCCGCAGCGAGACCATTCTGAACGAGTGCATGCGGCAGATGTTTTCCACCACCCATCCGAACGATGCGCTGGAGCTGCTGCTGAGCTATCTGGGCCGGACCTTCCAGTGCGACCGGGCCTATGTGTTCGAGATCGACTCCGACGAGCGGGTGGACAACACCTACGAATGGTGCCGGGAAGGAGTCGAGCCCCAGAAGGACATCCTGCAAAAGGTGCCGCTGTCCAGCATTGACTGGTGGATGCAGGTATTCTCCCGGGACGAGGTGATCCTGATCCGGGACCTGGAGGACATCCGCGCCCAGTACCCCATGGTCTACGCCATGCTCAAGCCCCAGAACGTGAACACTTTGGCGGCGGGCCCGGTGAGCAGCGAGGGCAAGGTGACCGGTTTCCTTGGGGTGGACAATCCCAACCGGGAAATGATGGGCATGCTCGCGCCCATCATCAACGTGGTGGGCCGCTTTGTGGCCTCGCTGCTCAGCCGCCGGGACCTGCGGCGTCGTCTGCATGCCCTGAGCTACCATGACCCGCTCACCAACCTTTACAACCGCAACGCCATGAACGCCATGTTCGAGCAGGGCGCCCGGCTGGGCAGCCTGAAGCAGCTGGGCGTGGTCTACTGCGACATCACCAGCCTCAAGCAGACCAACGACTCCATGGGGCACGACGCGGGCGACCGGCTGATCCGTCACTGCGTAAGTCTTTTGCAGGAGACCCTGCAAACGCCCTGGATCTACCGCTCCGGCGGCGACGAGTTTGTGGCCCTGTTCGGGGATTTTTCCCGGGAGCGTTTTGAGGAGAACGTGCAGGCGCTGCGCCATCGCATCCAGCAGGACCAGCATCACATGGCGGTGGGCTATGCCTGGTCCGATCAGCCCCCCTTCGATCTGGACGACCTGATCTGCCGGGCCGACCAGGTCATGTATCAGGACAAGCGGGATTACTACCGCATCAACGGTTCCATCCCCGGCATCGACCGGCGCAAAAGCGACCGCCGGCAGGAGAGCGCCGTGCAGGATAAGGGCAGCCTGTTCTACCACTTCCTGGCCTCCACCTACCATGACATGGAGTTTCTGTTCCAGTCCATCTCCCAGCAGAACACGGTGGGCTACTTCTATTTCGGCGACATGGCCAAGGACCTTTTCTATATTTCCGACAACATGCGGGACGAATTCGGCTTCCGCAGCAATGTGGTGCCGGGTCTTTTGAAGGAATGGGCCAAGCGCATCCCCTCGCCCCAGTACCGGGACATGTACCGCCGCCAGATCCAGACCATGCTGCTGGAAAAGCGCACGGTGCACGATCTGCGCTACCAGATCCGCAACGCCGCGGGCAAGACCATCTGGATTCGCTGCTTCGGCCTTTTAAAATGGAACGAGGACAAGACCCAGCCTTTGTTTTTCGCCGGCCGCGTCACCCATCAGGACGACGACTTCGTGGTGGACCCGGTGACCAACTTTCCACGGGCCACCGCCATGTTCAGCCGGGTGGAGCAGCTGCGCCAGGCCGGGCGGCAATGCCTTGCCATCGGCTTCAGCTTGAACAGCATCACCGAGCTGAACAACGCCCGCGGCCGCACCTCCAGCGACCATCTGGTGAGCAACATCGCCGATGAGCTGATGAAAAATCTGATGGACAAGATGTCCTTCTACCGGCTGGAGGGCATGCGGTACATGGCTCTGGTGGACCCGGCCTGTGCCGAGAGCCGGGAGGAGCTGGTGCACCAGATCCGCGAGATCGTGGAGAACGGCTACAAGAGCGTGGGGCTTTCGGTGCACCACCCCTGCTCCTTCGCGCTGATGGAATGCCCCAAGGCCCGGCTGACCCCCTCGGATTTCGTGGAGAACATGGTCTCGCTCATCAAGGTGGCCAAGCAGGATTCCAAACAGCTGTTCGTGGTGGATTCCCAGGAAAACAGCGAAAAGATTCGGAACATGTCCAACATTGCCCTGGCTCTGAGCCGCGACGTGCTGCGGAGCATGGAGAATTTCCGCATCGTGATCCAGCCGGTGGTCTCGGTCCAGACCGGCCAGGTGGTGGGCGGCGAGGTTTTGCTGCGCTGGACCTTCCAGGGGCAGGACATTTCCCCCGCCGTCTTCATCCCGCTGCTGGAAAAGGGGAACCTGATCCAGCTGGCGGGCCGGTGGGTCTTTGAGCAGGCCGCCTGCAACTGCATGCGCCTTGCGGCCTGTATGCCGGAATTCTACCTCACCTTCAACATGAGCCTGCAGCAGCTGTCCGACGATCAGTTCACCGACTTCATGCGCGCCACTCTGGAAAAATACCGGGTGAGCGGCAGCAATCTGGTGGCGGAGATGACCGAGAGCTCCATGGACGAGCGTCCCGAGCAGCTGATGCGCTTTGTGGATGCCTGCCGCGAGCTGGACATCGGCATCGCGCTGGACGATTTCGGCAGCGGGTATTCCTCGCTGCGCATGCTGCTGCAATATCCCTCCAGCATCATCAAGCTGGACCGTTCGCTGCTGCTGGAGATGGTCGCCTCGGAGGACAAGATGAACTTCATTTCCAGCATCGTGTACGCCTGCCACCGGTTCGGCAAAAAGGTGTGCATGGAGGGCGTGGAGACCTGGGCCCAGGACGGCATCATCCGGGAATGCGGCTGTGACATGATCCAGGGCTTCTACTATTACCGTCCCATGGAGCTGGAGGACGTGTACAGCCTGGTGTCCAAGGAGGCGGAAGCCGCCCCGGAAAAACCGGAAAAGGAGGAGCAATGACCAACAACACTGTGCCAAACGGCCAGGTCTATGCCTGGCTGAATGAATTCTGCCGCCGGTACTTCCAGCTGCGGGACCCGGAAGGAACGCTGGAGCTGCTCTCTCCCGGCTTTCTCAGCGTGGGGACCGGCGAAGGCGAGGTGGCCGTGGGCAAGGAGCAGTTCCGCCGCCTTTTGCTGGAGGAGCTCCAGGTCCTGCCCTGGCCCATGAGCTATCAGATCAAGGATTATGCCCAGAACCAGCGGGCCCCCTCCTGCTGGGACTGCTTTTGCAGCGTGCGCCTGGGGCTGGACCAGCCCGAGCACGGGCTGCACGTGACCTACCGCATCCGCCTGACCGCCGGTGTGCATCAGGAGGAGGACGGCAGCTGGTTTTTCGACACCATGCACGCCTCGGAGGCCAGCCGCACCCAGGAGGAGGGCGAGTTCTTCCCGCTGTCCTTCGTTTTGCAGGGCGCGGAGCAGATCAACCGCAGCACCCAGAAGGAGCTGATCGAGATCCTGGTACAGGTCATGCCCGGCGGCGTGGTGGGCGGCTATGTGGAGGAGGGCTTCCCGCTGTACGTGGCCAACGACCGGATGCTGCAGATGGCCGGTTACCAGAGCTACGAGGAATTCTCCCGCGAGATTCAGGGCCTGGTGATCAACAGCATCCACCCGGATGACCGGGAGTTCGTGAAGATGGTGGTGATGCAGGCCCTGTCCAAGGGGGACCAGTACGAGGTGCAGTACCGGATGAAGCGCCGGGACGGCTCCGACATGTGGGTCCACGACATCGGCCGGAAAACCGTCGCCGACAACGGCCGCGAGGCCATTATCAGCGTACTGGTGGACATCTCCGCCCAGGTCAACGCCAAAAAGGACCTGGAAAAGGCCGCGGACAAGGACCCCCTCACCGGTCTTTACAACCGCAAGGCGGGCCAGACCCGCATTGAAACCGCCATGCAAAGCAGCGGCGGCTACCTGTTCGCTATCCTGGATCTGGACAATTTCAAGCTGGTGAACGATCTGTACGGCCACCAGCAGGGCGACCGGGCGCTGCATGAGTTCGCGGCCCTGCTCACCCACACCTTCCGCCGCACCGACATTTTGTTCCGGCTGGGCGGCGATGAGTTCGGGGTATTTTTCTCCGCACCCCGGGATCTGGGCGTGTTGGAGCGCAAGCTGAACAGCGTAGTCCAGAACTATCGGGCCCTCACCCAAAAGCATTGGCCCGCCGCCGGGTCCGCTGTTTCCATCGGGGGCGTGTACGGTCAGCTGCCCCGGGAATTCTCCGAGCTCTACCGCACGGCGGACCAGGTCCTCTATGAGGTAAAAAATGCGGGCAAGGGCGCGGTGCTCATCCGCCCCTTATAATTCCTTATAATAAATACCGCTTTCTCACAAAAAAAGCAGAGCCTGACGGCTCTGTTTTTTTGTTTGCCCGGTCACAGCTCCGGGCAGATGATGTATTTGCCCCGAGTCCGCAGCTGCGGGTCGGCCAGGATGGCCTGCAGCTGGTCCAGTCCGCAGGGCGGGCAGACCATGCTGCTCACATCCAGACGGCCGGAATCGATCAGCGCCAGCGCCCGGGCCTGGGTATAGGGATTGATGAAGGACGCGGTGATCTCCAGCTCCTTCTGGAACACCTCGAAGGGCTTGAGGGGAATCTCGTCGTCCGGCTTGGTGAGGCCGAACATCATCACCACCGCCTTGGGCCCCGCGATCTGGATCGCCTGCCGGATGGTCTCGGTGCGGCCCACACATTCGATCACAGTGTTCACCCAGGTGAAACCAGCCCGGGCCAGGCATTCGTTCACATCCTCGTTCATGGGGTCGATGCACACATCCGCCCCCAGCTGCAGGCCGGTCTCCCGCTTGGCGGCCACCGGCTCGATCAGGGCGACCTTGGCCGCGCCCGCCTGCCGGGCCAGCTGCAGCATCAGCAGGCCGATCATGCCGCCGCCGATCACCACCACCTGGTGTCCCGGCTGGATGCGGCACAGGTCGATGCCGTGCAAACAGCAGGCCACCGGCTCCGCCATGGCGCCTTGGGCATAGGTGGTGTTTTCCCCCAGCTTGTAGACCTGGCGCTGGTTCACCGCGCAGTATTCCGCAAAGCCGCCGTTCACCGTGGTGCCGTAGCCGATCATGTGCTCGCAGAAATGGGCCGTGCCGTTGCGGCAGGGCGCGCAGCTGCCGCAGTAGCAGTTGGGGTCCACGCAGACCCGGTCCCCTACCTGGCAGTTTGTCACCTGCTCGCCCACCTGTACCACCAGGCCGGCAAACTCGTGGCCCAGAATGGTGGGCGGCGTCACCTGGGCCGCGCCCTTGTCGCCTTCATAAATATGTACGTCGGTACCGCATACGCCGCAGGCCTTCACCTGGATCAGCACATCCTGTGGTCCCAGCCGGGGCGTCGGGCTTTCCTCGATGCGAAGATCATGCCTGCCATAAAAAACCGCGCTTTTCATGTTCAAATCCCTCACTTTGCTTGATTTCGAGCGTTTCCCGCCTTCCTGTATAGTGTAGCGCGCGCAGGGGAACATATCCATTGACAGATACCCCAATCTTTTCAATTTATTCTAATTGAAATTTACGATTATTAACTTTATCAAATCAAGCTGCTCATTTTCTCATTATTTCCCGTTTTTCTTTCACTCCTTTCCACGGCTCAGCCGGTCTTTTCCCGCATAAACCCGCTTGTTTCCTTGGTTTTTTCACCATTTCTTTCCAGTGCCCTCTTCGTTAAAAAAATCGGCCATTTACTTGAAAAATATGGTTTTCCGTTGTTCAATTGCACAAATTCAAGTTATGTAATGCGTCAAAACGATGAAAATTCAAGCACTTGCTTGACTTTCACTTGAAAATACAGTACCCTAAGACCAGCAAAACAAGTGAATCTCAAACACAAAATCAAGTTGAATTCACTCGAAAATGTGAAAAAGGTACAGAACACAAGGGGGCTTTTACATGGAAAACACCCAAACCCTTCGCCGCTGCTTGGACCTGGTGGAAGAATTCGACCACCGGAACGAAAAGGACGCGGCCAGCCGTCTTCATTTTTACGGCGCAGGCGAAAACAAGGACGTTTACAACATCACCGCACCTTTCGAGGACGGCGGCGCCCAGTACATCGCCGGCCGGGTGGAAAGCCGGGACAGCGAATATTCCCAGGTGGTGTTTTTCAAGGGCAGCGGTTATGAGTGGACCGCAGACGACGCCCTGCCCCGCCTGGATCTGCAGGACCCCTTCGTGTGCCGCATCGACGGCCAGCTGGTGGTGGGCGGCGTGGAGGTTTTCGACGACGAGGAAAACCCCGGCCAGCTGAACTACCGCACCGTTTTCTATAAAGGCGAGCATCTGGCAGGCCTTCAGCGCTTCACCCACGGCCCGGACCGGATGAAGGACATCCGCCTGCACCAGCTGGCGGACGGCCGGGTGCTGGTGATGACCCGTCCCCAGGGCGCCGTGGGCGGCCGGGGCAAGATCGGCTGGATCATCCTGGACGATCTCTCCCAGCTGGACATCGCCCACATCGAGCAGGCCACCATTCTGGAGCAGCAGTTCCTGCCCGAGGAGTGGGGCGGCGCCAACGAGCTGCACGCTCTGGGCGGCAGCAAGGTGGGCGTTCTGGCCCACATCGCCCGCTACGATGAAAAGGGCGACCGGCACTACCATTCCGCGGCCTTTGTGTTCGACTGGAGCACCGGCGAATACAGCCCCATGAAGATCATCGCCATGCGGTGCAACTTCCAGGACGGCCCCAGCAAGCGCCCCGACCTGGAGGACGTGATCTTCAGCGGCGGCCTTGTGCGGCTGGAGGGCGGCAAAGCCCGGCTGTACTGCGGCGTAAGCGACGCCGAGGGCCACATGATCACCATCGACGATCCCTTCCAAACCGTTTGATAAGAGCCGGTTCAACAACGACGGCTCTTTGAAATAAAAATTCTAAGGAGGAAAACAACGTGAAAATCAAACAGTGCGCCGCCTTGCTCATGGCGGCAACCATGGCAGCCGTTTCTCTGGTAGGTTGCGGCGGCTCCAGCAGCGCGTCCGGCTCCACCGCCGCGAGCGGCGACAGCATCGTGGTGGATTTCTGGACCGCTCCCCAGCAGGTACAGTACAATCTGTGGGAATCCCGTGCACAGGCATTCAACGCCACCGGCACTCAGGTGAACGGCAAGACCGTTACCGTGAAGGTGCAGCAGATGCCCGAAACTCCTTCTTCTGAGGCTGGCATCCAGAATGCCATCGCCACCGGCACCGCTCCCGCCGTGTCCGAGAACGTGAACCGCGGCTTCGCCGCCACCCTGGCTGCTTCCGACGTGGTGTACGATCTGTCCAGCGAGGAATGGTTCAACGACGTGGTGGAATCCCGCGCCATGGGCGAGACCATGAACGCCTGGGCCATCGACGGCAAGCAGTACGTTCTGCCCCTGTACGTGAACCCCATGGTCTGGCAGTGGAACATGAAGGGCCTGCAGGCTCTGGGCTACGATAAGGCTCCCGAGACCGTGGCCGAGTTCACCGAGGTCATGAAGGCCTTCGCCGCGGGCAAGGACGCCCTTGCCGAGGTTGGCGTGACCCATTCCTTCTACCGTCCCTCTCTGACCCGTCCCGACCAGTACTGGGATCGCTGGTTCGACTTCATGATGATCTACAACGGCGTGTCCGATGGCAAGAGCATCGTGGAAGGCAACAAGCTGACCATGGACCGTGACGCTGCCATCCAGGCGATGGAAGTGATCGGCACCTTCGGCAACACCATCCAGCAGGGCGAACTGTCCAGCATCTGGCTGGAGGAGCAGCCCTCCGTGCTGGTTTCCATCAACGCTCCCTGGGAGATCTCCCTGTACCGCGAGAACAACGTGGTTTACGGTGAGGACTACGTCTACGGCCCCGCTTTCGTGAACAACGCCGGCGACAAGCCCTACAACTACGCTGACTCCAAGGGCCTGGCCTTCTACAAGGCCGACAACATCTCCGAGGAGGAGCACCTGGGCGCCGTGGAATTCGTAAAGTGGGTCTACAACGCTGAAAATTCCGCTCAGTCCGATCTGGAGTGGCTGGAAGCCACCACCATGCTGCCCGTCCGCGGCGACCTGAACACCAACGAGACCTTTACCGCCATCATGGAAGAGTACCCCGAGCTGGCTGCTCTGGCCCAGTGGGTTCCCTACTCCATCCCTGGCCTGGCCACCGATAAGGACGCCGACATCTGGACTGCCTTCACCGAAACCTGCACCGGTCCCTACATGAACGACGTGATGCAGGCTGAGGCGGGCAATGCCCCCGACGCATCCAGCTACGTGGATGCGGCCATGGAAGCCATGAAGACCGCTGGCGGCCTGGAGTAATCGTACCTTTTGTGCGGGGCCGCGCGAGCCGTTTGAAGGCATTGCGCGGCCCCGCATTTTTTTGAACAGGAGTGTTGCATGATGAAGAAAAACAACGCGACCAACCGCCGCCGCGAACTGGTGGGCTGGGCGCTCAACGCGCCTTACCTGCTGTATTCGCTGGTGTTCTTTTTACTGCCCCTGATCTGGGCGTTCTGGCTGTCCATGATGGACTGGAACCTGATGTCCAAGGACAAGACCTTCGTGGGGGCAAAGAATTTCCTTGACCTTTTCTCCGATCCCAAGGTTCAGGCCGCATTTATCAACTCTTACCGGTACCTGCTGCCGGTGGTGCTGCTGTGCTTCTTCTTCGGCCTGGTGATCGCGCTGCTGGTCTCCAAGCTGCCGGATAAGATCAAAGGCATCGTTGCGGTGCTGTTCTTTATCCCCTACCTCACCTCCGGCGTTGCCACTTCCGTTGTGGTCAAATACTTCTTTAACTACAACTCCATCTTCAACGAGTTTCTGCGCAACAATTTCGACCTGACCATCAACTGGCTCACCGATGAGCGCTACGCCTTCGGCGTGATGGTGGGCATCGTGGTGTGGAAGATGTCCGGCTACTACGCGCTGTTCATCCTGTCCGGTATCGAGAGCATCGGCACCGACGTGAACGAGGCCGCCGCGCTGGACGGCTCCACCGGCCTGCACAAGCTGATCCACGTCACCCTGCCCATGATCATGCCCACCCTTACCACCGTTCTGGTGCTGGCCACCGGCCTGGCGTTCGGCATCTACACCGAGCCCTTCCTGCTCACCGGCGGCGGCCCCAACCTCTCCACCACCACCTGGCAGCTGGAGATCTACAACACGTCCTTTACCCGCTTCCAGTCCGGCTACGGCGCGGCCATGGCCATTGCCAGCGCGGTGCAGATCTTCGTGACCCTGCGCATCGTGAACTTTGTGTCGGATAAGCTCAACAAGCGGTTCGGCTTTTAAGGAGGACCTTTGACGATGAAAAAGAAAGTCACTGTGAAGACCGTCCTGATCATGGCGGTCACGCTGATCCTGCTGGCGATCTCGCTGTTCCCCTTCTACTACATGGTGGTGCAGTCGCTCCAGCCCTGGGACATGGTGGACAAGACTCTTGCTCCCACCGATCTGACCCTGCGCAGCTATGAATACCTGATCGGCAAAGGCGGCGCCACCAACTCCATGATGTGGATTCGCGCTCTGCTGAACTCTCTGCTGGTTTCTCTGCCCACTGCGGTGATCTCGGTTGCCATCGGCCTGGCCATGGGCTACACCCTGTCCAAGCTGGGCTTCCGGGGCGAGAAGTTCATCATGGACTCCCTTTTGTTCCAGATGTTCTTCCCCACCATCATCCTGCTGGTCCCCCGCTACATGATCGCCAAGTCTCTGGCCAACACCTACGCGGGTATGATCATCCCCATGTGTATCTCCATCTGGGCCATCTTCATGTACATCAACTACTTCAAGACCGTGCCCGGCGCGGTGTTTGAGGCGGCCCGCATCGACGGCGCCGGCGATCTGCGCATTCTGTGGAGCATCGCCCTGCCGGTCACCAAGTCGGTGAGCACCATCGTGTTCCTGTCCATCTTCATGCAGCGCTGGAGCGAGCTGATGTGGGACATGCTGATCTCTCCCGACATCAAGATGCAGACCCTGAACGTGTTGATCTCCACCCAGTTCAAGCCCATGGGCGCCTTCCCCGGTCCCATGTACGCAGCGTCTGTGATCCTGACTCTGCCCATCATCATCCTGTTCCTGTGCTTCTCGAAATACTTCAAAGAGGGCATCAGCTTCATGCTGAAGTAACTACCGAAAGGGGTATCCTTTTATGAACATCAAACGTTGTGAAAAAAATCCGCTGATCTGTCCTTCCAACGTAAAGCCCAGCCGTCCGGACTTCAAGGTGGAGGGCGTGTTCAACTGCGGCGTTGCACGCTACAATGACCAGGTCATCCTGCTGTGCCGTGTGGCCGAGTCCGCCGTGGGCACCAGCGAGGACGAAGTCCGCGTGCCCGTGGTGGTCAACAACAACGGCACCGACCAGATCGACGTGATCACCTTCGTGAAGAGCGAGCATCCCGAGCTGGACTTCTCCGACTCCCGCGAGATCCACCGCTCCGGCGCGGCCCGGGGCAAGATCGTGAACCTGACCTCTCTGTCCCACCTGCGGGTGGCCCGCAGCACCGACGGCGTACACTTCGAGATCGCCGACCAGCCCTCCATCCTGCCCAGCTCCGAGGAGGAATCCTGGGGCATGGAGGACCCCCGCATCACCCAGATCGGCGACGTGTACTACATCAACTACACCTCGGTGACCCCCAACGGCCCCGCCACCTCGCTGATCAGCACCCGGGACTTTGAGCAGTTCACCCGCCACGGCGTGATCTTCGCGCCGGAAAACAAGGATGTGACCATCTTCCCCGATAAGATCGGCGGCATGTACATGGCCTTCAACCGCCCGGTGCCCAGCGCCATCGGCGGCCCGGAAATGTGGCTGGCCAAGTCCCCCGACCTGATCCACTGGGGCGAGCAGAAGCACTTCTGCGGCCTGTCCAAGGACAGCGAGCGCTGGGACAACGGCCGCATCGGCGGCGGCGCGGTGCCCTTCCTCACCGAGAAGGGCTGGGTGAAGATCTACCACGCGGCTGACCGGAACAACCGGTACTGCCTGGGCGCCTTCCTGCTGGACAAGGATGACCCCTCCCGTATCCTGGCCCGCACCCGCGAGCCCATCCTGCAGCCCGAGGCCGAGTACGAGCGCAACGGCTTCTTCGGCAACGTGGTGTTCACCTGCGGCTGCCTGCTGGAGGGCGGCGACGTGGTGATCTACTACGGCGCAGCCGACGATAAGATCTGTCGGGTAGACATTCCCCTGCAGGACATTTTCGACGCGATGGAAACGGTTTGACCGCCTTTCGTCCATTCTTTCGGGCCGGCAGCCGCTCAGGCTGCCGGCCTTTCCTTTACAAACATTGTTTTTAAAGTAAAAACAGACGCAGTTTCCCGTGGAGTAAATTGAATCATCCACTACAAATATGCAGGGAAATGTGATAAAATAAAGTGAATCAATGAAGCAAGAAAGCGGTGAGGCAACATGAAACGGAAAACTGCAACCATGAAGGATATCGCCGACCAATTGGGTCTGTCGGTGAACGCTGTCTCGCTGGCCCTGAAGGACCGGCCCGGCGTGAGCGACGAGACCCGCCGACAGGTGATGGAAGTCGCCCAGAATATCGGCTATGAGATCAAGCAGGCCAAACCGACCCGCACCCCGGGCAGCAAAAACATCTGCGTGCTGCTGCGCCACCGCTTTTTCCGGGATTTCCGGTTTTACGGCCGCATTCTGCTGGGCATCGAGGAGGCCGCCAAAAAGGACGGCTACGATGTGATCATCAGCTCCTTTGAGGCCGAGGAAGTACCCGCCAGCGTACAGGAAAACCGGGTGTCCGGCGTGATCGTGGTGGGCTCCATCGACGATAATTTCCTGGCTCGGCTGATGGAATACGGCATTCCCATCGTGCTGGCGGACCACCAGTCCAATGTGCACCAGCTGGACTGCATCGTATCCGACAACTATTTCGGCGCCTACCGCATGACCGTGGAGCTGATCCGCCGGGGCTATACCCGCATCGGCTTTTTCGGCGACCGGGAGTACACCCCCAGCACCCGCGACCGCTTTCTGGGCGTGCTCAAGGCCCTGCAGGACCATCTGAAGCTGAAGGGCTTCCGGGAATCGGTGGATTATCTGGAGCGCTTTTCCGCCTGCGGCGATATCGAAAACTATGTAATTAAGCAGGATGACGCGCACATTCTAAAGCTCTTCCGGGAAATCCCGGAAAAGCCGGAGGCGCTGGTCTGCTCCAACGACGAGCTGGCTATCCTGCTGATGCAGACCTTACAAAAGAACGGGATCTCGGTCCCTGAGGACGTGGGCGTCGCGGGCTTTGACGACATCGAGGCTGGCCGCATGGTCACGCCCCCCCTCACAACGGTTCATGTGCAGAAAAAGCTGATGGGGCAAAAGGCAGTGGAGCGCCTGCTGCACCGCATCGCCCACCCGGACGAAATCCCGGTGAAGCTTGCACTGAGCGTTACGATCGTGGAACGGGAGTCCGTGTGAGACGATCAACGAAATGAGGAACCCTTATGAATCAATGGTGGAAGCACACCGTTTTTTATCAGATCTACATGCCGAGCTTCTGCGACGGCAACGGTGACGGAATCGGCGATTTTATCGGCATCCGCTCCAAATTGGAATACCTGAAACAGCTGGGCGTGGGCTGCGTGTGGCTCACGCCCTTTTATCCGTCCCCCAAGGTGGACCAGGGCTACGACGTTTCCGACTACGAAAACGTGGACCCGGACTACGGCACCCTGGAGGATTTCCGCGCATTTGTCCAGCAGGCCCATGCGCTGGGCATCCGGGTGCTGGCGGACGTGGTGATGAACCACACCTCCACCGAGCATGCCTGGTTCAAGGAATCCCGCTCCAGCCGCACCAACCCCAAGCGGGACTGGTACATCTGGAAGGAGCCGGTGAACGGGGCCGAGCCCAACAACTGGGAATCCTTCTTCGGCGAAAAGGCCTGGGAGCTGGACGAGGCCACCGGCATGTACTACTACCACTCCTTCGCCAAGGAGCAGGCGGACCTGAACTGGGCCAACCCGGAAGTGAAGCAGGCCATGTTCCGCATGCTGGATTTCTGGATGGACCTGGGTGTGGACGGTTTCCGTCTGGATGTGATCAACAACCTTTCCCTGACCGATTGCATGACCGACAACCCCACCGGGCCGGACGGCGAGCAGATTCATCAGTACGACGTGAACCAGCCGGGCATCCGGCAGTTCATGCGGGATCTGCGCACCCACGTGAAGCGCCGGGGGAACATCTTCCTAGTGGGTGAGATCAGCTCGGACAAGCTGGACGTGATCCGCCCCTATGCGGACGACGACCTGCTGGACACCACCTTCAATTTCAATCTGGGCAGCATGGAGCATTTTGACTTCGACGCCTTCACCGCTGAGCTGGGCCGGATGGCCCGGGAGTACACCGGCGAGCACCTGCCCACCATCTTTTTCGGCAGCCACGACATGCCCCGCTTCCCCAGCCGCTTCGGCTTCGACGAGGCCCAGGCCCGCAATCTGTTCACCCTGCTCATGACCTTCCGGGCCTATCCCTTCATCTATTTTGGGGATGAAATCGGCATGGACAACTACGTCTGCCACAGCATCGACGACGCCCGGGACATCCAGGGCGTGATTGCCTACCACAAGGCCAAGCAGGAAAACAAGCCCGAAGAGGAATGCCTGCGGGCGCTGAACAAAGCCAGCCGGGACCACTCCCGCAACACCATGTACTGGAGCGATGCGGAATGGGGCGGCTTTTCCACCGCCCGGCCCTGGATCGGCTGGCAGCCCCAGTCCGTCCCCTGCGCCGAGGCCCAGCAAAAGGACCCGGATTCCCTGTTCCATTATCTGTCCGGCCTGGCCCGCCTGCGCGCTGAACTGCCGGTGCTGGCCCAGGGCGACTGCCAGATCGAGTGTCCTGCGCCGCAGGTGCTTCTCTGCCGCCGCAGCATGCCCGGCCAGAAGCTTGTCTCGGTGATGAACTTCTCCGACCAGCCCGTGGAGCTGACGCTGGAAGAGGGCTGGAGCCTGCACAAGACCACCCTGCCCGGCGCGGCAACGCTGCAGGCCAGCACCCTGGCGCTGCAGGCAAAGAGCGCCGCGATCCTTCTGAGCGAAACGGAGGACCGGGCATGATGCGCAAAGAACAGATGCTGAACGAGGGCTGGCAGCTGCATACCGCCGGACAGCCGGACTGGCAGCCCGCCCGGGTGCCCGGCACCGTTTACACCACCCTGTATGAGAACGGCCGCATCCCCGACCCCTACTGGCGGGACAATGCGGAAACCCTGCTCCCCCTCATGGAGCAGGACTACGAATACCGGCTGGAGTTCGACCTGACCGCCGGATACGAAACCGCCCCCCGGCTGCTGCTGCGGTTCGAGGGCGTGGACACCCTGGGCGAGATCACCCTGAACGGCCAGCTTCTGGGCCGGACCGACAACATGCACCGCACCTGGGAGTTCGAGATCACCGGCAGCGCGCTGCCCCGGGGCAACCAGCTGCTGGTGAAGCTGGCCTCTCCCCTCAAGTACATCCGCGACGCCTTCGCCCAATCGCCGGTGCGGGGCGCGGAGGACGCCATGAACGGCTTTGTTCATCTGCGCAAGGCCCACTGCATGTTCGGCTGGGACTGGGGCGCACATCTGCCGGACGCCGGTCTGTTCCGGCCGGTGGTCCTGGTGGCTGCCGGTGCACAGCGCCTGGGCGACGTGCTGGTGCGCCAGCGCCACAGCGAGGATCTGGTGGAGCTGGACCTGACCGTGAAAAACGAGCAGGGCGCTGTGCCGGAATACCGGGCGTTTTTGTACAGCCCGGAGGGCGAATGCCTGTTCCAGGGCGAAAACTGCTCCACCATCCCGGTGCCGAATCCCCGGCTCTGGTGGCCCAACGGCCTGGGCGAACAGCCCCTGTACCGGCTGCGGGTGGAGCTGCTGGACGGCGGCTACCCGGCCGACGCCTGGGAAAAGCGCATCGGTCTGCGCACCCTCACGGTGAGCCGCAAGAAAGACCAGTACGGCGAAAGCTTCGCCCATCAGGTGAACGGGGTGGAGGTCTTCGCCATGGGCGCGGACTACATCCCGGAGGACCACCTGCTGGGCCGCACCAGCGCCGAGCGCACCCGCCGCCTGCTGGAGGACTGCAAGGCGGCCAACTTCAATCTGGTGCGGGTCTGGGGCGGCGGCTACTACCCGGAGGACTGGTTCTTCGACTGCTGTGACGAGCTGGGCCTTATGGTCTGGCAGGACTTTATGTTCGCCTGCGGCATGTACCAGCTGACCGACTCCTTCGAGGCCACCATCCGGGCGGAATTTGCCGATAACATCCGCCGCCTGCGCCACCACGCCAGCCTGGCTCTGTGGTGCGGCAACAACGAGATGGAGATGTTCACCCAAAGCCGACAGTGGGTGGACGAAGAATGGCAGGTGCGGGATTATCTGATTCTGTTCGAGCGCATTCTGCCCCAGATGCTCCGCCAGCTGGACCCGGACCGCTTCTACTGGCCGGCCAGCCCCTCCTCCGGCGGCTCCTTTGACGACCCCAACTCCCCGGACCGGGGCGACGTGCATTACTGGGACGTGTGGCACGGCAACAAGCCCTTCTCGGAATACCGGAAATTCTTCTTCCGCTATGTGTCGGAATTCGGCTTCCAGTCCTTCCCCTGCAAGGCCACGGTGGACACCTTCACCCTGCCGGAGGACCGGAACGTCTTTTCCTATGTGATGGAGCGCCACCAGCGCAACGGCGCGGCCAACGGCAAGATTCTGAACTACCTGCAGCAGACCTACCGGTACCCCAACCGGTTTGAGACGCTGTTGTATGCTTCTCAGATGCTGCAGATGGATGCCATCCGCTACGGGGTGGAGCACTTCCGCCGCAACCGTGGCCGCTGCATGGGCGCGGTCTACTGGCAGCTGAACGACTGCTGGCCCGTGGCCTCCTGGTCCTCCATCGACTACACCGGCCGCTGGAAGGCGCTGCACTACGCGGCCAAGCGGTTCTTCGCGCCGGTGCTGCTCTCCTGCGAGGAGGAGGGCTGGCTCACCGATCCCAACCCCATGAACTGGCAGCATTTTGCGCCCCGCAAAACCTTCCGGCTGAATCTGTCCAACGAGACCCGCAGCGCCCAGACCGTCACGGTGCGCTGGGCCCTGCGGGAGGCGGACGGCTCGGTGCTGCGCCGGGAGGAGCAGCAGGTCACCGTTCAGCCCCTGAGCGCCCTGTGGCTGGACCGGGTGGAGCTGCCCGAGCTGGAGGAGCACCACCAGTACATCAGCTACGAGGCCGAGCAGGAAGGCCGCATCCTCTCGGAGGGCACGGTCATCCTGTCGCTGCCCAAGTACTTCCAATACCGGCAGCCGAATCTGCGCTGCACCCTGGAGGGCGAATGGCTCACCGTTCATGCCGACGCCTACGCCCGGGGCGTGGAGATTCAGAACGAGGCCGAGACCCTGCTGCTGGACGACAACTACTTCGACATGAACGCCGGAACCAAACGGATTCGCATCCTGTCCGGCCACACCCGCGGCCTTCACTGCCGCAGCGTTTACGACATCGGCCGGGAGGAGTGAGCACTTATGGAATTTGAGGAACTGTACGAGCAGGCCCGGGCCGTCCTGGCGCCCAAGCGGCTTTCGCCCTGGGCGGAATCCGGCGGCGTGGGCGCTGCAATTTTGACGAAAGACGGCAACGTATACCGGGGCGTCTGCATCGACACCAGCTGCTCCATGGGCTTCTGCGCCGAGCACGCCGCTGCCGCCGCCATGATCACGGCGGGTGAGCATGTGATCGAGAAGATTGTGGCGGTGAACTGGGACGGCAAGGTTCTTCCGCCCTGCGGCCGCTGCCGGGAATTTCTGAGCCAGCTGGCCGAGGAAAACCGAAACGCCCAGGTGTTGGTGAAGGAAGGCGTTGTGGTCACGCTGGAGCAGCTGCTTCCCTGGGATTGGCGGGAAGCGGCGAACAACAACAGTCAATAAATGCCGAATACGGCGAAAGGATGGAACGATATGGAAATCAAGGAGCTGTTTGCACGCTGGCTGGAAAAGGCCACGGAGGACGCGGACGTAGCGGCCGAGCTGGCGGCACTGAAGGAGGCAGGCGACGAGGAGGGCATCCAGGACCGATTCTACCGGGAGCTGGAGTTCGGCACCGGCGGCCTGCGGGGCGTGATCGGCGCGGGTAGCAACCGGATGAACATCTACAACATCCGCAAGGCCACCCAGGGCTTGGCCAACTATCTGAACGGCACCGAGCTGCCCAAGCAGGTGGCCATCGGCTACGACAGCCGCATCAAGAGCGATGTGTTTGCCCGGGAGACCGCCCGCGTGCTGGCGGCCAACGGCATCACCGCCTGGCTGTACCCCCGGCTGGAGCCCACCCCGGCGCTGAGCTGGGCGGTGCGCTACCTGGGTTGCGGTGCAGGCGTCTGCGTGACCGCCAGCCACAACCCGGCCAAGTACAACGGCTACAAGGTATACGGCGCGGACGGCTGCCAGATCACCCTGGAGGCTGCCAAGCTGATTCTGGGCCAGATCAGCAAAGTGGACTGCTTTAAGGACGTGAAGCTGGCGGACTTTGACGCCGCTTTGGCGGAAGGCGGCATCCGGTACATCCCGGAGGAATGCCTGGACGCCTTTGTGGATGCAGTCTATGCCCAGCGCGTGGGCAGCGGCGAGGGCGTGGCGGACCTGAAGCTGGTCTACACCCCGCTGAACGGCGCGGGCCTGGAGTGCGTGGAAAAGCTGCTGAAAAAGCTGGGCGTGACCCACGTGGACGTGGTGGAGGAGCAGCGCCTGCCGGACGGCAACTTCCCCACCTGCCCCTACCCGAACCCCGAGATTCGCGAGGCCATGCAGAAGGGCCTGGAGCTGTGCGACCGGGTAAAGCCGGATCTGCTGCTGGGCACCGACCCGGACTGCGACCGCTGCGGCACCGCCGTGCCGGACGGCAAGGGCGGCTACCGCCTGATCACCGGCAACGAGATGGGCGTGATCCTGCTGGACTACATCTGCCGCACCCGCAAGGCCCAGGGCACCATGCCCGCGGCTCCCGTTGCGGTGACCACCATCGTTTCCACCGACATGGCCACTCCTGTTTGTGAGAAGTACGGCGTGGAGCTGCGCCGCACCCTGACCGGCTTCAAGTTCATCGGCGAGCAGATCGGTCTACTGGAGAGCGAGGGCACCCCGGAGCGCTACATCTTCGGTTTTGAGGAGAGCTACGGCTACCTGTCCGGCGGCCATGTGCGGGATAAGGACGCGGTGAACGCCACCCTGCTGATCTGCGAGGCTGCCGCCTGGTACGCCAAGCAGGGCAAGACTCTGCTGGACGCCATCAACGGCCTGTACGACGAGTTCGGCTGGTACAAGAACGACCTGCTCAGCTTCGCCTTCGAGGGCGAGAGCGGCATGCACACCATGCAGCAGCTGATGAAGGACCTGCGCAGCAATCCGCCCAAGGCCATCGCCGGTCTCGAGGTGGAGCAGCTGGTGGACTACGCCGCCGAGGGCACCGGCCTGCCCAAGGCCGACGTGCTGGAGTTCCGTCTGGCGGGCAAGGCCAAGTTCATGGTACGCCCCTCCGGCACCGAGCCCAAGATCAAGGTGTACCTGTCCGCCGTGGGCGAGAGCGAAGCCGCCGCGGACGAAATCAACGAAAAGATGGCCGCGGCTGCCAAGGCCATGATGCAGGCGTAAAGGCTGAAAAGGAGCGTGTGACAATATGGCGATTCTGAAACTGAAGCCGGAATGCAAGGATTACATCTGGGGCGGCGAGAAGCTGCGCACCGACTTTGGCATCGAGAGCGAGCTGAACCCCCTGGCCGAGGCCTGGGTGCTCTCCTGCCACAAGGACGGCCCCTCCACCATCGTGAACGGGCCGGACGCAGGTCTCACCCTGCCCCAGTACATGGAGAAGCACGGCAAGGGCGTGCTGGGCACCAACTGCGAGCGGTTTGAGGATTTTCCCATCCTGACCAAGTTCATCGACGCGAAGGACAACCTGTCCATCCAGGTGCATCCCAGCAACGAGTATGCTCTGGAGCACGAGGGCCAGTACGGCAAGACCGAGATGTGGTACGTGCTGGACTGCGAGCCCGGCGCGTTCCTGTACTATGGGTTTGACCATGAGATCAGCAAAGAGGAATTCGAGCGCCGCATTCAGGATAACACCCTCACCGAAGTGCTGAACGCGGCCCCGGTGCACAAGGGCGATGTGTTCTTCATCCCCTCCGGCACCCTGCATGCCATCTGCAAGGGCATCGTGATCGCCGAGATCCAGCAGAATTCCAACGTGACCTACCGGGTATACGACTACGGCCGCGTGGGCGCGGACGGCAAGCCCCGTGCTCTGCACGTACCCCAGGCGCTGGCGGTGACCCAGTGCGTTCCTCCCCGAAAGGATTGGAATTTTGACGGACATCTGGTAAAATGTGAGTACTTCACCGCGGATGTGGTGAACGGCGAGGGCAAGGGTGTCTGCGGGCCAGAGAGCTTTACCAGCTTCCTGGTCACCGAGGGCAGCGGCGCCCTCACCTGCGGCGGCGAGACCCTGGAAATCAAGAAGGGCGACAGCCTGTTCCTGCCCGCAAACAGCGGCGAATGGACCCTTTCCGGCAGCGCCACCACCCTGGTTTCCTGGGTGACCGGCGAGGCCTGAGCGGATACAAAAACTCACATAACACGCAAAACGGAGGATGATCGCAGATGAAACCTTACAAGATCGGCATTGATCTGGGCGGTACCAACATCAAGGCAGGCGTAGTGGACGCAGACAACCACATTCTGGTGAAGCTTTCCTGCCCCACCGAGGCACAGCGCCCCTGGAAGGAAGTGGCGGATGATATCGTCCGCCTGGCCCTGCAGGCACTGGAGCAGGCCGGCGTGAGCCGGGAGGACTGCGCCGGCGTGGGCATGGGCTGCCCCGGCACCGTGAACGCCGAGACCGGTGAGGTCATCTATTCCAACAACTTTGCCAACTGGGAATACCTGCCCCTGGGCTCCTATCTGACCGAGTCCCTGGGCATGCCGGTGAAGATGTCCAACGACGCCAACTGCGCGGCGCTGGGCGAATGCGCCGCCGGTGCGGCGCAGGGCAGCGCCAGCGCCGTACTGCTCACTCTGGGCACCGGCGTGGGCGGCGGCGTTGTGTGGGACGGCAAGGTCTTCGAGGGCGGCCCCGGCGGCATGGAGCTGGGCCACACCCAGCTGATCCACGGCGGCGAGCTGTGCACCTGCGGCCGCAAGGGCTGCATCGAGGCCTATTGCAGCGCCAACGCCCTGATTCGTCAGGCCCAGCGCGCCGCCCAGGCTGATCCCGCCAGCATGATGAACCAGCTGTGCGGCGGCGATCTTGCCAACATGAACGGCAAGATCCCCTTCGATGCCGCACAGGCGGGCGACAAGACCGCCCAGGCGGTCATCGACCAGTACCTGCTCTGGCTGGGCGAAGCCATCACCGACATGGTGAACATCTTCCGTCCCCAGGTGGTGCTGATCTCCGGCGGCGTCTGCGCCCAGGGCGAGGTGCTCACCAAGCCCCTCACCGAGTTTGTGCAGGAGAACGCCTTCGCCGGTCGGCGCATTCCCACGCCTCCGGTGCGCATTGCCAGCCTGGGCAGCGACGCCGGTCTCATCGGCGCGGCCTGCCTGGTCGGCTGATTTTCCGCGTTTTGAATCACAAAAAGGCCCGCATGGCAAATGCCGTGCGGGCCTTTTTTCTGCATTTCGCAGATTTTGAGAAGAGAGAAAAGCCGCCGCTCCCGGATGCGAAACAGGACCAGCGGCTTTTGTTAGGAGGGCTTAAGAATGAATCAGACCAGTTCCTTCACGATCTTCATCAGGTTGCGTACTTCCTCGGGCTTGGTGTTGCCGGTCTCCTTGTCGATGATGGAGGTGTACACATGGGGGATTACCTTCTGCACGCCGGCATTCAGGATGATCTCCATGATCTCGCGGAAGTTCTCGGGATCAATGCCGCCGGTGGGCTCCAGAACAAAGTTGTTGCGGGCGCAGGCCTCAGCCACAGCGCGCAGCTCCTCGCGGCACTTCAGGCCGCCCATGGGGAAGAACTTGATGGAGTTGCCGCCCATCTCGCGGATCATGGCGATGGCGGTGTCCACCGGAACGTTGGCGGGCTCGGCGCAGTCCTTGGAGATGGGGCCGGTGGAGATCTTCACCAGACCGGGGGTGCCGGTGGGAGATACCAGGGCGTTGATGTGGCTGAACTCATTGTCCACGTTGGCGCGGGTGTAGCCCACAGCGGAGAACACCTGGTTGAAGTGGTTGGCCTTGATCTCCTTGGCGATGTCGGCCACGGCCTTCCACTGCTTGGGGTTGCCGCCGCCCAGACCGACGGACAGGTTGCCTTCCAGCACTTCCATGTAGCGCTTCATGTCCTCCACGGCGCTTTCTACATCGGGATAATTGGCGGACAGCACGCCCACTTCCACATGGCCCTCAGCGGCCTCATACAGTTCCTTCGCGTTCTCCACGCTGCCGCCCAGCACGTTCAGGCATACGCGGTCATGATAATAAGCAATTGCCATAATGATCAACCTCCAATGATTTCCTTCAGGCGTTTCACGATCAGTTCCTTGTCGCCCTCCACCATGGGACGGGGGTCAAAGTCGATCTTGCCCAGATTCAAAAACTCGGTGCGGGCGTAGATGGAGGGGTTGCCCTGCCGCAGCTGGCGGTTGATCTCCTCCATGGTGCACCCGATCTCGACGGCGGGGTCCAGGGTCACCCGGGCGCGGTAGATGGCACGGCCGGCTTCGTC
This sequence comes from uncultured Gemmiger sp., assembly GCA_949295035.1. Classification (GTDB taxonomy): domain Bacteria; phylum Bacillota; class Clostridia; order Oscillospirales; family Ruminococcaceae; genus Gemmiger_A. The sequence goes on from CASFJO010000011.1 coordinate 36,827, forward strand.
CTGGATCTCCTGAGCCTTCAGCCCGGGAATCTTGCCGATCTCCTCGCACAGGTAGCGCACCTTTTCCCGGTTTTCCCGCACTTCCTTTTCGTGGTCCTTGTTCTCGTAGCGCTCCAGCGCCTTCAGCAGGCCCATGATGCCTTCCTTGCCGATCTTCATGGGACGGCCGATGCCGTGGTACTGCTTCTTCACCCAGTCGATGTACTGCTTTTTGCCGGTCACAAAGCCGGAGGTGGTGGCTTCCAGCGCCTTCGCGCCGCTGTAGACCACCAGGTCCGCGCCCAGGGCGATGTACTTGCGGAAGTCCTCCTCCGCAGCCGCATCCACCATCAGGGGCAGGCCGTGCCGGTGGGCGATGTCCCGCATGACCTCCAGCGAGACCATGCCCTTCTGCACGCAGTGGTGGCTCTTCACATAGAACAGCGCCACGGTCTTGTCGGTGATGGCACCCTCGATGTCCTCAGGCACCACCTCGTTGGCGGTACCGGCTTCCACCGGAACACCGCCGCCCAGCCGGATCATGGTGGGCATGGGCGCGCCGTAGTGCACGCTGTGGCCCTTCTGAATCACGATCTCGTTGGCAAGGCCATCCGAGTTGGGCAGCCGGTCCATGAGCACCTTGTTGCCCTTGGTGATCAGGCCCGCGATGGTCAGGCAGATGGCCGCCGAAGCACTGGAGGTCACGCAGCTGTCCTCGCCGCCGGTATAGCGGGAGATGATCTCGCCTGCCTTGTCGATCAGGTCCTCAATCACCACGTAGGACTGGCCGCCCGCGATGGCCGCCTGGGCCACCTCGTCGCTCAGGGTGGAAACACCCAGAATGGTCATACGGCCGCTGGCGTTGACCACCCGCTTCAAGCCGATTTCTTCATAAACGTTCAACAAAAACGCCCCGCTTTCTCAACTTACAGGAAGATACCGCCGAACAGCATGGCGCCCAGGATGGCGCCGCCTGCCAGCTCCTTGCCCCACTTGTAGAAGATGGCGCAGCCCAGGATGGCGCCGATGCCGGCGTACACATCGTACTGAGTGGCAGCCACCACGATCAGAGGAGCCAGATAACGGCCGATGGCGTTGCCCGCGCCCATCATGATGCTGGTGCCGCCCACGGCGACGCCTTCCGGCACAGCTTTACGGATGAGCATGATCACGCCGCCCATTACCAGGCCGATCATAGCGCCCACCAGCAGGGCAACCGGGAAGCTGGAGAAGGGGAACTGCCAGCCCATGGACAGGAACAGTGCGGGGATACCGATGCCGACACCGGTCTGCAGGGTGCCGCCGATGTCCATCAGGCCAACCAGAGGACCTTCCAGCACGCGGGCGATCAAAAAGCCGGCAGCGAAGCCAGCGGCAGCGGCGTAGTCACCGCCGTCCATGCCGTCCTTCAGCATGGCCACGATGGACAGGTCGTTGAAGGCGCCGGTGCCCAGGTTGATGAACATGTAAGTACCGGCGAAGATGGCGGCCGCAGCGCCCATCACCAGCAGAATAAAGGTGTTGTCCTTCATCATGAAGGCGTCGAACTTATCCCAAAAGGTTCTTTTTTCCATAGTGTTATCCATTGTTTGTCTGCCTCCTCAATCAAAACTTTCCGAAGAAACCGCGGAAGTAGGCGATGGCGACGAACATGACCACCACCAGGGCGATCAGGATCTGAACCACCTTGCTCTTGTAGCCGTTCTCCTCAGCAGACTTGCCGATCAGGATGCCCAGAACGATGCCGGGCACGGCGTTGCCGGTAATCAGGGCGGAAACGCCGCCCAGGGTGGTGCCCCAGATGCCCACGGTCTTGCCCGCGTCGATGGCAGCCAGCCAGAAGATGGCGGGCATAACGGGATTCAGCAGCCAGCCGGTGGCCGGAGTCAGAACGTTCTGCGCAATCAGGGACAGCTTCTCGGGAATCAGCTGGGCCAGGGTGTTCATGAAGGTGACCACCACAGCGCCCACACCGGCGCCGGCCAGCATCATCTTGCGGGGATTCCACACGGTCTCTTCCATGTTCTTGTTCTTCAGCAGCAGGGCCGCGGCGCTCCAGTTGGGAATGATGCGGTGCAGCACGTCCTGGCTCAGCGCGCCGGACGCAACGGTGGAAGCAGCCGACGAGAAGAAGAAGCCCAAACCGAAGGAGAAGTGGGCGATGGGGTCGCCGTTGCAGGCGTTCATCTCACCCAGGGTACGGAACGCGCCCATGGCCTGCACCTCCGGCGCATAGTACATGCGGGCAGCGCCGGCCGCAATGCATCCGCCGCCGATGGCGCCAATGATAATGGAATAAATGATTACCTCTAGCATTTATTTAGCCTCCTCAAGCTCCAAATATTTCACCTTCACAACGATACGCGCTGTTACGGTGTATTCCTTTTTCTCTCTGGGCCAAAAAAGGAACATGAATCGCTCGGTGGTGGTGTGCACATCCACCTGCTCGAAGTACACCTCTTGGGCCTCCATCTGGATGATGGGCTGCTCGATCTCCCGGAATATCTGCTTGCGCATGGTCTGGAAGATCATGCCGGTGACCTCCTTCAGGCTTGCGCCCCGCATCTTTACGGTCACTTCATGGCGCATTTCCCGAAGCAGCTGGGTGTTGTTGTCAAACCGCTCCATCTCAGGCGTCTCCATGCATCTTGCGGTAGGTCTCCACCAGGCGCTGGCCCAGCTCCTCCACGTCCATGAAGCCCAGGCCCACGACCTTGCAGCCCTCTTCCACAGCGGTGCAGGCGGCGTCGATGGAACGCAGCTCAGCCTTGGCGGGGTAGCCGTACTTGTTCTTGGCGGTCAGCGCGCCGGCGCCGCCGCTGCCGCAGAAGCTGATGCCCAGGTCCGCATTCATCTGGTGCATCACATCGCCCAGCTTCATATCCGCAGCCATGCCGGGGATCACATGTGCCTTGCCGCCGGCCTTTTCCACGCCGCGTGCCACAGCCTGACCCTTACCCATGCGGTGACCGATGACAACCAATACTTCCTTGCTCATTTCTTTTTCCTCCTAAACTTTTATTTCTCTAACGCCATGGTTAGATGAGTTGCGATCAAAAAGGCTTCGGTCTTGTCCACCGCAAGACCTTCCTTGCGGAATTCCTCCTCCACCAGATCCTCTGCCATCTGGAAGACCTCCGGCTTCACCTCGTCAAAGGAATCGGACATATCCTCCACGAAGCGGCGCTCCCGGATGCGCTTGAGCAGCGCGATGATGTGGTTGCTGAACACCAGCTCAGCGTCCTCTTCCATGGGGATGTTCAGCGCCTTGAACTTCTCCTTCACGTGCAGATAATCCTTCTGCACGTCATCCTTAATTGCGGGATCGATCTCAGTGGTTTCCATCAGCGTGTTCCAGAATTTCACTTTCAACACCTCTACTATAAATTGTTTTGTGCAGCACGAACTTCTGCTTCAAGCGCAGGGTATCTCCAATGGAATCCTGCACCTGTTCCTCGGTGGCTTCCAGCGTCATCAGGTTCAGGTCAGCGACCTTGCCCTCCGCCAGCTCGCCCAGCCCCTGCAGGCCGAACAGCCGTGCCGGTGCGCTGGTGCATTTTTCGATCACGTCCTCCAGCGCTTCGCCGCAGTTCAGGATCTTGGTGGCCACGTCCACCAGGCTGTAGACCGGGCCGTTGTAGTTCTCCACATGAATGTCGGTGGAGATCAGGTCGCAGTCAAAGCCCTTGGCCTTGGCCTTTTCAAACACCCGGAAGCTGAAGCTTGCCACACCGTGCCCCACGTCGAACTGCACGCCCCGGGCCCGGGCCGCCAGGGCCTGTGGGATGATCTCGCCCTCCGGGGTGAGGATACCGCCGGGCTTGCCGTGGTAGGCATGGGTGATCACGTCGTTTTTCTCCACCAGCTCCAGCACGTCGGTGAGGGCGGGGGGATAGTTGCCCACATGGATCATCAGGGGCAGGCCCAGCTCATGGGCGGTGCGGGCGGCGATGGCGATGGGCTCCAGCCCCATCTCGCCCACCACGCTGGCCGAGGCTCTGGCCTTCAGGCCCACGATGTTGTCGGAATAGCGGGCCGTTATCGTGCGCACCGCGTCCAGGTCGATCTTGCTCAGATCGTTCAGCTCCTTGCCCCGGATCAGCCCCTCTTTGGAGAGGTTCAGCAGGGTGAACACCTTAGTCTTGCTTTTCTCGATCACATTGGCGCGGAAGTCCTCATAGTTGTCGGCGCCGCTGCTGCCCGCGTCCAGAATGGTGGTCGCGCCCCGCTCCAGGCCCAGCACATCCGGCTCCATGCCCAGGAAGGCCTTGGGGTAGCAGTGGGTGTGGATGTCGATAAAGCCCGGCGTTACGATGCAGCCCCCGGCGTCCACCACCTGGCCCTGTGCCTCCAGGTCCGGCCCGATGGCCTCGATTCTGCCGTCGGCGATGCGGATGTCGGCGATCTGCCCGTGCCAGCCGTTCACCGGGGAGATCAGCCTGCCGCCCTTAATCGTCATGCGATTCATCGGAAATCTCCTCCTTCAGAATAATGTACAAAAAGAATGCGATCCGTTCTTTTGCCACGATGGTAACGTTGAGTGAATTTTCCACCAGCTCGAAAAACTTTTCCATGATCTCGTAGACCACGCCGTGCTTTTCGGCGATGCGCTCGTATTCCCGCTGATCGTTCTCGTTCTCCTGGCCCGTGGCCTGGAACCAGCGGGGGATGGCCATGCTCATGTGGATGATAAGTCCCAGCAGGGCGTCCTTTTCCAGCTGATATTCCTGCGGGAATTTTGAGGTGTATTCCAGCAGGGTGAGGATCAGCTTGCTGATGATGGTGGCCGAGGCGATCATGCTGTTGAAGGCCACATCCGGCACATCCTCCCGCTTGAGGGCGAAGGGGTCCGCCTTCGCGTTGAAGGAGGCGCTGGACTGTTCCCGCAGCGGGATCTCGTCCACCAGCTTGCCGTAATCCAGAAATTCCTGAATGCGCTTGATGTCGTCGTTGGACAGGATGCGCGAGATCTTCACCACCGGAACGTTGGGGATGTGCAGCGGGATGGTGGAGATCACAAAGTCGATGTCCTCCTCCGCGTGCATGTTGGAAAGCTGGAACGGGGAACGCTGGCCCACCACACGGATGGTGGGGAACACGTTCTCCACCCGGATGGAAAGCAGATGGGAAAGCCCCTTGCCGGTGGCGCATACCAGCAGAACGTTCTTTTTCATCCGGCTTTTCTCTTTCCGGTTCTTGAACAGATACACCGCGATGTAGCAAAGCTCGGTGCTGGTGAAGCGAATCTGGAAGGCGCTGTTCAATATCTCGCCGCAGCGGCAGGCCAGCTTGTAGAATTCCGGGTAGGCGTTGGTGACCTCCTCGATCACCACGAAGTTTTCGTCCTCCCAGGCCGCCTTGCTCAAAAACAGTCCCAGCGCGTTTTTCAGATGCTCATACAGATCGGCGCGCAGACTGTCCCGCTCGAAGGACTGCCTGTACTGCGCGCCCTCCTCGTCCAGCATCTGCAGCATTGCCTCCACGCACTGCCGCAGCCGCGTCTCGTTCACGGTGCAGCTGCTGGCCACGATCTTGTTTTCCTTGAGCACCCGCTCCAGGTATTCCAGCTCCCGGTCGCTGGGGGTACTCTGGCCCACCAGCTCCCGCAGCAGCTGGCCCGCGTAGCCCTCCGGCTCACCGTGCAGCGGCCGACCGGACCGGTCCACCCGGGCCCGGATGTGGCGGATCACGCAATAGGCGATCAGATTGATGAAGGCCGTGTTGGTGATCCACACGTTGTAGCGGGCGTTCATCCGCTTGATGCTCTCGCTGATGGCGGCGATGGATTGCAGGCTGATGGACTGCTTGAGCGCGTCCGGCAGCAGCAGGTACCAGTCCTCCGCCGTGTAGCTGCCCTTGAAGCACTCGGCCAGGTAACGGGTGGCGACGGCGCGGATGGCCATCTCGTCTCCCGCCAGCTCATAGCCGCCGGTCTTATAGGGCCGTAAACAGACCTGCTCGCTCTCAAACTGCTCATTGAAGCGGGCGATCATCCGGCTCAAAGTGGAGCGGGAAACGTAAAAGTCGCCCGCGATCTGCTCCGCGCCGGTGTTCCGTTTTTTTACAAAGAAATAGAAAAAGAAATCCTTCTGGCGATCCGCCTCGCCGGGGCTGTAGCCGGTTGTCTGCTGATCCTCGGCCAGAATCAGCGCACATTTCCCCTTTTGCTCCGCCGGGATGTAAAAGCCGTGCTTCGCCTTGTAGCGGATCTCCACATCGTAGGCCGCGCAGACCTGCTTGATCCCGTCGATGTCGTACCGGATGGTCCGTTCGCTTTTTTCAAACCGTTCTGTCAGAATATTGATCTCAACCGGCATGGTGGCGGTGGCCAACAACTTCAGGATCTCCCTTTGTCTGGGCTTCAAGTTGTTTTCCATGTCGTTCTCCTCACAGCAGCTCCTCCAATACGCAGGCAACGCCGTCTTCCTCGTTGCTCCTGGTCACGGCGAAAGCCTTCGCCTTCACAAAATCCTCGGCGTTGGCCATGGCAAAGCTGTGGTCCACCGCCTGGAACATCTTCACGTCGTTTTCCCCGTCGCCAAAGGCGATCACCTCCTGCGGCCGGACGCCGTGGGCCACCATCATCTGCTGTAGCCGGTCTCCCTTGGTGACGCCCCTGGGGGAAATCTCGATCAGCCGGGGGCAGGTGCGGGTGTATTCGTAACGGCCGGCAAAGGCCTCTTCCATCAAACTGTAGATGCGGCTGTTCTCCTTGGGCTCGGTGATGCAGTTGATTTTGTTGATCTCGCCGGGCACCTGCCGTGCCTGGGCCACCTCACGCTGCACGGGATAACCGTCTCGGGAATCGGTGTTCCAGGTCCAGGCGCCGCCCAGGTTGGGATAGCTGGGCGGAAGGCCCCGGCGCACCCGCTCGGCCGCCTTCAGGGGCTTGTGCCATTCCGGAATCCAGTAATACACCGCCCGGTCCTGCACGCACTGCACCTCCGCCTGCTGCTGCATGCAGAAGTTGAAGACCTCCTCCACCTCTTGGGGCTCAAACCGGCGGAAGACCTCCCGCCTGCCTGCCGCCAGGTCATACACGGCTACGCCGTTCACTTCGATGAAATATCCGCCGTAGCGGTCCATCTGCAGCTCCCGCGCATAGCGCATCAGGCGGGAATAGCTCCGCCCGCTTGCCAGGATGACCTTCATTCCCTTTTCCTGGCACCGGATCAGCGCCTGTTGTGTGCGTTCACTGATCTTGCCCGCCTGGTTCAGCAGGGTTCCGTCCATATCCAAAACGATCCACCGAATCATCTGCCAGCACCTCTTTCTTCACCCATATGGTACCAAATTTCATTCACCGCGCGGCCTTCTCTTTTTGCAAGGTTTCCACAATTTTTTGCAACCTCGACACACGCTGCTTTAATCTTACACGAAATTCTCCATAAAATTTGTGCAAAACATAAAAATTAACAAAATATTGCTTTTTCTCACAATCTGCGGGCTGTTTTTTGCCGTTTTTGCCTCCGCCAGGCGGCGCCGCGTCAACCGAAAACAAAAGCCCCCGGGACGCAGGCACAATGCCTGCGTCCCGGGGGGCACGATTTTTCTTTATGCAAGTGTATGGCTGGTCAGTTCCAGAACCGCGGGACCATCGCTGTGCAGCGAGATCCCCTGTGCGTCTGCCGGTGTGTCCAGCAGGGCGCTGCTGCACTGAGGAAGAGGAAAACCTTCTTCTGTCAATACATCTATATAAAGAAAAGAGCGGCTTTCGCGGTCCAAACGAAAAAACTCGTTATGCCTGCACAAGCTCAGACGCCATGCGGCTGAACTCCCACAGGCGCTCGGGCTTGTAATGCACGGTGCTGTTGTCCTTGAGGATCATTTCCAGCCGCACGCCGTTCGCACCGGCAGCGCGGATGACACGCTCCAGCTCCCGGCGCGAAGCGTCCAGATCCCCCACACTGACAAACGCGGGGTTGGGTTTGTGCGACAGAATCATCTGCTTGGGCAGGTTGGCGGCAAAGCGGTCGGGGTCGCTCCACGGGCTGCACGAAACCTTTTTCACATTGGGCATCTGCGCCACGATGTCCAGCCGGTCGTCCAGCTTTTCGCAGCATCCGTAATATACACCGCCGAACTGCTCGAAGATGCGGCTGACATAGGGCAGCTCAAACTCCCGGGTCACATCCGGAGACACGCTCGTGAACAGCTGCGCCATGCCGAACGTCCAGCTGTTGCGCGCCGTGCCAAAGCGATTCTCCATGCCGCTGCCAAAGGGCGCCGTGATCGTATGCGAGCAGTGGCAAATCGTGCTCGCGGTGTCGAACAGTCCTTCCTCGCTGCCCTGACGGATCATCTCGAGCATGTTGTCCGTGATGCGGCTGAGAATCGCATGCAGCAGGTCCGGGTCGTCCAGCAGCATATAGTAGCATTCCTCAACGCCCTGCCACTGACTGATCTCGTCCCACAGTCCGCTGTGCAGCGACACGCCCTGCCAATGAACCGGGGCGATCCCCTCAAATACATGCACGGCCTCGTCCATCGCGGCTTTTTCCGCTTGCTGGTCGGCCGCAAGACGGGTGGGACGCAGCTTTTCCAGATCCTCAAACGTCTGGAACTGCGTCTCGTAAGCGTGCGACACAACATCGCTGCCCGCGTCGGTGGTTGCGATATTCTCCTGCACCGAAACGCCGAAACTCCGGTACTTCGGGTCCTGCAGGATACGAGGGATCAAAATATAGGGAAGCAAAAGCATGTCCGCAGGCATGTATTTTGCCTGATAGATCTTGTGACGCAGCTCCTGCTCCACCTGACGCCAGTAGGGGTCTTCGATTTGGCACTGCAAAAACCCATCCATATCCATCTCATGCCACGGAAGCTGGTCGATCAGCACCATCGGCCGCGCGGGGCGCCCCGTGTTGTGCGCGATCCACAGCGCCTCCAGCTCCTTCTGATGGGGCGCGAGTGCGTATTCCATGTACTGTGCCGCCAGTGTGCGCAGTACGTCGATCTCCTTTGTCTGAAGCATCGTTATCCCTCCACATTACTCGAAACAGCAGCTTGTCTTTGTTTCATTATGTGGCAAATAAATTGAAGAACAAAGCCTGTTTTCCTGATATAATGGTATAATAATTGATATCTCGCATGAGGAGGGACGCATGTGATTCTGCTGATGGACGGCTACGGGGTACAGCCGGATAACTGGCATGTGAATGAACCGGTGGCTGCCGGGTTTTCCCGGGTGTATCTGGTGGAGAGCGGCACGCTGCGCTATACCGAGAGCGGCGTAACGCGGCGGCTCGAAGCAGGCAAGCTGTATATCTTTCCGCCCGTCACGCCCTACTCCATGGCCGCGGAGCCGGGCGAGGCGTTCTCCTGCCTGTGGCTGCATGTGGATTTTTCCCCGCAGTGTTTCAGCAGCTTTTGTCGCTGCCGGTGGAAGAGCCGTCCGTGACAGCAGATTTCCTGTGCCTGCTGCGCCGCATGTTCACGGAGGAACGCCGCCGCACACAGGCCGCAGAGGATGTGCTGCGGGCGTTCGGGGAATATCTGCGTGAAGGAATACCTGTCGCCTGACACGCCGGAGATGGCGCGGGCAGCGGCCTATATCCGTGTCAATTTTCGCCGCAGCGATCTGAACGTGAACAGCATCAGCGCGCATTTCGGCTACACCCCGGAGCATTTTATCCGCACCTTTGCCCGTGCCATCGGCCTGACCCCGTACCAGTACCTTCTGAACACTCGCATGTACGAAGCACGGCGGCTGCTTCTGGAAAACTATACGGTAAAACAAGCAGCGCAAGCCGTGGGATATGAGAATCCGCACGTCTTTTCCAATGCGTTCCGGCGGCGATACGGCATGTCCCCGGGCGAACTGCGAAAAAACTGCCTGCCGTTCGCCTGAACATTACGCGAGAAGGCAGTCCCCCACAAAAGATACCGGTATATCCGCCTTGAGGGATGAAGTTGGAGCATTTCTCTTTCGCTGGGCCGGATATATTCCCGGTTGCATGTAAAAATGAACAGAAAAAATCCCCCTGCGCTGTTTGTCAGCGGCAGGGGGATTGGCGTATTACAGGTATACTTCCAGGTCGATGTCATGCCATCGGACTGGGCTTTCCCACGCAATTTCGCGCTTTCTGGAACGCGTGGGCGTCCTCAAAGTGCAGCGTCAGCTGCATGAGCCCGATCGGATTACTTCCGGGGGTTCTTGATGGCCGCCTGCCCTGTTCCAATTCTGCCGCTGATATGTCCCCATTCGGGTTTCCCTCCCGATCCAGCAGGAAAGACCGGTCGGGAGGTTCGTCTTGTATGTCGGGCCATGCGCCCGGGAATAAATTGCTTTCCAGCGAGATGCGGGAGTATTCCTTTCGCCCGGTGGCTTCACAGAAAACCGTCTGGGGCTGCGGGGCCAGATCCAGCACCCAGGCAAACCGGGTGCCGTCCATGGGAACCACCTTTTTCACGAAGGTTTGGATGAACCACTCGCTCACCTTACCGTCGGTGAAAGTCACCGCTTCGCACAGGGAAGCCTCGATGGCGTCGATGTCCAGCCCGCCGTCCTGGCTTTCTCGGGCCAGCAGCTCCTCCCGCTCCCGGGTGGCCCGGCTCTGCTGGGCGCTGATCTCGTTGCTCTGTTCCAGAAACTGCTTCAGGGTGATCTGGTTGGATGCCTTCATCAGAATCAGGTTGTTCAGCTTTTCGTTCAGTCCGTCGATGCGTTTGTCCAGCGCGTTCAGCTTGGCCGGATCGGCGGTCTCCCGCTGGTAGCAGGCACTCAGCATCCGGCAGGCCTCCAGAACCGCCTCACGGCGACTGCCCCACACAGCTTCAAAAATCTTCACCGCCATCAGCTCCAGCTTCCACTCCGGAAAATCCTTCAGATCACAAAGTCCCTCCGGCAGTCCGTGCTGCCGCAAGAACTGAAGGCTGCGCTTGGTGTGGCGGTAACATTCAAAGCCCCAGGTCTGGGTGCCATCCGCTTTGGTCTGCCACAGACAGCGGCGGAACTTTGCCCCGCAGCTGCACACCAGCTTGGTGACCCACACATTTTTTGCAATGGTGCCGCCATACCGGCGGGGCTTTCCGTTTTCGTCCAGCAGGTGGCGGGTGCGCCCTTTCCGAATGGCATTGCATTTGTACCACAGCTCCTCGTCGATGATGGCGGGGAAATCTCCCTTCACCATCACATAGGTGTCCTCGTCGGTATTGTTCACCCTCCGGTGTTCCAGATAATCCACTGTCCGGGACCGGTTGTACACGCAGTAGCCCATGTAGGTGGCTTTCCGCAGCACCCGGGTCACCTTGCTGGCATCCCAGTTCACATGCCCGGCCCCGTCCTTGCGCCCCTTTTCCATTAAGGTTTTGGCCACCTTGGTCAGGCCGTCCCCGGTGGCGTACTGCTCAAAAATCATCCGCACGGTTTCGGCCTGCTCCTCATTGATGACGTAGGTGTTGTTGGCCTTGTCCAGGTCATAGCCTAGAATATTTCCGTTGCCGTACAGCACCTTCTTTTCCCGACTCATCCGCTGCCCGGCCAGCACCCGCTCACTGATCTTGCGGCTTTCTTCCTGGGCCAGCGTGGCCATCAGCGACAGGCGGAGCTCGCCGTCGTTGTCCATGGTCCAGATGCCGTCGGCGGCAAAGTAAACCTCCACGCCCAGCTTGGCCAGTTCCCGGGTGTAGGAAAGGGTGTCCACCGTGTTCCGGGCAAAGCGGCAGACCTCGCGGGTGACGATCAGGTCGAATTTTCCGCTTTTTGCGTCCTCGATCATCCTCAGAAAGGATGGCCGTTTTTTCGCCTGGGTTCCGGTGATGCCCTCGTCCACATATTGATCTACCACCGTCCAGTTGGGATGGCTGGAGGCCAGCTCCTGATACCATTCCATCTGATTGTCCAGCGCGGAAATCTGAGCCTCATGTTCAGTGGATACCCGCCCGTAAAATACCACCTTGCGCGGGCGGGCGCGGTCTTGTTTGATGTTGTTCATAGAACTGTCCTCCTTTTGTATGCGCCCATTGTAGCGCAGCTTTTTCTCCCTGAGAAATGTACAAATTCCAATTCAATGTTCGGACGAGGGCGATGCGCCATAGGTGGCACAGACGCATTCGTAGGTCGCCCGGTTGATGGCTCCCTGCTCATACAGCAGAGCGATCAGCTTGAGGGCAATGTAACGGGAATCCACCACGGCGTCAGGCATTGTAGCTCGCCTCGCTTTCCATGGGGATGGCCTGCCGAGGCAAAACCGCGTGCTGCATCGCCAGCAGGGTGTGGTCCAGAGCCTGCAAGGTGTTTTGCAGAGCAAAGGGATCAGTGCCGTTTTCCGGCTGCGCGGGGGCATTGATCAGGCAGAGCTGAATCTGCCGGAGCTGGCGCATCAGCGCCCGGTAATCAGCAGGCGGAAGCTCCACCGGTACCCGGTGTGAGATCAGCAGGCGGAGATAGGTTTCCCGGGACAGGCCGGTTTTGGCCACATTGTCATTCAGGCGGGCCAGTTCGCCTTCGGTCAGGCGGATTTTTACTTCTTTCTTTTTCATCAATGGTTCCTCTATTGCAACAACGCAACAATGCACGAGTCAGCAGTTTTTGCCGCCTTCGCATGATGCGCTGCGTGATTTCATGGTTGTTCTTCCAGCTGCCACAGCCAGCCGTCTTTGATTCGGATACTTTTGATGGGCAGATTACTCTTGGCCAGCTCCACAGTCCGTTTGCTGATGCCCTGCCGGGAAAAATGCAGGATGATAGCCTTATGGCTCACCGGGCCATTTTGCAGCAGCTGCAAAAGCCCTTGTTCCGCCTGCTGCTGTTTTGTGGGCGCAGCAGGCCCCTGATTGCCGTTCAGCAGCTGGTCTGCATCCGCTTCTTCCAGCTGGTCGAGCCATTCCACATGGTCGGTCACCTCCAGCAGCAGTCCATTGCCTGCGGGGGCAAGATTGCTCTTGACCGGCACCAGCACTCGCTGGGTGGGGGACTTGCGGTATTTGGTCACTGTGAGGATGGAGCGCACCGCACCGGCCACATCAATGGAACCGCTGGTGCGGTACAAAGCCGAGGTTCCGTTCATCTTGTTCATGTGTGCCACGATCAGGACGGCGCAGCCGGTGCGCTGGGCCATGGCGTATAGGCTGCGAAAGGCGCTGCGCACCTCGTTGGCCTGGTTCATGCTGACCGATTCGCCAATGTACGCGGAAAGCGGGTCCAGAATCAGAAGCCGGGCATTTTCCTGCCGGACGGCGGCTTCCAGCCGGGTGTCATCGAAACGCAGTGGCGTTTTTGATTCGTCGATGATCTTGATGCGGGTGCAGTCTGCCTGCGCCCGTTCCAGACGGGGCTTTATGGTGTCGGCAATTCCATCTTCCGACGTCTGGTAAAGAATTGTAATCGGTTCGTTTGCCTGCGGGGAAAAGGGGAGAGCTGCACCGGTGGAAAGCATTGCCGCCAGTGACAGCGCCACCATGGTTTTGCCGCAGCCCGGGTCGCCCTGCAAGATTGTAATTTTTCCATAGGGAATGTAAGGATACCAAAGCCAGTTCACCTCCTCGGTTGGAATGTCTGCAAAGCAGAGGATTTCTTGGTCGTTCGTGAGAGTCACCTCCATTAATATTAAATTTCACGAACCCGTCCCGCCGCGCAGCGGGCAGGATGATAGGCCCTGCGTGACTGCGCGGCCGCGACGGGAACGCGGATCATTGGGGAACATGGATATTCAGTTGTCAAGGTGCCGTGAACACAAGATACCACGGCTTGACCGAAAATGCTATATGTGTTATCTTGAATTCATGTAATGTTGAAATTACACAATAAATTTGTGCCGATACACATGAAAAAACGGCCTTGTTGAGCCATTTTCTGAGATTTCCCAAAAAGTGAGGATTTTACGATGTCCACAAGTTTTGTGTTCCGTTTTCAGGAAAAACAGCTGTGTCTGCCCACCCTGATACACCGCAATCCGCCCCCGGAGCAGACAAAAAAAGAACCCCGCCGAAGCGGGGAACGGAGATCTGTAATCGAAGTCATGAACCAGATTCAGCAGAACATGAAAGATCCGGAGTATGTGGAACACAACCAGGCCCGGATCTGGATCGAAGAATCCTGTGCTTTGGGCGATCTGGTTTTTGCCGGGCTGGATATGCCCTGGCAGGAATTCCACCAGAAAGCCCAGTCGCTGCTCCAGCAGTTTTCCGGATGCGCGATTTCGGTAAACGCAGAGCTGCTGGAACAGACGAACTGGCGGAATTACCAGCCCCCGGAACCAGCTGAACCCGCTGCTGCCGAGACGAAAAAACGCAGATCGTTTTTCAGCCGGTTCTCCAAAGCGCCGGAAGAGACGCGCCCTGCGGAACCTCAGCCGGAACCGAAACAACCGGGCCGCAGCATCCGGCAGGCATTGGAGCATCCGGAGCAGGCCCTTTATTATCAGCTGGCCCGGCTGTATCAGGAAATCCAAACCGCGCTGGGGGATTATCCGGCCATGCAGACCTTGCTGGAGCGGTATTGCACCCAGGCTGCCTCGGACGTTTACCACCAGATGCTGAAAAAGCTGGGTTTCCACAACCTGACGCCGGAAGAGCAGGGTCTGGTTGCGGAAAATGGATTCGGCAGGATTCTTCAGCAGGAGATCCAGCTCTGCTATGCGCTGGAACAGTCCAGCGAGTGTGTGGAACGGTACCTGGTCTGCTGCCCCAAGCCGGATGCAACCATGGTGAGTTATGCCGATATGGATGACCAGGAGCTAAGTGCCGCCGCGTACACCTCGCTTTCTTTGCTGGCCGGTCAGCTGAAACAGCTGGCAAGTTTTCAACCATCTCTTGCAAGTCTGGTGGAATACACACTGGCCGCAGCGGACGCCGACCCGGAAAAACCGGCAGATTACCGCTATGGAGATGCGCTGATTACAAACCATCGGGCCGCAGTGGAAGGGAACCGGCTGTACGAGAAGCTCCACATGCGGATGCTTGGGCGGCTGTCCATGCCGAAAGAAGACCCGAAAGCCCGAAAGCATCCGGACATCGCCAGCCGTTCCTATCTGGTGGCAGATTGCCTCACCTCGGTGGTGATGGCGGAATTCGTTCAGATGTGCGCCCAGCATCAGACCGTCCGCCCCTGCCAGCGATGCGGCAAGCTGTTCGTGCCCTTCAGCGGCACCGCAAAATATTGCAGCCGGACAGCACCCAATCAGGGGAAATGCACCTGCAAAAAAGCCGCCTCAGACGAAGCGGCGGAACAGAGCCAGCGGGAAAACCCGGCCCTGAAACTCTATACCAAAATCGGCAACCGGCTCAACACCGGCCTTTCCCGTGTGGAAGGGCTTACCGCCGAGCGCCGCAGCAAGGTGATGAAATGCTGGCGGGCAGAGGTGAAACCGCTGGTGCAGCAATTCTTCGCCGAAGGAGAAGACTTCGATGCCGCGGCATTCGAGCAGCTGCTCACCGACCATTTCGACGATGTATGGAATCGCAAGAAAACGGAATGGGCCAAAAAGAAGAGGGGAAAGCAAACGGATTGAACGACACTGAACTTCATGGAGGAACTGGAATGAAAAATATTATCCGAAATGCCATCCGGTGCAAATTCTGTGGAGATGTGATTGAATCGGAAACCGTGCACGATTTCAAATTCTGCTCCTGCAAAACCGTCGCAGTGGACGGCGGACACGAATACCTTCGCCGCTGTTTCAAAAATTCTCCAGAAGATTTCGAGGATCTGAGCGTTACGGAAGAGGTTGAAGACGCGGAATAAAAAAGGGACTTCTGGATTTCCCGATACATCACCCAAGAAATGTCGGCCATTAGAATTAGCTGTGTTCGGCCTTGTATTGAACATGACGTCAGGAGTATACTAATTAGCAAAGAGGGCAATAAAAAAGATTTACGCCAGGGAACCACAACTTTCGGCAATGGACCCTTTTCCGCAAACGTACGCTTGGTACATTTCATTCTCGAATAGATGGAACAGATCCCTACAAGAGGTATACCGAATAAAGCTATTAAATTGATAGAACAAGGAGAAATACGATGGGTTTTTATGATGCCTTCAAGGACGCTCTTAGCATGGCGCAAAAAGCTGATAATGTCGACCTTTATCGGCAACTTTTAGAGCTATGCGCCCAAGCCCTCGATTTGCAAGAAGAAAATGCAAGATTGAGAAACGAAAATGCCGAATTGCGCAAAGCCAAAGATTTAGAGCGCCGCATCGTCCGCCATATGCAACCATTTATTTCGATAACCAATGACGAGAAGCATTTACCTTATTGCGCACTGTGCTGGGCGAGAGAAAACAAACTATATCAAATGAGAATACTTCGAGACTATGCATACACATCTGTATATTGCAAAAATTGCGGGAACAAGTGCGAATGCGAAGAATAAGCTATTCAAATCGAAACAAACCTTTGAAGGGAGAGCTTACGGATGCCTTGTGATTCAACAGATTTGTTATTTCGCCACATAACACAATACTTTTTGCCTCAACCAGATGAAGATGCCTTGATCTATCACTATACCTCCCCATCCGGATTAAAAAGTATTTTACAAAATAAAACTTTGTGGGTTTCTGATTTTGCGTTTTTGAACGATAAAAGTGAAAATCGATATTTATATGAAGTTCTGGGAAAAACACTAAAAAAGCCCAAGCCTTCTTTAAAACTCAACGCAGATTTTCTCTGCGAATTAACCACAATATTGAACCATCGCACAAATAATATCCCATACAATTATTATAGATATATATGCTCGTTTTCTTCGAATCCGGATTCTCTGTCTTTATGGAACTATTATACAAAGACGGCCACTGGAGCAGGATACAACATCGGTTTCGATTGGAAACTCCTGCTAAGCAGCATAAGCCCATCACCAGAGAAAGAGCTAAGATGTAGTAAGGTTCTCTATGAGCCAACTGAACAGATGGACTTGCTGGAAAAGGCGGTTGTTGGATATAATTCTGCCTATGAGTCCGCTCCCACGGCAGAAGAAAAATGTCAAGTTTTATCTGAACTGAAGTCGTGTTTAGACATATTATCAGCCTACATAAAACATCCAGCATTCATCAATGAAGAAGAAGTTCGTATTTGTATCACACAGAAAAGAGATGCTTCCCTTCCCAGAGATGCACACTACCGCGAGGCAAACGGAATTCTGGTTCCATATTTGTCGCTAAACTTTCCTACCGATGCAGTTAAGTGCATCGATATTTCTCCGACAAATGAAAAAGAACTTTCCATACATGGGATTTCGAGTATGCTTATGGACTTTGGTTATTCTGCTGCCAATGTTCGGTCATCTGAAATCCCCTTAAGAAATTAAGCGAATGAACGTGTCCGAACAAACCGTTAACATAACAAAAATGAGCCGTATGAACATGCTTTTGAGCGATCTGGAGATCTTGTTCATGCGGCTCATTTTTTATTGTCACTTGTTCAGGCGGCCGTCTCAAAAATTTTTTCTGCAATTCGAGATATTGCTGCAGATGAATGAGCGTTCCGTTTCGTGTATCGGTGTCATTTACACCTTGAACACTGCCGTCATCATTGATGCCGATGTAGATTTTTCCACCATCAGTGTTGGCAAACGCGACTGCCGTATATTTAATATCCTCCACATATTCCCGTTTGACTTCTGTGGCCTTGCCTTCCGTCATGGAATCATTCTCCATTCTAACAATCGGTTCTAATCATTATTATAATGATTGTCAGAAAGAGTGCAATCATTGTTAGCAACAGATTTTCAAGAGATTTTTTGGCTGTACCTAATGCGGGGTTAAAAGTCTGTTATAATGAGACTAAAACAAATAGAAGGAGCGATCAGTATGGTGTTCTACACAGGCGATCCTCATGGTGATGTAACAGAAATCGTGGAATTCTGCCGCCAGATGCGGCTGCAACCAAGCGATACCTTAGTGATTCTGGGGGATGTGGGGGCCAACTATTACCTGAACGAACGGGATAAATGCGTAAAGGAACAGCTCAATAACTGTGGTCCCACAATTCTTTGCATCCATGGTAACCATGAGTGTCGGCCTGCCCGTATCTCTAGTTATGTACTGCACGATTGGAATAGTGGACAGGTGTATGTCCAGCCAGAGTATCCTCATGTTCTTTTCGCCATGGATGGCGAGGTTTACACGCTGGAAGGCCGGGACCATCTGGTAATTGGCGGAGCCTATAGTGTGGATAAGTACTACCGTCTCATGCGGGGCTTCCGCTGGTGGCCGGATGAGCAACCCGACAAAGCAACTAAAGTCAAGGTTGAACAGAGATTGGCCGATCGAAATTGGCATGTTCCGATTGTACTAAGCCACACCTGCCCCTTCAAATACGAGCCGACAGAAGCATTTCTACCGGGTATTGATCAGAGCAGCGTGGACGACTCCACAGAGAGATGGCTGGACACCATCGATGACCGGCTCACCTACGATACCTGGTATTGCGGACATTGGCACATCAACAAGCGGATCGAAAAAATGCACTTTTTGTTTCACGAATTCGAGGCCGCACCGGAATTGTAACGAAAGGGGTAAAACGACAATGTTCACTTCCGGAGAAAAGCCATCCGACATCGTGCGAAAAAACTTTTGGCTAATGGCGGCACTGCCGTTATACCGCTGATTTTCTCGTAACGCGCAGTGGCATCATTCAATAGAACCGTCAATTTTAACTGCTTTCTCGAAACTCGCTTCACAAACACCAAAGAATCGTTCGAAGAACCCTTTCAGTTTATCAATCACCGTCTGCTTTTTCTTGGCTCGGGCACCGCCTCCGCCAAAGCGGGATACCGGCGGCATCAACTTGTCGATGTCTGTTCCGGTGGTTTTAATCTCGCCATCACGGAATGCGTTCTCCAGGAACTTTCTCGTTTCCGATTCCTTGAGTTTTTCTTCCTGAATAAGCTGTGCCAGCTCTTTTTCACGCTCTTCTGCTACGAAATTATGCCATTCTATCATCACATCATCCACATCGTTGATCCCCGCAATGAAGGTTTCGATGAGCTGCTTTTTACTGCGCAGTTCCGGGCTGGCATCTACAGCCTTTTGGATAGTAATGAGAATTTCCTTATCATCGCCATGAGAATCGTGATATTTCTTTACCAGCATCAGGATGTAATCGATGTTGATCTCAATCTGCCGGATCAGCTCGATCTCAAAGACGATATCATCGGTAATATCCTCTTTTTCACCCTTTGTGCGGTTGACCCACTCATCCCGCAGATCCTGATAACGGCCCAGATAGTCCTGTAGATCCCGCTCAGAAATCAGCTCCTTGCCTTTGAACTCATCAAAGGACAGCAGTAGATTACGCATCCGAAGAATCGCACCAAACAGAGCAATAAACTCCTTCTGATCGTGCTCCCCCTCAATGCGCGGGTCGGACAGCGGGAACTTTTCCGTCAGCTCAGCAATCATGTCAACATATCCGGGGTTGTTCTTTCCATCCGGCGTAGTGTAGCCGTGGTAGTAGTCCTTGAATTTATGCAGCAGAACAATGCCCCCGGCTTCTTTATCGCCGAACAGAGCAATGGCAGCATCCACCCGTTTTTGCAGGTTGCGGAAGCAAACAACATTACCAAAGGTTTTGATAGAATTCAGAATGCGATTGGTGCGGCTGAATGCCTGAATGAGGCCATGCATCTTCAGATTCTTATCCACCCAAAGGGTGTTCAGAGTGGTGGCATCAAAACCGGTAAGGAACATATTCACCACGATCAGCAAATCCAGTTCCTTGTTTTTCATCCGCAGGGAGACATCCTTATAGTAATTCTGGAATTTGTCTCCGTCGGTGGAATAGTTGGTGTGGAACATCTCATTGTAATCCCGGATTGCAGCATCCAGGAAGTCCCGGCTGTTCTGATCCAGACCGCGGGTATCCTCGCTGTTCTCCTCATCCAGGATTCCGTCTGCTTCTTCCTCGTTGGCACCATAACTGTAAATTACAGCCACCCGCAGTTTTTTGGTTGGGTCGGCAGCCATCTGCTTTTTGAACTCCTGATAGTAAAGCTTTGCCATGGACACCGAGGCCACAGCGAAAATGGAGTTAAATCCGCTAACCCGCTGCTTTTGCTTGATTTCTTCCACCGCGCCATTTTTACCCGAAGCTACCTCGGCAATATTGGTGAGGGTGTTGAACAGGTAGGTTTTGTCTCCCCGATAGGTCTTCTGGTCAAAATGCTCCAGAATATACCGGGTCACCAGTTCGATCCGCTGGGGCGCCATATAAGCCTTTTCCCGGTCGATGTCCCAAACGTTCTTGTCATCGATATCCGGTTCAGCATCCATGGTTTTGATGTAATCCACCCGGAAAGGAAGCACATTTTTATCGTTGATGGCATCCACGATGGTATAGGTATGGAGTTGCTTGCCAAACGTCTGGGCGGTGGTGAAGAACTGAGACTTGCTCCCCGCCGGTGCATTTGCTGCAAAGATGGGCGTACCGGTGAATCCAAACAGATGATACTTCTTGAAATTCCTGACGATGGCCGTGTGCATATCACCAAACTGACTGCGATGGCATTCGTCAAAGATGATAACTACCCGTTTTTCATAAACCGGATGGGATTTCTCCTTTTTGATGAAGGTGGACAGCTTCTGAATGGTGGTAATGATGATGTGGGCGTTATCGTCCTCCAGCTGTTTTTTCAGAACGGCGGTGGAGGTATTGCTGTTGGCCGCACCCTTTTCGAAGCGATCGTACTCCTTCATGGTCTGGTAGTCCAGATCCTTCCGGTCCACCACAA
The DNA here is from genome assembly GCA_949295035.1 of uncultured Gemmiger sp. Taxonomy (GTDB): domain Bacteria; phylum Bacillota; class Clostridia; order Oscillospirales; family Ruminococcaceae; genus Gemmiger_A. The sequence continues at coordinate 57,476 of CASFJO010000011.1, forward strand.
ACAGCACCTTGTCGATGTAAGGCAGCTGGGAAGCCAGCCGGGCCGTCTTAAAGGAGGTCAGAGTCTTACCGCTGCCGGTGGTATGCCAGATGTAGCCGCCGCCTTCTATGGTACCGTACTTCTTGTAGTTGTTCGCAATTTCAATACGGTTCAGGATACGCTCGGTGGCGGTAATCTGATAGGGCCGCATGACCATCAGCATGTTTTCCGAGGTAAAAATACAGTACCGGGTCAGCACATTTAAAATGGTGTGCTTGGCGAAGAATGTGCGTGTGAAGTCGATCAGATCGGGAATCACCTGATTGTTGGCATCTGCCCAGAAGGAGGTAAACTCAAAGCTGTTGCTGGTCTTCTGCTTTCTGGTTTTACCGCCTGCGGCTTCCCGGATCGCATTGAACCGGGTAGAGTTGGAGTAGTACTTGGTGTTTGTACCGTTGGAGATCACGAAGATCTGCACATACTCAAACAGACCGCACCCTGCCCAGAAGGAGTCCCGCTGGTAGCGATTGATCTGATTGAACGCCTCCCGGATGGCCACGCCCCGGCGCTTCAGCTCAATATGTACCAACGGCAAACCATTGACCAATACCGTCACATCATAGCGGTTGTCGTGCCTGGCGCCCTGCTCCTGACTGACCTCATACTGGTTGATAACCTGCAGGCGATTGTTGTGGATGTTCTTCCTGTCGATGAGGGAAATGTTTTTTGAAGTCCCGTCATCCCGGCGAAGCACCTGCACAAAATCCTCCTGAATCTTCCTGGTCTTTTCCACGATATGCTCGTTGGGGTTGGCGATGGCGCTGAAAAAGAACTGCTCCCACTCGCTGTCGCTGAACTGATAGCTGTTCAAAGCCTCCAGTTGGCGGCGCAGATTGGTAATCAGATCGGCCTCCTGGTGGATTTGCAGATATTCATAGCCCTGCTGCGTAAGCAAGTGGATAAACTCCCGTTCCAACGCCGCCTCGCTCTGGTAGCTGTCCGAGCGATTTTTTACCGGCTCGTAGGAGGTAACGACCGTGTTTTCAGTTGTTGCGGCGATCACATTATACTGGCTCATGATTTCACCTCACATCGCAATGCTGATAATTATGGATGCCAGAGAGAGGAACAGGCTCATTAAAGAAACTAGCAATGCGATATCTTCTATTTCCAGAATTTCATCGGCAATAAACTTAAATATAGAGGAAAAAACTAACAGCAAAGCTCCAAAAACAGCCCACAGAAATGCATTTACTAAATTCAGAGGAGACTCTTTTTTCAGTACACATATCACTGGCCAATAAAGAACACACCCTATTGCTACAAAAACAAAAAAACACCTAACCAAATGAAAAAATACGGATAGAAACAGGGCAATAAGATTGTGGAGCAGTAAAGGACCTTCTTCTACATTTCTTCGACGAAAGCTTATACAAATTATTTCGCCAAAAGTGCGCAGATCTGCGCAAAAAGCTTTCCATCCTTTCAATCTGTCGTAGTTTTTCGGACGCTTAATCTGGATACACCATCGTTCATAGGCTTCCTCTCTTTTTTTCTCTTCCTTCGCCTGTCTCCGAGCCTCTGCCTGCTCAATTCCCAAAGAAATCGCCTCAGCCAGTTGTTCTTGAGTCATGGTAACATGAGGGGCTTGGGTTGATGGCTGTGGAGAAGGTTTGTGACTCCTCCGTTTACTCATACTCTCAACTCCTTGAAGGTCAGCAGCTTGTCCCGGTAATATTCGTACTGCTTGCGGCGGGCCTCGATCTCGGCGGGCAGGCCACTGGTCAGGTCGTTGCAGAGAGTGTCAAAGCGGTCAAGGATGGAGACAATGCGGAATTGTTCATCATGAGAGGGCAATGGAATTGGTATCTTGTTCAAATTTTTCTGATTTAATTTTGGCTGTGCCCCACCAGTAATATATGGGGATAAGTCGATAGAATTCAAATAGATTTCCACATATCGACGAGTTTCGTAGGAATCAAAGTGCAGAACATGAGCGTGATTGTTTACCCAATTCTTCCCGGAAATCGAAAAAGCTATTGGTGTGCTTCTGGCTAAAAGATTCGCACCATCTTCCGAAATCAACAGATAGTCTCCATCAAAAATATAATCGTCAACATAGTCAACAATTCCGGAAGCCCCATAATAGGGATATTCTCCAGCAACCCGATTTCCACTTGTTACAGGTTTTCTTTGATTATCACAATTTTCTGAGATTTCATTCAGGTAATGAACCTCTACATTTTTAGCCGTTCTAAACAACTCATCCCGATAATATTCATACTGCTTTTTTCTTGCGGTGAGTTCCGCGGTGAGTTCCGCGGTGAGTTCCGCGGTGAGTTCTGTGAAATTGTCCAGGATACGGACAATTTCTTGCTGAACTTCCAGAGGAGGAACTGGTATTTTAAAATCTTCTGTTACTTTTAAAGAAATTTGCGGAAGAGATCCCATCCCAGATGCAGCTTCTCTAAACTTTTCCATGTTGTCCTTTAACACATAGTAAAGGAATTTTATTGAATCCTTATTTTTATGTGTATATGCCCACATTTCATTTTTAAACGTGAAAGGTTTTTCATAGTAAACTACATCAATTACACCACGGGATTGAACCAAAACTGCCGGAACTCTCGTTACATTAGCATTCGGAATATTATTTTCGTAGGCATCAATAACAGTTTTACCTCCTGCAAAGATGCGAATATCGCCATTTGGTGTTTCAATTTCTTTCATTTTTGCTGCGGTAATAGGGGTTCCTTTTAATCTCTGATATTCTGCTTTCACTGGTTTAATTTCTACCCCATCCGGACACAGTCGTTGGATTAGTTCTTCTAATTTAGCCATTTTGCACCTCCTCAGTTGGCTCTAAATGAGACGCATTCTCCAACCATGTAATATATTTTTTCCATACACGAATATGTTCTGTGGCAGATGCTACATCTGTCCTCGCTCCTAGTGTTGTATCTGCAATTCGAATATATAGCACGCCTTGCTTGACTGCTACTTTATGATCGCCATATGGATACAACAAGTCTTCTTTGCTTATAAATACACCTGGAGTATGCTTTATTACAATAACATAAAGCCACCGACTTGCATTAATTTGTACAGGAACATACTCACATTGCGGATGACTGATCAACATATAACTCGATAGTTTTTCAGTTAGTTTTGCACTGAATTGCTTCATTTTATCGATGTCTTCTGCAGATAAACCATGTACATCCCATTTGCCTGGCAAATAAATATAGTTGGCATCTGTATTTAATCTTCTACGATCTTCTGTCGATAGTGGAATTTTGTTTTCCGAAGATTTTGTCTTGGGCTCACTTACTCCCACGATGATATAGGAATCCCTATCATTTTCACTGTTGGAAAATGCCAATATATCCTTAACTATATCTGGTATTTGGTTTTCGTGAAGGGTCTTTTTAAAATCCCAATAAAGACCTTCATTTACATTTTCTAATAAAGGGCGAATTTTTCTATATACTTCTTGCTCAGTCATATCTTTTCACCCTTCGATTTCCGCGATAATCTTGTCAATCTCCGCCCGCAGCACTTCCTCCCGGGCCACAATCTGGGCAATCTCTGCATTGAGCTGCACAATGTCAATCTTCTCCCTGGTGTCCTCGGCTTCCACATAGGTGGAAACGGAAAGGTTATACTCCTGCTCCGCAATCTCCTCATAACCGGCTAGATGGGAGAAGTGGGCCGTTTCGGTGCGATTTGCAAAGGTATCTACAATGCGATCGATGTTCTCCGGGGTCAGCTTATTGTTGTTGGTCACCTTGATGCACTCTTTGGTAGCATCGATGAACAGAGTCTTGTTGTCCGCCTTGTTCTTTTTCAGCACCATAATGCAGGTGGCAATGCTGGTGCCAAAAAACAGATTGCTGGGCAGCTGAATCACACAGTCGATAAAATTGTTGTCGATGAGATACTGCCGAATCTTTTTCTCCGCACCGCCACGGTACAGAATACCGGGGAAACAGACGATTGCGGCGGTGCCATTGGATGCCAGCCAGGACAGGCTGTGCATGATAAAGGCCAGGTCTGCCTTGCTTTTGGGTGCCAGCACACCGGCAGGGGCAAAACGGGGGTCATTGATGAGCAGCGGGTTCTCATCCCCGGCCCATTTGATGGAGTAGGGAGGATTGGAGACGATCAGCTCAAAGGGTTCTTCGTCCCAGTGCTGGGGAGCGGTCAGGGTATCCTCACAGGCAATATCGAACTTGTCAAAGCCGATGTCGTGCAGGAACATATTGATGCGGCACAGGTTGTAGGTGGTGATATTGATTTCCTGGCCAAAGAAGCCATTACGCACCGCATCGTGCCCCAGCACCTTCACAGCCTTCAGCAGCAGAGAACCAGAACCGCAAGCGGGGTCCGTTGCCACTCTGAAATTGATACAATGTAACAATGCACCGGATACCCCATTAACGATGAACACGCCACCCTGTTAACGATAGTGAACCGGTGCAGGGGGCGTGTTTGTTTTTATCTAAGGTATTCGCATATTTTGTTGCAGTTAAGCTCCTTTTCTTCCATATCATTCAACAGTACATCAACTTGTTTGCGGCGATTGTTGTCGCCATCTTCATTGCATGGAAAAAAGAACTGGTCTACAGAGATGTCAAGCAAGGTAGTAATGAGATAAAATTTGTTAAGCCTTGGGTGCTGCCCCCTGTTCTCTATATACATAATAGAGCGTGGCGTAAGGTCTACCAGTTGGGCAAGATATTCCTGTGTCCACCCTTTTGCTTCCCGAGCTTTTTTTATCGCTATACCTAACGGCTTAAAATCAAGTTTTCTTTCATCTTGGTACATTTTAATATCATCCTATATCATTGTACATTTCGGGTGATGATATTTGAACGAAGTATGATTTTATGTTTAGTAGTGTATAATTTCGTATTAGTGGAGAGAAACTTGCTATTATTCGTCATTCCGTATATAATAATTATATACTCTTTGCGAAAGGAAGTTGATATTATGAATTACATTTCTGTGAAAGCCGCTTCTGAAAAATGGGGCATATCGGAAAGACGGATACAAAAATTATGTGAGGAAAATCGCATTGACGGAACTGAAAAATTTGGTCGTGCATGGATGATACCAAAAGATGCAGAAAAACCCGTTGATGGACGTATGAAAACAAGGAACAAACAGGAGGAGAATCATGGAATTTAATGAAAAGCTACAACAGCTTAGGACTGGAAAGAACTTAACGCAGGAACAACTTGCGGAGCAATTATATGTATCAAGAACAGCCATTTCAAAATGGGAAAGCGGCAAGGGTTACCCTAACATTGAGTCGCTCAAGTGTATTTCTAAATTCTTTTCTGTGACCATAGATGAACTGCTATCGGGCGAAGAACTGATTACACTTGCCGAAACTGAAAATCGTTCCAACTTGAAAAAAATTTACAGTTTCATTTATGGAATATTAGATATGATGGCGGTTACTTTTATACTTTTGCCGTTGTATGGTAACCTTGTTGACGGATATATTTATTCTGTCAATCTACTTTCATTTACAGACACTACCCCAATATATCTTGCAATCTATTGGATTGTTTTTATTGTTTTGATTGCACTTGGGATAGCGAAACTGATGTGTGTTTGTTTTGAAAAGGAATCATGGAGCAACATAATCACAAAATGCTCTCTCGTGCTGAGTACGCTTGTTATCTGCTTCTTCGCTGCGGCAAGACAACCCTATGTAACCGCCCTTATGTTTCTGCTATTTGTTGCTAAAATATTTGTCTGGATAAAGCAAACCCAAACAAAGTAAAATGCCATAAACCCTTTAAAATAGGCTCTGACACGATAAGTGTCGGAGCTTTTTTCGTGCTGACATCTATTGTGTCGGCATTGTGACGGTAGATTTCTTGGCTTCTATGCAATACTCGTGGATAATAAGATTGTGGTCAGCGAAAACAAGAACAGCAACCCACGGAAAGGAGAATCAAATATGGATTATATCATTGAAACAGAAAATCTTACGAAGCGATACGGAACAGCCACCGTTGTCGATAAGGTAAATCTTCATGTGCCAAAGGGCAAAATTTATGGTTTGCTCGGCAGAAACGGAGCAGGCAAAACCACAGCAATGAAAATGATGTTGCAGCTTGCTTTCCCAACGGAGGGAACGGTACGCTTGTTTGGCACAAACTATAAGGAAAATATCCATACCCTTTATAGCAAAGTAGGCTCTATTATCGAAACACCGGGATTTTACAGTAATTTAACAGGGTATGAGAATTTGCAAATTCTCGCTAAACTGCGAGGGGGAGTATCTAAAAGTGGAGTAGAAAAAGCTCTTGAAGTTGTGGGGCTGCATAAGGAGAAAAGAAAAGTCTTTTCCGATTATTCCCTCGGAATGAAGCAACGGCTTGGTATTGCCGCCGCCATTATGCACGAGCCGGAGCTTTTAATACTTGACGAACCGATTAACGGACTTGACCCCATTGGAATAGTTGAAATACGCTCATTTTTATCTGAACTTAGTCACAATCATGGCATTACCATTTTTATCTCAAGCCATGTTTTAAGCGAGATTGAACAGATAGCAGATATTATCGGCGTTATGCACGAGGGGCATTTAGTAGAGGAAGTGAATATATCCGAGCTTCACAAAAGGAATCGAAAATACATTCAATTTGATTTATCTGACAGTGAGATAGCCGGAAAGATTTTAGAAAACCACTACCACATGACGGATTTTACAGTGCAGGACGGTACGGTGAGAATTTATGACTTTAGCCAAAGTGTTGGAGAAATCAATCGAGAATTTGCACGAAATGGACTGCTCGTGACAAGGATAAATGATAGTGAGGAAAACTTAGAGGACTACTTTTCTAAACTGATTGGAGGTGGCGGTATTGCTTAATCTTATTTCTTGTGAATTATTAAAACTAAAGCGTTCAAAAATGGTGCTAATTAGTGTGGCAGGGGTATTATCTACCCCACTTTTGATGTTAATAGAAGCCTTGCAAACACATTTTGATAAGCCGGAGATTATCTTTACCTTGTCTGACATATACAGCGACAGTGTACTGTATATCATGCTGCTGGTAAACATTATGATATATGTGGCAATTGCAGCTTACTTGTTTAGCAGAGAGTACACAGAAAGCACCCTCAAAACCATATTGCCCATACCCATTTCAAGGACAAAACTATTAATTGGAAAATTTTGCACCCTGCTTCTTTGGATTGTTATGCTAACCCTTGTAACATGGGCAGGTATATTTATCGTTTGTGGGCTATATGACGCTGTCTTTACATTGGAGGGATATAGCTTACTAGTGGCAATAGTATGGCTCCCCAAGTTTTTGTTTGGCAGTATCCTGATGTTTTTAACAGTTTCTCCTTTTGTGTTTGTTGCTATGAAAACAAAAGGATTTGTCGCCCCGATGATTGGCTCTGCCGTGATTGTCATGGGAAGTGCCGCACTTTCAAATCAAGAATGGGGAGCGTTGTATCCGTGGACAGCCACCTATTTCTTGGTGCAGGGTAAACTTCAGAGTACCGGCTATCCTACACTGCTGTCTGTATCTATTATTATTCTTGTATCAGCAGTTGGTTTTCTTATGACCTTTCATCATTTTAAAAAGGAGGATTTGAAATAATGGTACTTGATTTTATAGAAATTTTAAAAGTTATTTTTCTTGGAATTGTTGAGGGTATTACTGAGTGGCTACCTATCAGCAGCACAGGACATATGATTCTTGTGGACGAATTTATCACACTTAATATGAGCGAAGCATTTAAAGAAATGTTTTTTGTTGTTATTCAACTTGGAGCTATACTCGCAGTGGTTGTAATGTTTTGGAACAAGATGTTTCCCTTTCAATTTAAGAACAAAGCACAGTCAATTGTTAAAAAGGATACTTTCTCGTTGTGGTTCAAGGTTGCGGTAGCTTGTGTACCGTCAGCTATTATGGGGATTCTATTTGATGATTATTTGGATGCTTACCTCCAAACCCCCATTGTGATTTCAATCATGTTAATCTTTTATGGTTTGTTATTCATTCTCATAGAAAATTGGAATAAAAAGCGTACTCCTACTACTATGGCACTTTCTGACATCAGCTATAAAACAGCAATCTTGATAGGGGCATTTCAAGTGTTATCACTTATACCCGGCACATCACGGTCGGGAGCAACGATTATAGGTGCTTTACTCATAGGAGTTTCACGAGTGGCAGCAGCAGAGTTTACTTTTTTCCTCGCAGTACCTACTATGCTTGGAGCAAGTGCTTTTAAGCTGTTAAAATTCGGGTTTGAATTTACAAGTGCAGAACTGCTCGCTCTTGTTCTCGGTATGGCTGTGGCATTTGCGGTATCTGTCTTAGTAATTAAATTCCTAATGAACTTTATCAAAAAACATGATTTTAAGGTGTTTGGTTGGTATCGAATTGTGCTTGGTATACTTGTTGTACTTATAAAATCTTAATAATGCGTTTTCTTTGTGCGCGAATAAAAATGCCAGCTGGTCCTTAAGATCAGCTGGCATTTTTGTTTCTGGGGATGGAAAACAACCCAGAGATTCTCGTTGTCGATCTCCTCCTGATTTTAGTTTGCATGGTGAATTTTGCAAATTGAATCTACAGGAGGTTAATAATGGGATTTAATTATGGATATGAGAAAAAGAAGTTTGATAGTAGATGGAAGCGTTTAGAAGTTGAGTATTGTGATGCAGGGATGAGCGAAGAACAGATTGCTGCCATGAAAGAATATGACTGGGCATGGTTTTGCAGTCAAAGGGTTTTTCAAAACCATACGCAACCAATACCTTGTGAACAATATGATGAAGTATGTGGTCAATCACAGCTGTTCCGAAAGTTTGCATCGTTATCTTATCAATGGGATGTTGATAAGATTGATCAAACGCGATATCGTCCAAGTTTTTCTTCTCGTTACATGCCTTTGAAAGTTTCCTGACAGTTGATTCTAACGAGAAAAGTGAAACACGTCTCCGTTGTATCGGGGTCCCTCTTTCGGTATAATAAGGCTACTGGGAGGTGAACAGGATGAAAGAAATGAATCTTGGCCGGATTCTGATTGAAAACCGCCATAAACGGGGAATTACTCAGGAAGAACTGGCGACCCATATTGGCGTTTCAAAAGGCGCGGTTTCTAAATGGGAGACAAACTCTTCCTTACCAGATATTTCGTTGTTGCCGCAGCTGGCTTCCTATTTTGATATCACCATTGATGAACTGATCGGATATGAGCCGCAGATGGAAAAAGAGGAGATTAAGAAACTCTATCTCCGCCTTTCCAAGGACTTTTCCGTGTTGCCTTTTGACGATGTTCTGGCTGAATGCCTGGAAACGGCAAAGAAGTATTACTCCTGCTATCCTCTGCTGTTTCAGTTGGGTACACTTTTAATCAATCACGCAGCGCAGGCTTCCAATTCGGAGCAGGTGACACAAATCATGGAAAAGGCCCTGGAATGGTGTCACCGCGTCAGGACCGAGGCGGACGAACCGAATCTCCAAAAAGAAGCGTTGTTAATGGAATCATTTTGCCTTCTTCAGCTCCAGCGTCCAGCGGAAGCCATCGATATTCTGGAGCCAGTTGAAATGCAGGCCGGTTCTCCGGAACCACTGCTGGCATCCGCATATCGAATGACCGGCAATGACCAGGAGGCAAAAAAGATCCTTCAGGCCGGAATATACAAAGAGATTATGGTCCTATTAGATTTGTTCCCTTCCTATCTAAACTTATGCCTGAATGATACGGAGCAGTTTGCAGAAGCCTGTGAACGGTTTTATCGCATAGCAGATATTTTTCAAATGAAAACGCTGCACCCCAGCATCCTTTTTGGAGTTTATATCACGATTGCGCAGGACTGGATGGCACTTGGAAATACCGAACAGGCGCTGGATGTTCTCATGCAGTATACAGAGCTTGCCGTCAGCGATATTTACCCATTGCATTTGCATGGGGACAAATTTTTTAATCTTCTGGATGAGTGGCTGGAAGGCGAGCTTGTTTTAGGATCGTTTCCGCCAAGAGATGAAACGCTGATCCGGCACAGTATCACACAGGCTCTCAGTGAAAACCCCGCCTTTCTGCCCTTGGCAAATAACCCACGGTTTCAGGCGATGGTTGACCGATTGAGGGCAAATGAGGAGGGAAAATAAATGGAGACTGTTACCATACAATCACTGTCTAAGACATATACCGGCGGGAAAGAAGCGTTAAAGCAGCTCTCCTTGTCGCTGAGTGCAGGGGAAGTATTCGGTTTTCTGGGTCCTAACGGCGCAGGGAAAACAACAACTGTAAAACTTCTTACCGGAGTCCTTACCCCTTCTGGAGGTTCTTGTGAGATCTTGGGAGTCAATCCCCATACCCAGCCGGAGAAAGCACATTTGCTTTCAGGAATTGTGACAGAACACGCACAGATGTATAACAACTTGACCGGTATCGAAAACCTGTTGTTCTATGCGACAGCCTTCGGATTAAAGCAAAAAGAAGGAGAGCAGCGGGGAGAATTGCTGCTGAGGGAATTAGATCTGATGGAGGCGAAGGATCGGAAACTGGCTACCTATTCTACCGGTATGAGACAGAGACTCTCTCTGGCACGGGCATTGCTGCATCGGCCCAAAGTTCTTTTTCTTGACGAGCCGACTTCCGGCCTTGATCCGGAAAGTGCGCAGAATGTCAACCAGATGATTCAAAATCTGGCCCGCAAAGAGGGAGTCACCATTTTCCTCTGTACCCATCAGCTCAGGTATGCACAGGAGATTTGCACCCGTTACGGGTTGATCGAACAGGGATCACTTCTGGCTTCGGGCACCATGGAAGAATTACGCGCTCAGGTTTTTACGACGAAAACGCTTTGTGTCTGCGCGTCGGCTGTTCCGGACGGTTTGAACTTTATTAAGCGCGGAGCCAATGAATTTGAAGTCAATATACGGGATAAAAAAGAAATTCCGGGTTTGGTGCGAAAGATCGTGGAGGCTGGTGAAGATATCTATTCTGTCAATCTCATGGAACCCAGTCTGGAAGATATCTATTTTGCGCTGACTACCGGCAGAAAGGAGGACCGAGGGATATGAAAACTACAATGTATGCGATCATCAAAAAGGATTTTCGTGGTCTCGCGGCCAACCGCAGATTATTTATCGCTCTTTTAATCGTCCCTCTGATTCTGACCATTGTGCTACCCTCAATTTTTTTGATTACCATCCATTTCATACCGGATGATCCGGATATTATGAGGCTGCTGGACCTGCTCCCCGAAACATCCCGCATGGACAGTTTGGAGCTTACGCTCTCCAGCATGATTCTGAATTATATCCTGCCGGTATTCTTTTTGGTCATTCCCATTATGACCGCTTCCATTATGGCGGCCAGTGCCTTTGTGGGAGAAAAAGAACGTCATACCCTTGAAACATTGCTCTACTGCCCGCTTACTCTCAAGCAGATTTTTCGGGCAAAGGTATGGGCTTCTTTCCTTTTGAGTATGCTTGTCTCGCTGATCACATTCGTGGCTATGTTCCTGGTCATCGAAACAGAACTGTTTTTCCTTATGGGCAGATTATTACTTCCCAGTATCAGCTGGCTGGTGGTGTTGTTGCTGGTGTCTCCTGCGATCTCCCTGATTGCCGTTACCCTTATCGTTCGGGGCTCTGCCAAGGCGCAAAGTGTGGAGGAATCTCAGCAGGTTGCCGTTTTCCTGCTCCTTCCGCTGCTTCTGCTGATCGTGGGACAGTTTACCGGTGTTCTTCTTATGAATGTCTGGATTCTGCTGGGCCTTGGCGTGGTTTGTGCGGTACTCGCCTGGATTTTGCTGCAAAAATCTATGGGGCGGTTCACTTATGAAAAACTTCTACAATAAAGAAAGGCTCGATAAGGCTCGATACAGCGATGTATCGAGCCTTCCTTTTATTCAACTTGTATCACCTATTATACTTACGCAACCAAACATAACATTTTTTGCTTGCCATAGTTGGTAGAACTTTTGAAAAGTCAAGCGTATAATGAGAGTAGGAGGTGTGAAAAGTATGAAAATGCAGAAAAGTAATATCGCCTATAATTTGACTACACTGCGTCAACTTAATAAATTTTCCCAAGAAGAAGTAGCCGAGCGAATTGGTGTTTCCCGGCAGGCTGTTGCAAAATGGGAAGC
>CASFJO010000012.1 GCA_949295035.1 uncultured Gemmiger sp.
ACACAGCTTTTAGCCAGCGGATACAATATGAAGTGCGTTTCAGAATGGTTGGGGCATTGCGATATTCACACCACGATGAATATATACGCCCATGTTACCAATCAGACAAAACAATCTATGGCGAACTGTCTGGGTGCGCTGCTGGAAACAGAACCGGTAGAAGAAGAAAAAGAAAAACCGGCAGCACAGCCACCGGCAAACACAAAGGTGATTCACTTCCCGCAATATGAGCGGCAGGGTAGAACGAAGGTAGAATGAGGGTAGAACGAAGGGTTTAACAGGGGCTATTCCTATTTAAGAATGAATAGCAAAAACCCCGCAAAGCCTGAACTTTACGGGGTTTTTAGCTGGTGCGGATGAAGGGACTTGAACCCCCACGGTATCGCTACCACTAGAACCTGAATCTAGCGCGTCTGCCAATTCCGCCACATCCGCATCTATGTAAACGCGGCGTACCGCGATTACGCTTTTGTGCGCCCCGTTTCGCGGGGCGATTTATACTATACCACGGCTTGGGTGAAAATGCAAGCCCTTTTTCCAATTTTTTTGCAATTTCTCCCGGAAAGTATAAAAGGGCCGCCCGGCATTGCCGGACGGCCCTTTCCGAACCTTGCGATCAGTCGCGGCTGCGGCCTACCAGGCGCAGCACAAACAGGAAGATGTTGATAAAGTCCAGATACAGGTTCAGCGCGCCGAAGATAGAGGCCTTGGCTGCCATCTCGCTGTTGCCGCCAAACGCGAAGTAGTAGTCTTTGAGCTTCTGGGTGTCGTATGCGGTCAACCCCAGGAAAAGCACGATGCCCAGAGCGCTGTACAGCACCCCGGAAAAGCCGAAGCCGAACAACATACTGAACATGCCCACCACCAGCAGGGCGATCAGGCCGATCGAGAGCATCCGGCCCCAGCTGGTCAGATCCCGCTTGGTGAAGTGGCCGTACACCGCCATCAGCCCGAAGTAGGCAGCGGCGGCCACGAAGGCCAGCGCCATGCTGCTGAGTTCAAACAGGAAGAAGTACATGCTGAACACCAGCCCGTTCAGCGCCGAATACACAAAGAACAGCGCCCGGGCAGTGCCCACCTGCATGGCGTGGATCCGGGCGGACAGGTACATGACCACGCCCAGCTCGGCAATGGTGATAAGCAGCAGGAACATGGTGCCGCCGCTCAGCAGAAGGCTCCAGGTCAGGCCACTGGCATAGCCCAGGAAAGCCACCACCGCGGTGAGCGCCAGACCGGCAAACATCCAGCCGAAGGTCTTGCTTACATAATTGTTCAGAGTCTCAACGCCGCCGTACGCGTACTGGCGCTGTTCCTGTTCATACATATCGTTCATGATTTTCGCACCTCTCTTGCGGCCGCGCCCGAACCGGGCGCGAACTTGTGTAAAATCGATCCACCTGCCCCGCGGACGGCTGCATTTCTGCATTCTTTGGGGTATTGTCTATATTATACCCGGTTTGACGGGAAAAGCAAAAGGTTTATAATAAACAAAGCATGAATTTTTTATGAAGGAGGGGCCAGAAGTGCGCCTTGGGCTGTATTTTCACATTCCCTATTGCCTGGCCCGCTGCCGGTATTGCGATTTTTACAGCCGGGGCGGACAAAAAGAGGTGCCGGACGCATATTGCGAAGCGCTGCTGCGGGAACTGGCCCGCTGGTGCAACTGCGACTGCGCCGCCCTCAGGCCGGATACGGTATATTTTGGCGGCGGTACCCCCAGCCTGCTGCGTCCGGATCAAGCCGCGCGGCTGGTGAACGCCGCCGCCCCGGCGCCTGGGGCTGAGATCACCCTGGAGGCCAATCCGGAAACGGTGGCCCCGGCTAAGCTGGAGGGGTTTCTGAACGCGGGGGTGAACCGGCTGAGCCTGGGCGTGCAGACTGCCGATGACGCCAGCCTGACCCGGCTGGGCCGGCCGCATACCGCCGCCCAGAGCCGACAGGCGCTTGCCTGGGCCCGGCAGGCGGGATTTGTCAACATCAGTGGAGACATCATGCTGGCGCTTCCCGGGTACACCCGGGAAGAATTTGACCGGACGCTGGACCTGCTGGCGGAGGGCGGCTGCACCCATATCTCGGCCTATCTGCTCAAGATCGAACCCGGCACCGCCTTTTTCAGGCACACCCCTGCCGGGCTGCCCGATCCGGATACCGCGGCGGACTTTTATCTCTACGCGGTGGAACAGCTGGCGGCGGCGGGCTATGTGCAATACGAGATCAGCAATTTTGCCAAACCGGGGTATGAAGGGCGGCACAATCTGCTCTACTGGGACTGCCAGGACTATCTGGGACTGGGCCCGGCCGCCCACAGCTGCATGAACCGGCATCGGTTCTACTGGCCCGGCGACACCCGGGCCTTTCTGGAGGGGACGGCGAAGCCGGTGCCAGACGGCGGCTGCGACGGGGAGGAGTATATCATGCTGCGGCTGCGGCTGGCCGAAGGGCTGGAGGAGGAACAGCTGGAACGCCGGTTTGGTATGCGCCTGACCGAACGGCAGAAGGCGTTCTGGCGGCGGTGCCAGGCCGCCGGCTATGCGGCCCCCGGCGACGGGCCTTTGCGTCTGACGCCGGCAGGGATGATCATTCAGAACAGCATCCTGACGGAACTGTTGAGCTGAAAGCGGGGATAAAATTTTTACTTTTTAGCCCACAAAAGGTCAAAATGTGCTATACTGGGAAGAACGCGCGGCCATAAGGCCGCCGAAAAAAGCGGAGGCAGATCTATGCAGCAGGACAAACGCGGCGCCGGCACGCCGCTGGGTGGGGCGGTGCTTTCCAGCCAGCTGGCACAAACGTTGGCGGAGGAGATGCGCAGCGGCAGCTTTGCCCACGCGGCCCGGCTGCCCGCTGAGGTGGAACTGGCGGCCCGGATGGGGGTGAGCCGCACGGTGGTGCGGGATGCTCTGGGGGAACTGGAACGGGCCGGATTTGTAGAGCGGGTGCGGGGCATCGGCACGGTGATCCATCGGAATGTGGTGCATCTGCCCAACCGGCTGGACCAGAAGGTGGAGTTTCTCTCCATGATCGCAGCAGCCGGACACACCCCGCACACCGACCATGTGCGGGTGGATATCCTGCCCGCGGATGAATCCCTGGCCCGGTTGCTGGAGATCGAGCCGGGCGCCCAGACAGTGCGGGTGCACAAACGGGTGCTGGCGGATGAGAAGCCGGTGATCTTTTGCATCGACTATTTTCCGCTGGCCATCTTTCGGGGCACAAGTCCCTTGCAGCTGGATATGACCGAACCGGTATTCGACATGCTCAAGCGGGAGTGCGGCCAGGTTGTGACCAGCACCACCACCCGCGTACAGGCCGCCTACGGAGATCCCGGCATGCGACGTCTGATGGAACTGTCCTCCGGCGAGGCGCTGCTGCTGCTGGATGAGGTCAGCTATACCCGGCTGTGCCTGCCGGTGATGCGCAGCCTGGGTTATTACACCAACTTTTTTGATTTCTCGATCCTTCGAAAAAAATTCTGACGGCGGCCGCCGGCCGAACCGCCCAAGCACAGGAGGTACCGTTACGATGCGTTATCTTATCAATCCGCTGGACTTTTCTCTGGAAGAACTGCACGATCTGCTGGACCTGGCCGACAACATTGCCGCCGCGCCGCAAAACTATCAGGACGTATGCGCGCACAAAAAGCTGGCCACCCTGTTTTACGAGCCCAGCACCCGTACCCGGCTGAGTTTTGAGGCCGCCATGCTGAACCTGGGCGGCAGTGTGCTGGGATTTTCCAGCGCGGATTCTTCCAGCGCCTCCAAAGGAGAGAGCGTGGCGGACACCATCCGCATGGTCAGCGGTTACGCGGACATCGCGGCCATGCGCCATCCCCGGGAGGGCGCGCCGCTGCGCGCCTCCATGTACTCCCGCATTCCGGTGATCAACGCGGGCGACGGCGGCCACGAACACCCCACCCAGACCCTGACCGACCTGATGACCATCCGCCGCCGCTGCGGCAGGCTGGACGGGCTGACCGTTGGTCTGTGCGGCGATCTGAAGTTTGGCCGCACGGTGCACAGCCTGATCACCAGTATGGTACGGTACCCGAATGTAAAGTTTGTGCTGATCAGCCCCAAGGAACTGCGGGTGCCGGATTACATCTACAATGACGTGCTCAAACCCAGCGGCTGCCAGTACAGCAAGACCACCAGTCTGGAGGAGGCCATGCCCCGGCTGGATGTGCTCTACATGACCCGCATCCAGCGGGAGCGGTTCGCCGATCCCAACGAGTACCGCCGGCTGAAGGACAGCTACATCCTGACCGAAGAAAAAATGGCGCTGGGCAAACCCGACCTGGCGGTACTGCATCCCCTGCCCCGGGTGAACGAGATCGCCCTGGAGGTGGACGGCGATCCCCGGGCCGCTTATTTTGAACAGGCTCAGAATGGGGTCTATGTGCGGATGGCCCTGATCATGACCCTGCTGGGCCTGGCTCCCAAACCGTTGGCGGACAAGCCCGCCGACACCGCCGAACTGGTGGAACTGCATTGCCAGAACCCTCGCTGCATCACCAGCGTGGAGGAAGGCGTAAAGCATCTGTTCCGCCGCGCGGCCAACGGCACGCTGCGCTGCATCTACTGTGAACAGGAAGCTTAACGTATCTGCAAAAGCGCCACGCATCCATGGATGCGTGGCGCTTTTATATTCAGGTATGGGCATGGCGCATACCGCGGGGCACCCAGAACCGGCGCAGCAGAGCCAGGCAGAGGGCGCCCGCAAGGGTGCCCAGCACCAGCGCCAGCACATAGCCGGCAGGATTGCCCGCCAGGGGGAACACAAAAACACCGCCGTGAGGCGCGGGCAGGGTGCAGCCCCAGTACATGGAAAGCGCGCCGGCCAGCGAGCCGCCCAGCACGCAGGACGGGATCACGCGGAACGGATCGGCCGCGGCGAAAGGCACCGCCCCTTCGGTGATAAAGCAAAGCCCCAGCAGATAGTTGATCGGGGCGATGCGCCGTTCCTGCTGGTTGAACAGACGGGCAAAACAGGTGGCACAGAACGCCAGCGCCAACGGCGGCACCATACCGCCCGCCATGACCGCGGCCATCATCCGGTAGCCCGCGCTGGTCAGCGGAAGGCCGGTGGCCACCGCCGTGGCTACCGCGCCGGTCGCGGCCACATAAGCGGCTTTATTGACCGGGCCGCCCATATCCACCGCCATCATGCCTCCCAGAACAGCCCCCAGCGCCAGGCGGCTGACGCCGCCCATATCGTTCAGCATCTGGCTGAGCCGGGCACTGAAGCCGCCCACAAACGGGTCCACCAGGCACATAAACACGCCGATAAACAGGATCCCCGCGAGCGGATAGATCAGGGTGGGCTTGATGCCCGCCATCCGATCGGGCAGATGGTCGCACAGGCGGCGCAGCCCCCGCATAAACAGCCCCGCCGCAAACCCCGCCAGCACCGCCCCCACAAACCCGGAGGGAACGGTCGCCGTGCCGTCAAAGATGGTGCTGAAGGTGAGCCCGTTGGCCGAGAGGGCCCCGCCCACGAATCCCGGCATCAGGCCGGGGCGGTCGGCCAGGCTGCGGGCGATATACCCGGACAGCACCGGCAGCATCAGATTCATGGAGGTGCGCCCCACCATGGTGAGGAACGCGGAGAGAGGCGTATTCTGGCCAAAGGTGGCCGCCCCCAGCGAGGGATCGTCAAACAGGTAGCCCAGCGCCATCAGGATACCGCCCCCGATAACAAAAGGCAGCATGTGGGATACCCCTTCCATCAAATGCCGGTAGATGGCGCGGGGAAGACCGGCCGGGCGGATCAACGGTTCCAGCGGGCTGCGCTTCGTCCCGGCCGCCAGAACAGGAGCCTGCCCGTCCAGAACGGTCTGGATCAACTCCTCCGCCCGGTGCACCCCATCCGCTACAGGCACCTTTAGGACCGGCTTGCCGGCAAACCGGTCCTCATCTACGGTGCGGTCTACCGCCAGAATTATGCCGTCGGCTGCGGCGATCTCCTCATCGGTCAACCGGTTCTGCACCCCGCCGCTGCCCCGGGTCTCCACCTTGATGGTGACACCCAGATGCGCGGCCGCCTGTTCCAGGGCCTCGGCCGCCATATAGGTATGGGCGATTCCGGTGGGGCAGGCTGTGACCGCCAGGATCCGGAAGGAATCCGCTTCTTTCTTTTCTTCGCCGAAACGGGCCTGCTCCGCTTTGTCCACCGCCGCCAGAAACGCCTCCGGAGTGGTGGCGGAACGCAGTTCCCGCTGGAACTCACGGTCCATCAGCAGACTCATCAGCCGGGAGAGGATCTCCATATACCCGGCGCCATCCTCGGTGGCGGCGATCAAAAACAGCAGATCGGAGGGCTGGCCATCCATGGCTCCCCAATCCACCCCCCGGTTCAGGGTCATGACCGCCAGACCGGTACGGCGCACCGAATCGCCCCGTCCGTGCGGCACGGCGATCCCTTCCTGGATGGCCGTGCTCACCTGCTCCTCCCGTTCCAGCACCGCCCGGCGGAAAGCGTCCGGATCGGCCAGCAGGCCGTCCTGCCGCGTGAGCGCAATAAGTTGATCCAGCGCGTCCTGCTTATCCGCCACGGCTACATGCAGCCGCATCCGGCTGGCGCTGAGTAGGTCGGTGATCCGCATAGGTACCCCCTGTTGTTGGTCACCGGGGCCAGGACCCCGGAAAAATGAACAAAAGCAGCCGGTTCCTCCTGAACAGGTGGATCGGCTGCTTTTATTGTATCATATTCGAACGGTGTCATACAATGCCCAAACCTGCTCCTTGCGGGCGATCCAGGGAGAAAACGCCGAGGCACTGCCTGCCGCCACCCCCATGCGGAGCGCGTCCGGCCAGCGGCCGCTGGTGATCCAGCCGGCCAGAAATCCCGCCACCATGGAATCCCCCGCGCCCACTGTGCTTTGCACCGCGCCCTGGGGAGCCGGGCAGAACAGGCTTTGCCCCGTTTCGGTGAGGAGTGCCGCCCCTTCCCCGCCCAGAGACACCAGCACATTGGACGCGCCCCTTTCCTGCAGCATCCGGGCGGCGTCCAGCAGATCTTCCCGGGTGGACAGCGCGCGCTTTGCCAGCGCCTCCAGCTCCGGGCGGTTGGGCTTGATCAGGAAAGGGCGGGCGGCCAACGCGGCGACAAGGGATTCCCCTTCCGCATCCACCACCGCCCGCACTCCCCGGGCTGTAAGCGGCTCCAGCAAGCGGGCATAGCTGTCAGCAGGCAGACCGGCCGGCAGGTTGCCCGCCAGCACCACCCAGTCTCCGGCTTCCAGCTTGCCCAGCCGGCTGATCAACCGCTGTATATCGGAAGGGCCCAAGACCGGGCCACGGCCGTTGATCTCCGTCTCGGCGCCGGCCATGATCTTTACGTTGATGCGTGTCATGCCATCCCGGACCCAGAGCAGTTCCGCCGGGAGGCCCGCCTCGGCCAGCTGACCAGCCAGCATCTGCCCGGTATGCCCGGCCGTGAAGGCCAGCGCCCGCACCGGCTGGCCCAGCTGACTGAGCATCAGCGCCACGTTGATCCCCTTGCCGCCCGGGCGCAGTTTTTCCGCTTGGGCGCGGTTGAGGGCGCCCGGATGCAACCGCTCCAGCTCCACGGTGTAATCCAGCGAGGGATTCAGGGTCACGGTGTAGATCACCGGGCGTTCCCTCCCTTCTTTTCCGCGCGGGATCCCCGCCACAGGCTGATCTTGAGGGTCAGGATCGCTGCCAGCAGGCACCAGGCAGCCAGGTTGTCACCCGGCACCACCATGCGCACCAGCACCACGACCACCAACAGGACCAGCAGAACCGTCTGGGTGGCCAGCACCGCCCGATAGGAGGCACGGCCGATTTTTTGCCGCTCCGCTTCATCGCAGCTTTCGTACCATTCCTTATTAAACTTCAAGTCCCGGATATCGCCCCTCTTTTCCGGATTGATGCGGCGAATAAAGTTCACGATGCGGCCCTGCCCCAGGATCACCATCGGCACGCTCACAACCACCAGCAAACCACTCACCAAGGGGGAATACCCACCCGGCGCCATGGCAAACGGCATCAGGAACATCACCAGCATCTGCTGCAATTCCAGAACGTTGATCGCCGTATCGGCGGCTTCCAGGGCGGGCTCGGCCTGGTCCTCATCGCCGGCTTCCAGTGCCGCGGCCAATCGGCGGGCGTGTTTCATATACCGGGCGGCCGCCAGGCTGCACGCCAGGATCGCCAGCGCCTGAAGTGCCGGCGCGGCCAATGCCATTCCTCCCTCCAGGGCGGCCAGGCTTTTTGTGTCCAGGCCGTTCATACCCAGCCAGACCACGCCAAACCCCAGCACACCGCCCACCAGCGCGCCGCCCAAAATATACAGGACGAATTTTACGGTTTTATTCATGGGTCTCCTCCCCTTCCAACGAAAAAATCTCTTCCACCGGAACACCAAATTCCCGGGCCATCCGCAGCGTCAGGGTGATCGAGGGGTTATAGTCCCCCCGTTCGATCAGGCTCACCGTCTGGCGGGAAGCCCCGATCCGCTGCCCCAGTTCCTGCTGGTTGATCCCCAGGCGGGCCCTGTGCTCTTTCACATGGTTTGCAAGCGGCAAATCCAACCACTCCTTTCGCGGTACGCCGGCCAGCGTTTGACAATTTTATTTGTCATCTATAGTATAGCGTTGACAACTTTCCTTGTCAAGTATTTTGACAAAAAAAGTTGTCAAGTTCAAACAGGGCGTGCGCAGATGTTCCGAAGCGCAGGCCGGTTTTCCGTCCGGCAGGTACGGGGCGCACAGCAAAAAACTCGCCGCCCGCAAAAAGCGGACGGCGAGTTTTGAATCGTCGGAAAGCGCCTGTGAGCAAGCGCCAGGCTGTTTTCAGATAGAAATCGTATTGGACACATCCAGCAGGAAGGTGTCGATGGTCTTGTGCATGGACAAGGCCACGTTGATGTCGAAGTCCACGATCTTGTCGGCCGACACGGCCACCACCCGGTTGTAGATGCCGCGTTCCAGCAGCGCCACCGCATGGTAGCCCATGGTGGAGGCGGTAACACGGTCCCGCAGGGTGGGAGACCCGCCGCGCTGAACATGACCCAGCACGGTGGCACGGGAATCAATGCCGGTAGCGGCCTGAATCTCGTTGGCGATGTCCTGAGCATGGCCGACGCCCTCGGCCACGATCACGATAAAGTGCTTTTTGCCGGTCTTTTGGGTGAACTTCATCCGGTTCAGGATATCCCGCTCAAGATCGTAAGGGCGCTCAGGGATCAGGGTGGCCACCGCGCCGCAGGCAATGCCCACATTCAGGGCGATATAACCGGCGTTGCGGCCCATGACCTCCACCACGCTGCAGCGGTCATGGCTCTGGGTGGTATCCCGCAGTTTATCCACCATCTCCACCGCGGTGTTCATGGCGGTGTCATAGCCGATGGTGTACTCGCTGCAGGCGATATCGTTGTCGATGGTGCCCGGAATCCCGATGCAGGGGATCCCCAGCGCGGCCAGATCCTTGGCGCCCCGGAAAGAACCGTCGCCGCCGATCACGACCAGGGCGTCAATGCCCAGTTCCCGGCAACGATCCGCCGCCTTCTGCTGCCCTTCCTTGGTCTTGAACTCCAGGCAACGGGCGGTATACAGGATGGTGCCGCCGCGGTGGATGATCTCGGACACACTGCGCAGATCCATCTCCCGCACCTCACCGTTGAGCAGGCCGTTGTAGCCGCGCTCGATACCGATCATACGGAACCCTTTGCTCAAGCCGGTACGGACCACGGCGCGTACGGCAGCGTTCATGCCGGGCGCGTCGCCGCCGCTGGTCAATACACCGATCGTCTTAATTTCCTTCAACATAGCTGCTGCCTCCCAAATCATCTTTCTGCCGTTGTGTGTTTGGATTCCTCTCTTGCCTTTTGTGCCCGCGGAGCGGCCTGTACCGCCACGTTTCCCTGCCCAAGGATCCGCTCCAGCTCCTGACGGAGCAGCGGATGGTCCAGCGCCCACATGGTGCGGGGCGCCATAGCCAGCTGCCGGGTATCGGTAAAATACATATATACCGGTGTCCCGCCGTCAAAAATGCTGAGCAGATTCTGCACCTTGCGCATCTGCGGGCAATCACGCCCCGGCATTTTCAGGTACAGAGCCATGGGCGACTCGCTCTTGCGTGGCCGGTCCTCGCCGGAAGGCGCATAGTCCTCGATGGGCACGATCTGCTCCACGATCAGCTTGGCGGCCTCATCTTCCTTGACCGAAACGCGGCCGGTTACCACGACCACGCTGTTGTCGGCCAAAACCGGCCGGCACTCGGCCAGCACCCGGGGAAACACCAGCAGTTCCATACTGCCGGTCAGATCCTCCACCGTGGTAAACGCCATCATCGTATTGGAGCGGGTGGTCATCATGCGGGTCTTGACAACGGCGCAGACAATCCTCACTACTTTAGAATCATAATCTTTTGCCTGCTCGCCTGTCAATTCATTTATCTTGCAGCCAGATATATTTTTGATGTTTTCCCGATAGGCGTCCAGCGGATGGCCGGACAGGTACAGTCCGCTGACCTCCTTTTCCATCTGAAGCAGTTCGCGCTTGGGATACTCGGGCGCGTCCTGCATGACATAGTCCTGCACCTCTTGCTGCCCGCCGGACAGCTGAGAAAACAGATCCAGCTGCCCTTCCAGATTGCGGCGGCGGTCCCCCTCCACGCTTTTCAGGACCCCCTCCAGGTTCTGGATCAGCGCCCGGCGAGACCAGCCAAAGCCGTCGAACGCACCGCTTTTGATCAGACACTCCACCGCCCGGCGATTGAGTTCGCTGCCCTGCATGCGTTCGCAGAAATCGTACAGGGAGCGGAACGGCTTTTCCTTGCGCTGGCGCACCACATGAGCGATCAGGTTTCGGCCCACATTCTTGACGGCGTTCAGCCCAAAGCGGATATCCGTTCCATCCACCGTAAAACCGCCCTGGCTGATATTGATATCGGGCGGCAGCACCCGGATGCCAAGACGCTGGCACTCGCCGGAATACTCAATGACCTTGTCGGTGTTGTCCAGCACGCTGGTCATCAGGGCGGCCATAAACGGTTCGGGATAGTGGCACTTCAGGTAGGCGGTCTGGTAGGCCACATAGGCATAGGCCGCCGCGTGGGATTTGTTAAAGGCGTAGGAGGCAAAGCTGGACATATCGTCAAAGATATCGTTCGCCACCTCGGCGGGGATGCCGTTTGCCACGCATCCCTTGCACTCGTGCCCTTGCTCCGTGTTGCCGTAAACGAAATGCTGGCGCTCCTTCTCCATGACGTCGTGCTTTTTCTTGCTCATGGCACGGCGCACCAGGTCGGCCTGCCCGTAGGAGAAGCCGGCCAGTTCCCGGCAGATCTGCATGACCTGTTCCTGGTAAACGATGCAGCCGTTGGTCACGTCCAGGATATGCGCCAGCTGCGGGGTCTTGTACCGGATCTTGTCCGGGTCATGCCGGTTGCGCAGATAGGTGGGGATAGAATCCATCGGGCCGGGCCGGTACAGGGAGATCAGGGCGATGACATCCTCCAGATTACGGGGATGCAGCCCCATCAGCACCTGTTTCATGCCGGTGGATTCCAGCTGAAACACGCCCTCGGTCTCGCCCCGGCCCAGCATGGCGTAGGTGGCCTCGTCTTCGTAGGAGATGGCGTCCAGCGCAAAAGACGGTTCCATCTGGCGGATCATCTCCTCCGCGTCGTGGAGCACCGTCAGGGTGCGCAGCCCAAGAAAATCCATCTTGAGCAGCCCCAGTTCCTCGATGGTGGTCATGGTGAACTGGGTCACCGGCACCCCGTCGTTGGAGGCCAGCGGCACATATTCGTCGGTAGCTTCGGGGGTGATCACCACACCCGCCGCGTGGGTGGACGCATGGCGGGGCATTCCCTCGATCTTTTCGGCGGTGTCCACCAGTTCCCTGACCACCGGGTCGGCGTCGTACTGGGCTTTCAGTTCCGGCGAGACGGTCAGCGCACGGGACAGGGTCATCTTCAGTTCCATGGGTACCAGCTTGGCGATGGCGTCCACCCTCTGATACCCGATGTCCAGCACCCGGCCTACGTCCCGCAGCGCGTTGCGGGCGGCCATGGTACCGAAGGTGATGATCTGGGCCACATGGTCGCTGCCGTATTTCCGGTTCACATAGTCGATGACCTCCTGCCGGCGCTCATAGCAGAAGTCCACATCAAAATCGGGCATGCTCACCCGCTCGGGATTCAAAAAACGTTCAAACAGCAGGTTGTAACGGATGGGGTCGATGTTGGTGATGCCCACGCAATAGGCCGCCAGGCTGCCCGCGCCGGAACCGCGGCCCGGCCCCACCGGGATGCCCTGGCTCTTGGCATAGCGGATAAAGTCGTAGACGATCAGGTAGTAGTTGGTGTAGCCCATGCGGCGGATCACGTTGATCTCGTACCGCAGACGCTCCTCCAGCGCGGCGTTGACGCCGCTGCCATAGCGGCGGGCAAGGCCCTCCCAGCACATCTTTTCAAAATATTCCTGGTTGCCCATACCGTCCGGCGCTTCATAGTAGGGCAGTTTGGTGACCCCGAACTTAAAGTCGAACTGGCACATCTCGGCGATGCGATTTGTATTTTCGCAGGCCTCGGGCGCGATGGCGAAGAGATCGTACATCTCCTCCGTGCTTTTCAGATAGAACTCGTCGGTCTCGAATTCCATCTTGTCCGGGTCTTTGATGGTCTTGCCGGTCTGAATGCAGATCAGGATACTCTGCATCCGGGCGTCCTCTTTGCGCAGGTAGTGCGCGTCGTTGGTGGCCACCAGCGGGATGCCGGTCTCCCGGCTCAATCGGATCAGTTGGGGCAGGATCTGCTGCTGTTCCGCCAGGCCGTGATCCTGGATCTCCAGATAGTAGTTGCCCGGTCCGAACAGGCTGTTGTAGGATTCGGCCACACTGCGGGCACGGTCATAATCGCCGGCGAGCAGCGCCTGGGGCACCTCGCCCGCCAGACAGGCGGACAGGGCGATCAGGCCCTCATGGTATTGCTCCAGCAGTTCCCGGTCGATGCGGGGCTTGGAGTAAAACCCCTCGATAAAGCCGGCGGAAACCATCTTGATGAGATTTTTATACCCCTGAGCGTTTTTGCAAAGCAATACCAGGTGGTGGCTGCCGTCCACCCGGCTGACCTTGTCGAACCGGGTGCGGTTGGCCACATACACCTCGCAGCCGATAATGGGTTTGATACCCGCCTTTTTGGCCGCTTTATAGAAATCCACACAGCCATACATGACCCCATGGTCGGTAATGGCGATGGATGTCTGCCCCAGTTCCCTGACACGGTCGAACAGCCTGTCGATCCGGCAGGCGCCGTCCAGCAGGCTGTACTCGGTATGCACATGCAGATGGGTAAAGTGTTTTTCGCTCATGATTTTTGCCTTTCCTGCATCTGGGCGGCCATCTTCTCCAGCCGTTTGAGCCGATGGGACAGGCCGGACTTGCTGATGGGCGGGTCAAAGCGGGCCGCCAGCGCCGCCAGCGGCAGATCAGGATATTCCCGGCGCATGGAAGCCGCCTGGCGCAACGGTTCAGGCAAAACGTCCAGCGCGCCGCTGGTCTCCAGAAACGCAATCGCCCGCAGCGCCTGCACGTTCGCGGTGGCGACCTTGTCCATATTCGCCATATCGCAGTTGTTGATCCGATTGGTCTTGTTGCGCAACTCTTTGTACGCTTTGTGATCCATGATCTTCATAGCGCCGCCGGTGGCGCCCATAAAGGTGAGGATATCCTCGATCGGTTCGCTGGCTTTCAGATAGACCACATTGATCCCTTTACGCCGGGTGCGGTGCGGGTGAAATTCATGTTCCGCCAGCAACGCCTCAAAGTCTTTGGCCAGATTGAGCCGCCCGGTCATAAATTCCAGGTGATATTCCTTCTGGGGGTCGGTGACGGTGCCGCAGCACAAAAACGCCGCCCCCATATAGGCGCTGGCGCACTGCGGGCAGCGGAACAGCCGGGGATTGATCCGCAGGCTGGCCTCCTGGCCGGTATGGCCCAGCAGCTGCAGCAGGCGGGCGACCTGAGCCGGCTCCTTGACGGCAAATTCCCAGATACTGCCGCTGGGCCGGTTCTTTTCCACCAGCTCTCCCTGCACGCCGTTCATCGCGAACATCCGGCGGGCCAGCTGCGCCACCGGAAGCGACTCGGTCTGCAGCACGGTGCCGTTCTGATCGAAATAGCGGCCGAAACAGGCAAATCCATAACAGGCCGCCAAACTGCAGCAGGGCCGCGTGATCTTGCGGGCTGCGATCTCTTGTTTTACATCCTGGGCAAAACTCAAGGTGTGATATCTCCTTTTGCGCAGCGCCGCCCGATCCCTGCTGAAGGCATCGCGCGGCGTTTTTTGATATTCTCAATTCAGGCGGTTGGCGTCCCGATGCTGTACCGCCGGGGCATAGCCCAGCGTTTCGCAATAATCGGCCAGCAGCCGTGCAAAGGTGATGGACCGATGCTTGCCGCCGGTGCAGCCAATGGCAATGGTCAGCTGGCTCTTTCCCTCTTTCACATAGAGCGGCAGCGTAAGCGCCAGCAGCTCCTCCAGCTTGGCAAGCAGTTTTTGAGACGCTTCACTGGCCATCACATAGTCCACGACCTCCTGGTCCAGGCCGGTTTTTTCTTTCAATGCCGGCACATAGTAGGGATTGGGCAGACAGCGCACATCCCACACGATATCGGCCTCTTTGGGCGGGCCGTATTTGAAACCGAAGGACAACACGGTGAGGGCCATGGACTGCCGCCGGTTTTCCAGAAACAAGCCGCAGATCCGCTGCTTGTTCTGCGCGGGCGAGAGCAGAGAAGTGTCCAGGATATAGTCGGCCCGTTCATACAGCGGCCGTAAAATCTGCCGCTCCCGGGACAGCGCTTCGGTGGTGGACAGGCCGTCGGTGATACTGATGGGGTGACGGCGGCGCGTTTCCTTATAGCGGCGCTGAAGCACCTCGTCCGAGGCGTCCAGAAACAGCACCTGAAAGGCCGCCTGCTGGCGGTCCAGTTCGCTCAAAGCCTGCGCCAATTCCCGGCTGGACCGGGCGCTGCGGCTGTCCAGCCCCACCGCCACCTTTTGCAGCATCGTTTCGCTCTGCTTGGCAAAGTCCATCAAACGGGGCAGCAGCCCGGCGGGGATATTGTCGATACAGAAATACCCGATATCCTCCAGCGCGTGCATCGCCACCGATTTACCCGCACCGGAAAGCCCGGTCACGATCAGCAATTCCACTTCCTGTTTCCTCCCTGCGCCGGCCGCGGTGGCTCAGCGCACTACACGGATCTCTTTTTCCAGCACAAAGCCGGTTTTTTCCTTTACGATGCGGCACACCTCGTCGGTGAGCCGCAACACGTCCCGGCAGGTAGCCTGGCCGAGATTCACCACAAAGCCACAGTGCTTTTCGCTGACGGCCGCGTCGCCCACCCGGAATCCCCGCAGGCCGCACTGATCGATCAGCGCGCCGGCATAGGCCCCCACCGGCCGTTTGAAGGTACTGCCCGCGCTGGGAAGTTCCAGCGGCTGTTTGGCTTTGCGGCGGGCCATATACTCCTCCATGGCGGCGCCGATCGCGGCCGAATCGCCGGCATGCAGGGCAAACCGCGCGCTGAGCACACACCAGGGCCGGCGCTCAAACACGCTGGTCCGATAGCCCAGTGCCAGTTCCGATGCGGGCAGTTCCCGCACCCGCCCCGTCTCGTCCAGAAACCGTGCCGATGCCAGCACATCCCGCATCTCGCCGCCGTAGGCGCCCGCGTTCATATACACCGCGCCGCCCACCGTACCGGGGATGCCGTAGGCAAACTCCATACCGGCCAGGCCCGCGTCACGGGCGGCGGCGCAGACACGGGTCAGCAGCACGCCCGCGCCCGCCACAAGAGAATCCCCCTCCCGGGCCATGCCGTTCAGCGCGCGGGCGGTGCGCACCACCACACCGTCAAAACCTTCGTCGGCAAACAGCACATTGGAGCCGTTTCCCAGCAGGTAACAGCGCACCCCCAGACGGCGGATCTCCCCCAGAAGCGCGATCAGCTGGCTCTCGCTTTCCGGTTCACACAAAAGCCCGGCCGGACCGCCTATGCGGAAGGTGGTGCACGCGGACAGCGGCGCGTGCGGCCGGGCGGGGATCCCCCGCTCCCCGGCAAACCGCTCCAGCGCGGTAAGAGACTGCTCTGATTCGGTCACAAAAGGGGCCTCACTTTCCGTTCTGATTTCCCAGGCTAGCCGCGCCCACGACGCCGGCGTCGTTGCGCAGTTCAGCCGCCTTGATGGTCACCCGTCTCTCGCCGTTGCGGGCGTACTCCTCCAGGTCCACCAGCGCCCGCACCGGGGCCAGCAGGGTCTCGCCTTCTTTGGATACGCCGCCGCCGATGCAGATGATCTCCGGCTGGAAGATGTTGATGATGTTGGTCAGGCCGCACGCCACATATTTGACGAAATCCTTGACCACCTGCGTGGCCAGCGGATCGCCGGCCCGCATCCCGTCAAACGCCGTCTTGGCGTTGACCTTGTTGATGTCGCCATTCACCAGGGTCCACATCATATTCTGGGGATTGGACTGCATGGCAACGCGGGTATCCTCGGTGAGGGCGCGGGCGGAAGCGTATTTCTCCCAGCAGCCCTTACGTCCGCACATGCAGGGGCGGCCGTCCATCTGGATCACGGTGTGCCCCAGCTCGGCGCCAGCGTAGTTGAAGCCGGAAAAGATCTTTCCGTCGATGATGATGCCGCCGCCGATGCCGGTGCCCAGGGTGATGACCACCGCGTACTTGGCGCCTTTGGCCGCGCCGGCGATGTACTCGCCGTAGGCAGCGGCGTTGGCGTCGTTCTCAATATGCACATCACACCCCAGCAGAGCCTGGATATTGGCCCGCAGAGCCCAGTTGTTGTAACCGAAGTTGGCGTTAAATTCCACGATGCCGCTCTCGGCGTTCACGCTGCCGGGAGTGCCGATCCCCACCCAGCGGATGGCCTCCCAGGTAACGCCCGATTCCTCCACTACCTGCCGGCAAAGTTCGGCAATGGTCTGCTCCACCTCCTGCGCCGGGCGGGGCAGGTTGGTATCGCAGGTCTTTTTATAGACGATGCGGGATTCCTCATTCACAAGGCCCGCGGTAATCGTGGTGCCGCCCAGATCCACGCCGATGGTATAGTATGTCATATATGAAACACTCCTTACAATGTATTCCCAAACGACCGATTTGTTTACTCCTGCAGCCCCAGGCGGTTCAACAGTTCCTGGGCCGCGTTGTACCCCATCTTTTTCTGCCGGTTATTGATGGCGGCGGTCTCCAGGATAACGGCCAGGTTGCGCCCGGGCATGACCGGGATCACCGTGCTGGGGATCTTGACCCCCAGGATGTCATAGGTTTCGGTCTCCAGGCCGGTGCGGCTGTAATTTTTGGTCTTGTCCCAGGGTTCCAGTTCCACCACCAGGTCCACCTTTTCGCTGACCTTGACCGCGCCGATACCGAACATACGGGCCACATTCACGATGCCGATGCCCCGCAGTTCGATGAAATGGCGGATATTCTCCGGCGCACGGCCCACGATCGACCGGTTGGAGACCCGGCGCAGATCCACCGCGTCGTCCGCGATCAGGCGATGGCCCCGCTTGACCAGTTCCACGGCGGTCTCGCTTTTGCCCACGCCGCTGTCGCCCAGGATCAGGATGCCCTCGCCGTAGACTTCCACCAAAACGCCGTGGCGGGTTACCCGGGGAGCCAGTTCCACATTCAAAATCCCGATCAGGCCGCTCATCATGGTGGAGGTGCTCTCGGTAGAGCGGAGCAGCGCCACCTCATACTTTTTGGCGCAGGCATACATCTCCGGCAGCGGCTCGATGCCCCGGCTGACGATCAGCGCCGGCGGGTGCATGGAAAACAGCTTGTCTACATGTACGGCGCGCTGCTCCGGCGTGACCTCCTGCAGAAAGGACATCTCCGCCATGCCGCAGATCTGGATGCGCAGCGCGTCAAAATACTGGTAATAGCCGGCCAGCATCAGGCCGGGGCGGTGCACGTCCGCCGAACAGACCGGGATATCTTTGAGGTCACGGGGGGCATAGGCGGTCTCCAGATTCAGATGTTCCGCCAGGTAACTCAAAGGCACAGAAAATTGCGGCATACCAACACCCTTTCCCATCACACATGGAAAATTTTCCTCTTCCCGGCAAAACGCGGCGGCAAAGGCGCCCAAACCGCTTTCCGCGGGCTGTGAGGAACTACGCTTCTTATTATATATGAATTTGGGCCGCTTGGCAATTTTCTTTTTCGCGCTCACAGGGCCCGCAGGCGGATCTCCCAGCGGATCCGTTCCGGATCGTACCACCTGCCGGCGGCGAGCAGCGCTTCACAGCCCGCCGCGTCCCGGTTTTTCAGCCAGAATCCCATCCGCAAAAGGTCCTGCCCGGCGCCAAACGTCTGCCGGGTGATCTGGCGGGCAGCCTCCTCAAGCGAGGCGGCGATCTCGTTTGCCAGTTCCTGTTTTCCGTCATGGATCAGGCCGCCGGCGTCGGTGAGATTTTTCAGATAACCGGTCAGACGGGCCCGCAGCAAAAGGGTATCTCCCGACGTTTCCCAGCCCAAAAGCGGCAGCTCCAGCGTGTAGCGGACCTTTCCGCGCCCGGTGACCGTCTCCAGCGAGACGCTGCGGACCTGCCCCTCGATCAGCGCGGCCAGAGCGGTCTGTTCGCGCCCCCACACAGCGGTGCAATCTCCGCCCAGAAACAGCCGGGTGTCCCCGCACACCGCGCTACCCTCCGCGCAGTCCACCTCCAGGCCGGGCAGCAGCCCTGCCCCGGCGCCGGCCAGGCGATACAGGCGCTGGGTATACAGGCTTTCCCCTGCCGCCTGTTCGATCTGGCGCAGCAGGGCATAGCGCTCCTCTCCGCCGCCGGCCTGCCAATCCGGGGCCCGTACGCTGACCCCGAACACCGCCATGTTGGGCCGGCCCGCGCTGTCGTTGGCCAGATAGGCGCACGCCTCATACATGGCCTGGCCCTGCGCGCCCGGCCCCAGCAGCAGCAGCTCATTCTGGCCATAAAACGCTGTGAGCGGGCTGGCAGCCTGGGCAGCCTGCAGCGCGTCGGCCACGGTATCGCCCTGCCCTGTCAGGATCTGCGCCTCCGGCTTGGCCTGGCCCGCATCGGCACTGGCGCCGCCGGTCACATACACCAGCACCGCCTGCCAGCCGCCCGCCTCCCGGTCCAGATACAAGGTGTTGACCACCGCGCGTTCACTCAGCGGTTTTCCCGCACAGCCCGCCGTCACCCCCATCAAAAGCAGCGCCGGCAGCAGAATCCTCCATCGCATCATCCTGTTTTCCTCCTTTTGGGCAGCAGGGCGGCTGCCAGCGTCAACGCCAACAGGCCGCCGCAGACCCATTCCAGCTGCTGAGCGGTACACAGGGCGAGCAGCGCGGCCAAAGCGCCACCGCCGGCAACCAGTATCCAGCGGGAACGGGCGGTGGGCAGCAGCCCGTCCAGGATTTGCCACAGCGCCCAGACGCTGAGCATAAGGCGCAGCAGCGCCAGAAGCATCCAGATACTGACGTGCACCGCGTCCAGACGGCGAAATACCGACACGCCGCCCAGGCGTGCAATGGTATATACCGGATGGCTCTGATCGGCATAGCCCGCCCCCAGCACCGCTTCTCCCAATACCGCCAGCAGCGCGCACGCCGCCGCCCAGCCCGCCAGGACCGCCGCGGTGACCCGGCGGCCCGCCCGCGGAGCGGGAGCCAGCCAGGCGGGGAGCAGGAACTCCGGCAAAAGCAGCAGCCGTGCGGGCAGCGCCTGGGCGATCTCCGGCAAAGGCGACGCGCTGACCTGCAGGTTACTGACCCGAAGCCGGCCCACCACCGAGAGCAGCAGCAGGGCAAAACCGCCTCCGCCGGCCCACAAAAACACATTGGCGGTGCGTGTGATGCCGCCCAGCCCGGCACGCACCCCATACAGCACTGCCGCGGCCACCACCGCCGTGTACCAGAACAGCGACAGGTCGGTCTCGGTGGTATCGCTGTAAAACCGTTGGATCTGATACAGCTGGCAAGCCACCGAAACCGCCAGCGCCGCGGCAAACGCTCCCCGGCAGAGCGCCGGGCCGTCCGGCGCAAGGCCCCGCCCGGCCGGCAGCAGTACCGTCCAGAGGATCGGCACCGCCGCCAGACAGGCCAGCAGGGTGATCTGCGCCCCAAATCCGGCCGGGCGGGTCTGCATCAGCAGCGGCGCCAGAAGCGCGGTAAACACTACCAGGCCCTGCTGGCGAAGGCTAATCGTCGGTTTCATCAGGCGGCACCTCTTCCCGGATGGTGTAGGGGCGGCGGGCCAGCACCCGCCAGGAAAAACGGAACATTCCGTCCCGCAGCATTCCCGGCCGGGCCGGGACCAGCGGGGCGGTGTAGGGCATGCCGAGGAAATCGGTGTTGCAGGCGGACACCGCCATCACCGCGAACATACAGGCCACCCCCAGCAGCCCGGCCACGCCGCCCGCCAGGGTGAAAAGCAGCCGCAGGGCGGTGGCCGGTTCGTAGAGGGACGGGATCACGAACATACTGATGGAGGTAAACGCCGCCACGATCACCACGGGGGTACTCAGGATCCCCGCGTTGATGGCCGCGTCCCCCACGATCAGCGCCGACACCAGGCTGACCGTATGCCCGATGGGTTTGGGCAGGCGCAGACCCGCTTCCCGCACGATCTCCAGCAGGATGAGCACAAAGATCATCTCCAGAAACAGCGGCAGCGGGGTGGCCCGTTCCGCCGCCGCTACCTTGTACAGCAGCTGGGGCGGGAACAGTTCAGGCGAAAACTGGGCCACAGCCACATAGACCCCCGGCAGCATCACCGCCAGCAGGAAGGCCAGGAATTTCAGCGCCCGCAGCAGACTGGCAAAATACGCTTTGGTGGCATAATCGTCCAGGCTCTGGAAATTTTCAATAAAAAAGTGGGGCAGGATCATGGCAAACGGACTGCCGTTAACCAACAGTACCAGTTTGCCCTCGCAGATCTTGGCGCAGGCGGCGGCGGAGCGCTCGGTATAGCCCGCCTGCTGAAAAAAGCTGAACGGCCCTCGCTGCAGAAACGGCGCCAGATAGCTGGAATCCAAAACAAGCGGAATGTGGGTGTCCCGCAGCCGCTGACGCACCTGTTTTACCAGCTCCGGAGGGGCCAGACGTCGGTTGTAGCACAAGGCCACCTCGGTGCCGGTAAGGTCGCCGGCCGTGTGCAGTTCAATGATCAGGTCCGGCGTGCGGATCAGCCGGCGCACCAGGCTGATATTTACCCGCAAAAGATCGCAGAAGCCCTCCCGCGAACCGCGGATATTGCCTTCGCCCGACGGTTCGGACACCGCCCGATAGGCCATCATCTGGCTGGACAAGGCCACCGCCATCCGGCTGCCGTCCACCAAAAGGACCGTCATACCGGCGGTCATTCGGGTAATGAGGTCGGAAAAATCTTCCACCGGCGTGGCCTCCACCGGCAGATCGCTGGCATGCAGAATATCCTGCACCAGCCTGCTGCCGTCCGCGGGGGCGGGACTTTGCCGGCCGAGGCGGTCCAACAACATTACCCAAAGTTTTTCCACGCTGGATAAGCCGTCAAACATACAGGCGGCACACTCCACCTTGCCAATTTGGAGCGTTTTTGCATACAGGTCCATGGAATCGCCAAACATCTGTTTCAGCACCGACAGATCCTGTTGCAGGCTGCCGGACAGTTTTTTCCGGGACACGGGCTTCACCTCCCGGTTTAGTATGCCGCCCGTGACGCCGGATTACTCACAAGGAGGGATCGGTATGCTGACCGCCGTCGTTCGCACCGCGATCGTCTACATTCTGGTGATCGGCACCATGCGTTTCATGGGCAAACGCCAGCTGGGGGAACTGCAGCCCTCGGAACTGGTATCCACCATTCTTATCTCCAATCTTGCGTCCATATCCATCGAATCCACCGAACTGCCGCTCTCGGCCAGCATCGTACCGGTGCTGCTGATCGCGGTACTGGAATTGTTCAGCAGCGCGCTGGTGTTTTGCCGGCCCCGGCTGGGCCGGATCATGGCGGGCAGCCCGGTGGTGGTGATCCGCAACGGAGAGATCGACCAGGCCGCGCTGCGAAGGCTTCGGTATACGGCGGGCGATCTTATGGAAGCGCTGCGGGGCCAGCAGGCCTTCGATCCGACCCAAATCGCCTATGCGGCTGTGGAAACAGGCGGCACCCTCAGCATATACCCGGCGCAGCAGCCCGAGCCGGGCAGCCCGCCGGTATTGCCGGTGATCGAGGACGGGCTTTCCTGCCCGGAAAATCTGCGGCTCTGCGGCAAGGACGCCGCCTGGCTTGACCGGCAGCTGCAAAAAAACAGGCTGCGGGCCGACCAGGTGCTGCTTCTGCTGACCGATGGTGAGGATCGGGTGACCCTGATCCCCAAGCGATCCGAAAGGGGGTAACGCTGTATGCAGAGGATCTCGGCGGCGCTGGTGATCCTGTTGTTTCTTGCCGCGTCGGTCCTGGCCGGCGGGGTATGGGTAGACCGGTTTTCCGACACGGCCGACGCCGGCTTTGACCGGGTGCTGGCGGCCGGCGAAGAGGGCCGGTTTGCCGACGCGCGGGCGGAACTGCGCGGCCTCCAGGACTATTTGAGCGGATGCGAACCCTGGCTGGCACTGGTGATCCGCCGGGACCAGTTGGGGCAGGCCCGCACCGCGCTGGCGGGCATCCAGCCGTATCTGGAAGAGGGTTACTGGCCGGACGGCAAGCTGGAGCTGCTGCGCGCCCGGGAACAGCTTCACGCGGTGCTTCGGCTGTACCGGCAGATTTTATAATACAGCCACCGTTCACCGGGCTGCAGCGGACGTGTTTCCTATAGCCAAAATGCCGTACCGTGCACTGAAACGCCCAACCTGAGTAGCCGGCAAGATTTCAACCTGTCTGGAATATGAGAAAAAACACCCCGCCTGCCGAAAAGCGCCAAATGCTTCCCGGCAGGCGGGGAATATGCTTATATTTTTGGTTCTATTGCGCCCAAAGGTTCCGCATTTACCCGCTCACTGGCGGTTTTAACGCCTCATCCCTTCGCTTTGAAGATCCGGATGACCACCAGAACTGCCAGCAGGATCAAGACCAGACCGCCCAGCACAACCGGCAGGACCGGGAAGGCCGCAGCCGCCCCACTCGTCTCAGGAGCCGGCTCTTCCGGCGTTTCCACGGCAATTTCCGGTGCGGGGGCCGCCGCTTCCGGCGCCTCGTAGGCGATCACATACTTGGAGAAGTGAGTCGTTTCAAACACGACCTGCTGTGTATCGGCATTGTAGCTGGTAGCACAGGGGGTGATATTGCCCAGATCATCCACATACCACACTACAATACCGTCGGCCGTCTGGTCCGCCTGCAAGGCATATGGCAGGGTGATCTGCGCTTTGCCGTTGTTAAAGTCGGAGATCAGGTTGCCGCCGCTCTGCAGGGTAAGTTCAAATACCGTGTAGGTGCCCACGACCTGTTGCTGGGCGGCATTGAGGTTCTCTGCCGGTACAGGCTCCACCAGCAGAGTAACAGCTTCCTGGGCCTGCCCCGCGATTGCAGACAGCGCTGTCTGATCAAAAACCACCTGCGCCACCGCTGACTCCAATTTCAAGCGGGCGTTCTCATTCTCCGAAAGGCGGGCCAACTGTGCGACAGGCAGGGTGATCTCCACCGCCTGCGCTTGTTCCGCGATCGCCACGCTGACCACTACTTCCGGAATTCCGCCGTTTTCCGCGTTCGCGATAGCCGCATCGATGCTGGCATCCAGCGCGGCCGATTCCACGGTGGCGACCGCCCGGTTATCGGTCACCGCAGACTCCACCTGAGCGGTAGCAATGGCAGGCTGCTCATTGGCCGTGTTTTCCGGTTGCGCCTGGACAACGGGGGCCGGAGCCGCAGGAACGGCCGTCGGGGCCGGCGTAATGACCGGTGCGGGAGCAGGCGCAGGGACCTCGGTGGGGGCAGGCGTAGGCTGCGGATCAGGCTGCGGATCAGGCTGCGGCGCCACATCCGTATCGGTCGTTATCAGCTTGTCCCATTTTGCGTAAAGGGTGATTTCTCTCTTTTCCGGATTCATCTGCATCACACTGGTCGTCACATCCCAGGGGATCAGGAAGTTCGTATCCAAGAACCAGCCGCGGATAATATAGCCTTCCTGCACCAGATTGGGCAGAACATACGGGTCGGACAAACTCGACACCTGTACAGGCGCGGGCGTCTCCCCCTTGCCCATGTTGTCAAAGGTGATGGTAAAGACCGGGGCGTACCAGTATCTTCCCTCGATGAGCTTCATCTGGCAATTTGTCACATATTGGGCAACATCTTCCGTGGAAGAGCCCTGCCCCAGAGAAATCTTTGTGCTGTCAAGAGCAACGATTGCGCCCGACAGGTTAAACTCTTCTGCATTCACCACGCAGCCGCCGGCGCCGCTGCCCTGCACAGAAACGGACGAAACGACCTGCGTATCCATCAGATACCGGGTAGTCAGGGATACTCTGCCAGGCCCGTTGTCCACGATCTTCAACCCGGTTTCAACACGCTGCATGTGCATGCCATAAGTATCAATTTGCACGCTGCCGATCGCCTCAACGCCTACCTGGCCGCTGCTTGCATCGCCATTGATTGCCAGGTTGCTTCCCGCCATGCTTACCCGCACAGGCTGGGCGGTTCCGTCAACGACCAGACCGCGGCTGCCCGCGCCGAAAAGGCTGACAGAAATGTTATCCCCGCCATTTACGATCAGCTGCCCGCTTTGCAGGTGGATCCCCACCTTGCCCGCGGGGACCTGAATCCATGTGGATTGAAGACTCAGCACCGCATTGGGCGCAGCAGCCCCGATGCTCAGCATGGACGCGGCGGTGCTGCCGGCGTCTGTCATCATCTGACCGCCCAGAATGCTCAGCCAGCCGTTTTCCGCAACTTCAATGCTGCCCTCGCCCTGGAAGGTGACCTGAGCCCCCTCCATGTTCAGGACAAGAACTTTGTTCACAATGACTTTTTCCGTGATGACCGCACCCGAAACAAGCTGGATGCTCTGGCCGGACTGCGCGGCATCCACCGCCTCCTGCAGACTGGCGTATGTCTGGCCATTCAGTTCCGCTACATACGTCCCGGCAATGTCTCCCTGGCCGTTGTCGCCCGCCGGCTCGGAAGTCCCCGTTTCTGCCTGGGCCTCCTGTTCCGGCTGACCAGCCGAATCGGTTTGAGCAAAAGCATACAGCGGGATCGTTCCCACTGTGAGCACCAGGGCCAGCGCGATCCCCAGTATGCGTTTTTTAACACGATTCATGGACAATGACACTCTCCTCTTTTTGTTTGTTCCGCAATAGTAGCAAAATAACTGTTTTGTGATATAATTGTGAACAAGACCATATTATACCGCAAGACCTGTTCCGTCAAGTATCCCATGCTCAAATTTTTGAAAAATTTGGTTGCCAAAGCACAAGACGACAGCGCGGTGTTCAAGGAAAAGGAGGATGTTTCATGGTGTCTTCTTCCGCACGCCGCCTGTTTGCCCGCCTTGCCTTTGCCTTGGCCTGCGGGCTGATGGCCGCTCTTCCCCTTTCGCACTATATTTGTGTGCGCTGCGCACTGCATGCAGGGTACATAGCAGGAACTCTGTATACCTTTGGCTTTCTTTCCGCTGCTGTGCTGGCTGCGGCACTTGTGTTTCGGGCGGCCGAGCCACGGTTTGCCAAGTATGAGGGTATCTTTTCCACTCTGCTTATGTTTGCAGGGCTCTCGGTACTGTTTTCCTCCGACAGGCACACGTCCCTGTGGGGGAGCGGCTCACGCTGTGAAGGCTTTTTTATGCTGGCATGCTACTACCTTTTCTTTTATCTGGGGCGTTTGATATGTGAACCCGGTCTGCAAAAAAAGCTGCTGCTCGTTTTTCTCGGGATCATGTTCCTGCATTGCCTGTATGGTTTGAGCCAGCAATTTCATTTTTTGACCGGCACATTTGACTACTATTATTATGCCATCAGCGGCGTGGCCGGAAATCCCAATTTTATGGCAACTCTTACGGTAATGGCGGCGTGTATCGCGCTGGGTATGGCAGCGGCTGACCGCGATACGTCAACACGGCTGCTGTGCGCCGCCTTTTTGCCGGTGGGAATCACAACCATGGCTCTCACAAAAGCTGTTTCGGCGGTTCTTGGCATGACAGC
This sequence comes from uncultured Gemmiger sp., assembly GCA_949295035.1. Classification (GTDB taxonomy): domain Bacteria; phylum Bacillota; class Clostridia; order Oscillospirales; family Ruminococcaceae; genus Gemmiger_A. Next base: position 26,136 of record CASFJO010000012.1, read on the forward strand.
GGTAGCGGTTTTTCTTGCGGTTTGGCTATGGAAAGGCGGAAGCATGCGGCTGCGTCGTTTCATGATCGGAGGGCTCACAGCCGCAACCGCCGGGGTGCTGCTTCTGAATTTTTTGAGCGATCAGTTTCTGGTGCGGGAGATTCAGTTGTTTGGCTGCCAGCTCGCCAAACTGATTCGCACCGGCACGTTGGACCCGGAATTTGCCTCTGGGCGGCCCTATCTGTGGTACAACTCGCTATTGCTATTTTTTCGTCAACCTTTTACTGGTGTAGGGATCGACAACCTGATGGCCCCCTACTACGATTCGTACGGCCTTTTTCTGGGCCAATTTGTGGACAAGACCCACAATGAGCTCCTACAGATCCTGGTTACCATGGGCCTGCCAGCCTGCCTCGGATATATGCTGCTGTACAAGTCGCTTTTTCTGGATCTTGTCCGGCGCATCCGTGTCGCGGGCCCGCGGCATGCAGCCATTGCGTTCGCCCTGCTTTTGTGCCTGATCGGCTATCTGGTGCAGGCCTGTTTCAATATCAGCGTGATTGATGTGGCGCCTTATTTCTGGCTGCTGTGTGGTTTGATGGCACCGCTGCCGGATAAAACAGATGCTCCTCCGCTGTCTGCGGATCGGAAGTAAGAAATCTTTTCTTGCATGAATTTGCACAAACTCGTATAATAGAACCGTCATCTTCAAATACGGCACGGATGCGGAGGGAAGATGGGATATGACAAAAACGGTAGAGCCCATGACCAGCGGTACCATCTGGAAACAGATGGTCTTTTTTGCGCTTCCGCTGTTTTTCGGCAACCTGTTTCAGCAGCTTTACAATACGGTGGATTCCCTGATCGTGGGAAATTTCCTGGGCAGCAGCGCCCTGGCGGCGGTGAGTTCTTCCGGCAGCCTGATCTTTATGCTGATCGGTTTTTTGAGCGGCATCGCCGGCGGCGCCGGCGTGGTGATCGCCCGTCTGTACGGCGCGGGCGATGAGGCCGCCGTACAGCGGGCCGTTCACACCACCGCCGCGTTCGGCCTGGTGGCCGGCGTGATCATGACGGCGCTGGGCATGTTGTTTTCCCCACAGATCCTGCTTTGGATGGGTACTCCGGAAAGCGTGCTGCCCCAGTCGGTCAGTTATCTGACCATCTATTTTTTCGGCTCGCTCTGGTTTGTGATGTATAACATCCTGGTGGGCATTTTGCAGGCGGTCGGCGACAGCCGCCATCCGCTGTATTATCTGATCGTTTCCTCGGCGGTCAACCTGGTGCTGGATGTGGCGTTTATCCGTTTTTTGCACACCGATGTGGGCGGCGCTGCGCTTGCCACCGTGATCTCCCAGGCGATCAGCGCGCTTCTGTGCTGCATCCATCTTTTGCGCAGCCGGGAGTGTTATCGGCTTGAGCCGCGCAAACTCTGCTTTGACCCGCTGTATCTGGGGCAGATCATCCGGATCGGTCTGCCCTCCGGCGTGCAAAATTCCATTATCGCCTTTGCCAACGTGCTGGTGCAGTCCAACGTGAACTCCTTTGGCGAAATGGCCATGGCCGGTTACGGCGCGTATTCCAAAGTAGAGGGATTTGGCTTTTTGCCGATCAACAGCTTCACCATGGCGCTGACCACCTTTGTGGGCCAGAATCTTGGCGGGCGGGAATATGAACGCACCCGGAAAGGGGTGCGTTTTGGCGTGCTGGCCGCCGTTTCGATGGCGGAAGTCATCGGCGTGCTGATCTTTCTTCTCGCGCCGCAGCTGATCGCCGCTTTTGACGCAACGCCGGAGGTGGTACGGTTCGGCACCGACAAGGCCCGCACTTCGGTTCTGTTCTACTGCCTGCTGGCCTATTCGCACTCCATCGCGGCGGTGCTGCGGGGCGCGGGCAAATCCATGATCCCCATGCTGGTGATGATGGTCTGCTGGTGTCTGGTCCGGGTCACCTTCTTGATGATCACCGTTCCCCTGACCCACAGCATTCAGATGGTCTACTGGGTCTATCCCCTCACCTGGGCTCTCAGTTCCCTTGCCTTTTTCTGGTACTACACCCATGGCAACTGGCTGGATTTCCATATTGCCGACAAGCGTTATCCCCTTGGCGAAGAAAAGGAATAATGCACCCTGGCAGCCGCAAAAGCCCCGGAAACGCAAACCGCGTTTCCGGGGCTTTTTCTCTGTATCGCTTTCGGTTACCCGCACGGCGGCAAGCGGCCGTACCGTTCAGTGTCGGCGCGCAGGCGGGCGGCCAGACGATCGGTAAACACGCCCGGCGCACAGCGCCAGGTCCAGTTTTCGCCGATGGTGGAGGGCGTGTTGATCCGCGCCTCACTGCCCAGACCCAGCAGATCCTGCATCTGCATGATCGCCAGATCCCCCACGCTGGCCCAGGCACTGCGCATCATGCCCCAATGATATCCTTCCGCCTCGTTGAGCCGCAGATAGGCGACCGCACGGGCCACATCTTCCCGGGGAGCATGGGCCATCCAGCCCAAGACCGTATCGTTGTCATGGGTACCCGTATACACAACACAGTTGCGCGGATAGGTATGCGGCAGATAGCCGGAACCGGTATCGCGGGAATCAAACGCCAGTTCCAGCACCTTCATGCCGGGAAACCCCGTCTGCGCCAGGAGAGTGCGCACCGAGGGGGTCAGAAACCCCAGATCCTCCGCAATAATGTTCTGCCGGCCCATCCGGCGTTCCATTTCCCGGAAAAAATCGATCCCAGGACCGGGACGCCAGCGGCCGCGCCGCGCGTCCGCCGCGCCGCGGGGAATGGCATAGTAGGAATCAAATCCGCGGAAGTGGTCGATGCGCAGCACATCGTAGATACGCAGCTGAAAGGCGATCCGCCGCATCCACCAGGCATAGCCGTACGCTTTCATGCGATCCCAGGCAAACAGCGGATTGCCCCACAGTTGCCCGCCTGCCGCAAAACCGTCCGGAGGACAACCGGCCACCTCGATCGGCCACAGATCCCCGTCCAGTTGAAACTGGTCAGGATCGGCCCAGACGTCGGCACTGTCGCCCGAAACGTAAAACGGAAGATCGCCGATGATCCGCACGCCACGCCGGTTCGCGAAGGCTTTGAGGCTCTCCCACTGTTCGAAGAAAATCGCCTGCACGCAGCGCCAAAAGCCAACGTCCTCCGCCAGCTGCTGACGGGCGTGTTCCAGCGCCCCGGGTTCACGCCGGCGCAGCGGATCGCTCCAATCCGTCCAGGGCGCGCCATGAAAATGGTCTTTCAGCGCCATGAAAAGGGCATAATCCTCCAGCCAGCCGGCGTGCTGCCGGCAAAAATCCGCCAAACGGGCGGGATGCCGCCGCTCATACCGGCGGGCGGCGATCCGCAAAACGGCGTACCGGTTTTGGTACAGCAGGCCGTAATCCACCCGGTCGGGGGTACTGCCCCAGTCCAGGCCGCGATACTCCTGCGGCTGCAAAAGGCCGCACGCAGCCAGCTGATCCAGGTCGATCAGGTAGGGATTTCCCGCAAACGAGGAGAAGGACTGGTAGGGCGAGTTGCCGTACCCGGTGGGACATATCGGGAGGATCTGCCAGTAAGACTGCCCGGAACGATGCAGAAAATCCACAAACTCGCGCGCGGCCGCCCCCATCGTGCCCACGCCCCACGGGGACGGGAGCGAGGTGACCGGCAGCAAGATCCCGGCGCTTCTCATACAGGATTCATCCTTTCTGTGGAAAATATCAGCGGTTCAGCGCCAGCACGCTCTCCTGTTCCAGCAGTTGGAACGGAATGATCTCATGAACGGGCGCTATGTCATAATGAAGCGTTTTCAGCAGCGTGCTGACGCCGCGGGCCGCGAGCGCCTCGGTGTCCTGACGCACGGTGGTAAGCCGGGGAACGCTGTATCGGGCCCACACGATGCCATCATAGCCGATGATCGAGAGGTCGTTTGGGATTTTCAGGCCAAGATCCCGCGCGGCACGCATCGCGCCGAACGCGATCACGTCGCCCATACAGAATATCGCGGTCAGGTCCGGCTGACGCCGCAGCAGACGCCGGGCCGCCGCGTACCCGTCCGGCAGGGAGAATCGGCAGGGCTCATACCCGCTTTGCATGGAAAAGGTCAGGCCGTTGCTCTCCATGGCCGCGCGGGCGCCGTCTATACGGCGATAGCTGATCTGCTCAACGGACAGATTGCCGCCCAAAAGCCCGATCCGGGTGTGCCCCCGCGCGACAAGATACTCTACCACGCGGGCCGCCGCAGCCGAGTCGTCGGTGGTAAAGCTGGACAGATTGGCAAAACCCAGCTGCGCGGCGCTGTTGGTCAGCAGCACGCTGGGTACGGTGATCTGGGCAAACTTGCTGCGAAACAGCTCCAGATCGCCGCCCAAAAAGATCAGCCCCTTGGGATGGCGCAGCCGGCACAGCTGCGCCGCATAGGTCACCTCGTCCGCGTCCTCATCCAGATAGGCGACGAACACCTCCTCGCCGCTGTCCAGCAGCAGCGACTGCACCCGCTCCAGCAGATCGGCAAAGAGCATGTTCTGGGTGCCCTTGACCAGCACGGTCACTGAGGAAAGGGTCTGGGATTTGAGATGCCGCGCATTGGAATTGGGTTCAAAGCCGTATTGCCGCACCACGGCCATGACCCGCTCCCGCGCGGCGTCGCTGACGTCAGGATGGTGGTTCAGCACCCGCGACACCGTTCCCACACCGTAACCGGACAGGCGGGCAATGTCTTTGATGGTCATTGACGGCGCCCTCCTCGCATGAGATCTTGGTTCTATTTTATCCCTTTACCGCGCCGGCGGCAACACCCTTGATGATGTGCTTCTGGCAGGCCAGATAGAACACCACCACGGGGATGATCGCCATGATCAGCGCGGCCATGATGGCGCCCATATCCACCCGGCCATAGGAGCCTTTCATGTACTGGATGATGATGGAGATGGTCTTGTAGGTCTTGATGTCCAGCGTCAGATAGGGCAGCAGGAAGTCGTTCCAGATCCACATGGTCTCCAGGATGCCCACCGAGATATAGGTGGGCTGCATGATGGGCAGTACCACCGAAAAGAACATCCGCAGCGGCGAACAGCCGTCGATCAGCGCTGCCTCTTCGATTTCGATGGGGATGGATTTTACAAACCCGCAGAACATGAATACCGCCAGGCCGGCGCCGAATCCCAGATAGATGACGATCAGCCCCCAGGGGGTACCCAGACCCAGGCGGTCGGTGACCAGGGACAGGGTAAACATGACCATCTGGAACGGCACCACCATGGAAAACACGCACAGCAGATAGATGCTGCGGGTAACGGTGTTGTTGACGCGGGTGATGAACCAGGCGCACATGGATGTACAGAGCAGGATCGCCAGCACGCTGCCCACCGTGATGAAGACCGTCCAGCCCACCGCGTCCAGAAAGCCGTACTGGTCGATGGCCGCGGTATAGTTGTCCAGCCCGGTAAAGGTGGTTTCCGTAGGCAGGGTAAAGGGCTGGAGATTGATATAGGATTTCTTTTTGAACGAGTTGAACAGCACGATGAAGATCGGCAGGATATACAGCACGCTCACCGCGCTGAAAAACACGGTGCCCAGAAGGCCGGCGATCGTTTTGCGGCGACTCATTGCTGCACCTCCTTCGAGCGTGTCATTCGCAGCTGCACAAGGCCCAGAGCCACGACCAGGATAAAGAACAAGACCGCTTTTGCCTGGCCGACCCCCTCCCAGCCGGTGCGGCCGTAGAAGGTGTTGTAGATGTTCAGCGCCAGCATCTCCGACATCTTGGAGGGTTCGCCGGCGGTCAGGGACAGGTTCTGGTCAAACAGCTTGAAGCCGTTGACCATGGACAGGAAGGTGCAAATGGTGATGGAGGGCATCATCATGGGGATGGTCACCCGGAACAGCCGCTGCGGGCCGCTGGCGCCGTCAATGGCTGCCGCCTCCAGCACATCGCCTGGAATGGACTGCAGCCCCGCGATGTAGATGATCATCATATAGCCGATCTGCTGCCAGGCCACCAGGATGACCAGGCCCCAGAATCCGTACCACTCGTTCAGATTCAGGGTGGTGGAAAACGGCGCCAGGATGCCGTTGAAGATCAGCTGCCAGATATAGCCCAGCACAATGCCGCCGATCAGATTGGGCATGAAAAAAACGGTGCGGAAAATATTGGTGCCGTGCAGATTCTGGGTAAGAGCCAGCGCAATGGCAAACGCCAGCACATTGATGACCACCAGAGAGACAACGGCAAACGCGGCGGTGTACCAGAACGCGTGGCGGAACACCGTGTCCTGCAGGGCCTTGACATAGTTGGACATCCCCACAAAGGTGGCGTCGGTCACGGTGGTGAACTCGCAGAACGACAGACCGATGCCCATGATGAACGGCACGATAAATCCGATGAGAAACGCCAGCATCGTGGGCAGCACAAAAATCGGAAAATATCGCTTGATGGATTTTTCCAAGCTGAGCGACCTCCTTTCAAAACAAAGAGGGACGGCAGGCGGGTAAGGTGTCCCGCCCGCCGTCCCGTGGGATCATTCGCGACCGAATCAGCCGTTGACCGCGGCCGCTTCGGTGGCCCAGCCGTCCACGAACGCGGTCACTACCGCATCCCAGTTGGCGTCGGTCTGGTCGGCGGCGTAGCTGGTCAGCGCGGAGCCAACGCCGTTCTTCCACTCTTCAGAGGGGATGTAGTTAAACGCCCAGGACACGGCGTACTTGCCGGACGCAACGGACTCGTTCATCTTGTTGTTCAGCACGTTGGCGGTCTCTTTGGCGCTCTTGAAGGGGCAGATAAAGCCCATATCCTGCGCCATGGAGGTGGTACCAGCCTCGGAGGTCACGCACCAGTACATGAAGTCCAGCGTAGCTTTGATGTCCTCTTCGGACGCTTTGGCGTTGACGCACCAGTAGTTCTCGGTGCCGATGCACAGGCCCTGATTCTCCTCGCCTTCCACACCGATATAGATGGGCAGAATGTCCAGATTCTCATCGCCCAGATCGGCGATATTGGTATACTCCCAGGTGCCGTTCTGATAGAACACCGCGGCGCCGGTCAAAAACTCGGCGGTAGCGTCGTCCGCGGTCTTGGCGGACAGCAGGGAGGGCTCGCAGGTGGCGTTATTCACATACAGATCCCAGATCTGGCGGTAATTGTCCAGATAGGTGCCCTTGATGGTGGCCGGGGTGCCTTCATAGCCCTCATCCTGGAACTCATAGTACAAAGGCATATTGGCCAGGTGGGTCTTGAAGCGCCAGTCGGACGAACCGTCCATACCGGCGGAGGTGAAGGCGGAGAAGCCCAGTTCATCCTTGCGGGCGGTGATATCCTCCACGACCGCCTTCAGCGAAGCGAAATCGGTGATATCCGCGGTGGTATAGCCCGCTTCCTGCAGCAGCGCGGTGTTGACGATGATGCCGTAGCCCTCGTACACATACGCCACGCCGGCCAGCTTGTCGCCGTCCATCAGCTTAAAGTCATCGCTGGTCAGTTCGTTGGCAAAATCGCTGCCGGTCAGATCATAGCAGTAATCGCTCCAGCTGGCCAGACCTACCGGACCGTTGACCTGGAACAGGGTGGGCGCCTCGGTCTTGGCCATCTCGGATTTCAGCATGGTCTCATAATTGCCGGACGCGGCGGTGACCACGGTGACGGGCACGCCGGTCTCCTGCGTGTACTGCTCTGCCAGAGCCTGCCACTGCGCGTCCGCTTCCGGTTTGAAGTTCAGGTAATAGACCGAGCCGCTCGGCGCGGCGTCACCGCCGGCGGACGAGCCGCCCGCGGCGCTCCCCGGGGTCGAGGAAGACCCGGCCCCGCTGCAGCCGGCCAGCACGGAAACGGACATGGCAGCCGCCAGGCCCAGAGCAAGAAGTTTGCGTTTCATCTGTATTTCCCTCCTGATATTCATAGTTTCCCGATACTCTGGAAACGTTTCTGGAAACGTTTCCGTTTGACAATGCCAGTGTATACCTTTTTCTGGAAACAGTCAAGGGAAAAATGGAGTTTATCAATAAATTTGTTCAATTCATGTATAAACTTCTGTGCTTTTTGTTCAAAACGAAGACATTTCTTGTCAATCCGGTGGTACGCACGGGCGCGCTGCCGCTTTTGCCCCGCGGCGCGTTTATTTCGGTCCGGCAAAGCCGCATCCCCCCTCTTTTCCCCGAGAGGCTCCGACCATTCCCCATCCATCGTTGCGGCAAAGGCACGGCGCGCTTTGCCGCGCGCCTTTACAATGGGGTAAGAAGCCGGAATGCCTTGCCATCGCATGCCCGGGACGGTTTGGCCCGACGCAAAGGTCCCGGTAAGCCCCGGCGCCGATCTTTCAGGCCTGTTCCCCGTCGGCGCAAAAGCCGGAGACCCGTTCTCTGTGAGGCAGACGGCACAACAGCAGAGTGAGGAGTTCCACCGCCGGAAAGGCCAGCCATATACCCGTCATGCCGAACAGCGCGGCCAGCAAGCAGGCTGCCCCCGTGATGCCGACGCATCCCCGGAACAGCGCTATCCCAAACGCCCGGCGGGGCTGTTCCGAAGCGCTGCAATACGCTGCCGTAAGATAGTTTCCGCCCACAAAGAAAAAGCCCGCAAAATACAGCCGCAGTCCCCCTTGCGCCAGGGACTGAAGCTGCGGGTCTGCGGCAGAGTTGAACCAGCCCGCCAGCGTGGGCGCGAACAAAAAGGCCGCGGCAAAGACGCCGGCACCGATCGCCACGGTAAGGCGGACGCCTTTTGCGTACAAACGGGCGGCGGCCGGTCCATCCCCCCGTCCGTGGGCGCGGCTGATGAGCGGCTGCACGCCATGGGCAATGCCGTTCATGACCGCCAGCACCATCAAGGCCAGGTTGGCCACAACGCCGTACGCCGCTACGCCCACGGTGCCGGCCGCATCCAGGATCAGCCGGTTGAACACCACCAGCACCACGCCGGAGGAGAGTTCGGTAACAAAGGCGGACAGGCCTCCCGAGGCTATGCGGGCCAGGGATCGGGCAGACGGCCGCCAGCGGACCAATCGAAGATGGCACCGGTCAGACAGAACGTGCAGCAGGGACAGGCCGATGCTGATCAATGCCGCGATCCCGGTGGCGATGGCCGCCCCGAAGATCCCCATTCCCAGCGGGTACAGGAACAGGTAGTCCAGGACGATATTGGCCAGGCTGCCGATGGTCATGGCCCGCATGGCAAGACCCGGATTTCCGTCGTTGCGCACAAAGGCCATGAGAAGGTGGTTCAAAATAAAGGCGGGCGCCAGGCAAAGGATCGTTTTCAGATAGGTGTTACAAAGGGCGAAGGTAGGGCTTGGAAACGCCCAGCTCCCTGGCAACCTCCTCCGCCCTCACAAACAGCTCCTTTTCCATGGTCGGCACCTCCTTATTTTTATTTCGCAAATATGTTAATATACGCATTGTCATTATACATTAACACTGATGTTAATGTCAAGAATTTATTTCGCATTTTTGTTAATATATATCTTGCGTATTTCGCTTTTTTGCGCTATACTATCCTCAAAGGCGGTGAATGATATGACCGTAGGGGATAAAATCAAGAAAATCCGTACCTTTCGGGGCATGACGCAAAAGGAATTGGGCCTTGCCATCGGTTTGGAGGAAAAGGGTGCAGACAACCGGATCGCCCAGTATGAGACGAATTACCGTGTCCCGAAACGGGAGCTGCTGGACAAGATGGCCGAGGCGCTGCGGGTAGACCGCCAGAACTTCTACACTATTGCCCCCGGCTCTGTCGAGGACTTCATGCGGACATTTTTTTGGCTGGACGAGGACAGCCCAGGCGCTATCCGCCTGTTCCAGCTTGTCCGCAATCCCGGCAAGACAGGGGCCTCCGATGATACCAGCGTGCGCTACAATGACAACGACGACTGGCCCATCCATCCTCCCGTGGGGATTTACTTTCAGTACGGCCTTGTGGACGAGTTCATGCACGAATGGCTTTTGCGCCAGCAGGAGTTACACGCCGGGGAGATCACCAGGGACGAATACTTTGAATGGAAACTCAACTGGCCTTACACCTGTGACGATAGCAAGGAAAGCCAGTATTATGTCACCTGGCGAAAAAACAAATAAGACAAGCAAAAAACCGCCCTGCTGAATTTGTCGTTCAGCAGGGCGGTTTTGCTTGTCCCTTTGGGATTATTCTCTTGAGAGTACCGGGCGGACACAAATAGTATCAATCCAGTATCAAGAGCAATATGGACGGGCAAAAAAGCCTGTATTCATGCGGGTTTGCGCCGTTTCGAGCGTCATTCCCACTCTTTTACAATATTCTCCCACACCCTATTTTCAGTGCGTTTTCCTATCATTTCAGGCGTTTTTGAGGGCATTTTTCTATGCCGTATTTTATTTATCGTCCCTCGTGTTGCAAAAAGTGTTGCAATTACTGCAAAGAAATGATACCACACGGTTTTGAGGTTGGGTATGTAGAAATCGTTAGTTCATTATAACAAAAAGCCCGGTTTCGTCAACCGGACTTCATTGTTAGATGGCGCTCTTGATATATAGGTTATCAATGATTTCTGCAATCAATTTTACATTCGCCATCAGCTCATCATCTACCGTTCCTCCGTTTTCAATTCGCTGCAATTCAGCCAATACTTCATTGAGCTTATCATAAACAGCTCTATGGACTTTGCAGTTGCCTTTCACATAAATAGTTCGGTCAAGCAACTTGGATGTAATGTAATCCTGCTTTGTCATTCCTGAAAGCTCTACAACAGTGTTGATCTGTTTGTCCTCTTCTGAAGAAACACGAAAGGCTATTGTTTTATCTCGAAACCTATTATGGGTATCACAGTTTTTAGCTGACATATTTTTATCTCCTCCTAAGACTGTCAAGGTCATTTGCAATCGTCTTTTGGACTTCATCAAACAGATGTCCATAAATATCCTGCGTCGTTTTAATGGATTTGTGTCCTATCCTTTGTGTCCTATCCGTTTTGACACCTCAAAAATATCATATTTCTTGCTTATAAGAAGGGATACATGAGAATGTCGCAACCCGTGTACGGTAATACGCCTCAATCCTGCTTCTTCAGATAACTTGTGAAAACGATTTGTAAGTTTTGATTTAGTAATCGTAAAAATTCTCTGATCGGGAGCAGGAAAGTAGAGCATATCAATGTATTCTCTGAGTTCATCACAAAGAAAAGCAGGCATACTACCCGAAAGGAACGGACGCACCGGCTCTGTACTCGTGGCGGTATGCTGGAAAGTTGTCTGCAAGAGCCGGAACGCCTGACAGATGATGATGTCATGCTGTTGTTGAAACTCATTTTTCACAGACAGGACACGCAGGAACTATTGAAAAAACTGCTGGAACGGGAGAAGCCGGAGACCCCTTAGTTTACTAAGGGCGC
>CASFJO010000013.1 GCA_949295035.1 uncultured Gemmiger sp.
ACTCGCCTCCTTTTTCCTGCCACAGACGCTCAAATGTATCCATCAATTCCTTTTGGAGAGGGGTCTTTCGGCGGATACGGCGGTAATATGGGCTTATCAGAAAGTCCAGCATAAAATCCTTTGGGACGGTGTACTGCTTTCCAGGCTGGAAAGCCTTCAGAATCCCTGTGCTGATCCACCGCACGATTGCCGAGGACGAAAAGCCTGTGATCTGCTGAATATCCTTTACGGAAAGTAGGTCTGAGTAGGGAGAGAGGTGTTCGTCATAGAATGTTCTCATAGCACAGATATAGGGACTGTCTGCTTCCTGTCTGCACTCACGCCGATAGAGATAGGCAAGAATGTCCGTCAGCTTGATTTTGTGGCTACGGATCAGGTGGTTTTGCTCAATGGTGTAGGGAATCTCACCTTGTTGCTCCAAATTGTAGGCGGTCTTGGGACAGATGTGGCAGATCTCGCATAGTTCCCGTTTGGTTACATAGGCGGGATACTTTGCGACGATGTCGGGGTAATACTTAGTCAAATCCATGTGCAGCACTCACTTTCTTGTTCATCTGTCATTGGTAGGTGAGGTACTTCACTGGCGTGTAAAATATTGGATTTTGAAGTGGGTTCAAATAAGATCAAGTTGTCTAATCAAAATGGTGATTTGCATTTTCGTGAAATGGCATGGGTGTGAATACCCCCAATCTGGCGTTCAGTTCTATCCTTGTTCTATCCTCCGGTCATAATTCGGGGCAAAAATGGGAAGAACTCGGAAAGCCCTGTGGGTTCAAATAAAAACGAAAAACGGAAGCCAAAATCCGCAGTATACCGCAGCTTTTGGGCTTCCGTTGTGTACTTCCATCTTCGCTTAATTTCCACCAAAAATCACAAGGGGGAAATGACTCCCAGTCGGGTTTGCCGGAAGATTGTTGATTCCGATGCATCTCCTCTGTCATTCACCGGCGAACAGCGCCGCAGGGCCTCGCTTTTTCGGATACGGGGCCGCTTTACTGTTCAAAAGCAGAAATGCTTCACATAGCCCTCGCCTAAACTTGACTTTATCAAGTATTTGTTTTATACTGGAGCCAGCCAACAAGCAAGGGGGTTGCTTCATGTTTCGACAAACACTGGCCTACAGTTCCACTGTTCTGTTTCGCAGCTTTTCCGAATATACATCCCGGCGGCTTCAGCGGCTGGGGCTCAGCCGCGGGATGCTCTTTTTGGTGATCTATGTGGGAAAACATCCCGGCTGCACCCAATCGGAACTGACCGAGGCACTGGGGCTGGACTGGGGCTACGGCCAACGCAGCATCCTGAAGTTGGTGGAGGACGGATTTTTATCGCGGGAAAAGCGCGGGCGTGCGTATCACCTTGACCTGATGGAAAAAGGCCGCGAAGCGTTTGATGTGGGACATCAGGTATTTTTTGACTGGGACCGGGAGGTCCTGGCCTGTCTTGATCCGTCGGAACATGCGCAGATGCTCGCCCTGTTGGAAAAGGTCACGCAGAAAGAGGACAACAAGCGCAGATGTACGAAGCCCTGAACCGTTTTTTTGCCGGGGAGAAGGTCCCTAAAACATCGGGCGATTTTGCTTTTCCGCTCTCAAGCTGAGAAGCGAGGCATACCGGGAAATGCGCCCGCCTCCGCGGCAGACGGATCGCCCCGACCAGGGTATGGAGAGCGCCGTGTGCGCCGCCGTAAAAGCGCCCGGGCGGAAGGATGGCCCGACGAGGCATACTCGGCATCTACGAAAGAAAGGATCGATCTTATGAGTTACGCAATTGTTTTTAGCAGCCGCACCGGAAACACCCGTCTTTTGGCCGAGGCCATTCGGGACGCACTGCCACCGGAAGCGTGCGTCTATTTTGGTGAGCCTTCGCCTGAAGCGCTCGCGGCGGACCGTTTTTATGTGGGCTTCTGGACCGACAAAGGCAGCTGTGGCGAGGACATAGCGGTTTTTCTGGAAAACACCGGCAACAAACCAGTGTTCCTGTTCGGCACGGCAGGTTTTGGCGGCGCTACCTCCTATTTTGACAAGATCCTGGATTCGGTCCAGGCCCATGTCCCGGGGCCTGTGATCGGACGGTTCATGTGCCAGGGAAAGATGCCCGCCGCTGTGCGCACCCGCTATGAGTCCATGCCGGAAAGCCCCCGCCGCCAGGCAATGCTGGAGAATTTTGACACCGCATCGTCCCACCCGGACGTGGAGGATCTGAGCCGACTGCGCCGGGCCGTACAGGACTGTTGATAAAACGGAGGGGCTGCCCCGTAAAGGCAGCCCCTCCGTTTTTTGCATTCATTCCGTTTTGCGGCGACGCAGAAAAAAGCTGCCGCCCAGCAAAACCAGCGGGAAGAAAATGGCGGCCAGCAGCCCTGCCCGCAAGGAGCCGCCGGCCTGTTCCGAAACGAATCCCACCAATGTGGGGCCGGAAGAACAGCCCAGATCGCCCCCCAGAGCCAACAGCGCAAACAGCGCGGTGCCTCCCGCGGGCATGCGGCCTGCCGCGATGCTGAACACCCCCGGCCACAAGATCCCCACCGAAAGGCCGCAGAGCCCGCAGCCCAGCAGCGCCAGGGCGGGGTGCGGCGCAAACACCGCCAGCAGATAGGCTCCCACGCAGAGCACGCAACTGCCCCGGATAAAGCCGAGCAGGCTGACCCGGTCGCTGAATACCGCGTAAAAAGCCCGGGCCGTGCCCATCAAGACGGCAAACAGGCAGGGGCCCGCCAGATCGCCCCATGTCTTTGTGACGCCAAGGCCGCTTTCGGCAAAAGCCGAAGCCCACTGGCTCATGGCCTGTTCGGAGGCGCCCGCGCAGACCATCAGCAGCGCCAGCAGCCAGAATCCGCCGCTGCGCACCAAAGCGCCCACCGCCATGCCGTCGCCCTCCGGCGTCAGGCGATTGATCGGCACCCGGCTGAACAGCGCCGCGTTGGCGGCAGGCACCAGCGCCCACAACAGCGCCAGCACATGCCAGCTGCCCGCACCCAGCAAGGCAAGAAACCCGGTAGACAGCGCGATGACCAGCACACAGCCCCAACAATAAAAAGAGTGCAGCAGGCTCATAGCGGCATCCTTCTTTTCGGTGGGGCATGCTTCCACGATGGGGCTGATCAGCACCTCGATCAGGCCGCCGCCCACCGCATACAGGCATACGGCCACCAAAAGCCCCGCATACGGACGGGGCAGCAGTTCCGGCAAAAGAGCCATTGCGGCCAGGCCCAGCGCGCAGCACAAATGAGCGGCCACCACGCAACGCCGGTACCCCAATCGGTCCACAAAAACGGTGCTGGCCAAGTCCACCAGCAGCTGCACCCCGAAATTCAAGGTGACCAGCAGGGTGATCTGGCCCAACGATATCCCGTAGGTACGCTGCAGCGTCAAAAACAGCAGCGGCGCCAGATTGTTTACAATGGCCTGGCATACATAGCCCAGATAACTGGCATACAGGGTATGGGTATAGGTGAAGCGGGAGCGGATCATCGTTTACATCTCCTTACCGGCAGGGAAAAGCGGCGCCGCGATCATAACGGCGCCGCCCGGGAGCGACCTGTTTTTTCCGCGTGATCAGCCGGGGCTGAACACCGGGCGAATGGTGCCATCCTCCCGGATGTGGCTCACGTCCAGCGTTCCCCGATCGGTCTCGGCCAAGCCGTTTTCTCCCAGCAGGATGGAGCGGGTAAACTGGATCTTATACTCCAGGTTGTTGGCCGTGCCCAGCAGCACCGTGACCCGGCCATCGTAAATCAGATTCAATTCCGTCAGGCTGGTCATATCCAGCCGGGTCGTTTTTTCCAGCAGCCCCTCCTGAAGCAGCGCATCCAGGATCTGGCGCAGCAATATCATGTCCTCGGAGCGGTCTTCCGCAGCCGCGCCCGACTCCGGTGCGGCTGAATCACCGTTCGACGCGCTCGCATCTTGCCCGCTCGTGTCGGCGGTTTCCGGCGAGGGCTGCGTGTCGTCCAGCGCCAAAAAGGTGCCGGGCACCGGAGTCTTTACATCCATCCCCACAATGCTGAGAAGCCCGGCCGGCTGGCTGTTGGAGAGTTCCATCACCTTGAACTTCTCGCTCAAGGTGGCCCACCCGGCGGACGTTTGGATGCAATAAGCGGCAACAGCGGGCTGGACCCGGATGATCACCGAGGACGGAATGTGCTGATAGACCTGCACGGTTTCCAGCAACGGGAAATCCAGGGCCATGGCGGCGGCTTTTTCTTCCGCGTTAAAGCTGTACAGCTGATCTCCTATCGCGACCCCCAGCGCCGCGGTAATGGCTTCCTCGGTATACGGGCCGGTATCCGCGGGAGTGGAGCGGTCCAGGTTCTGTACCGTGATGGTCTCCACCTTGAACAACACGGTAAAGGAAAGAACCACGCCGGTCACGATCAGGGCGCAGATCAACAGCCCTGCCAGAATGCGGCGGTTGCGGCGGCGCCGCCGCATCTCCCCTTTTGTGACCCTACGGCGGGCCGCCTTTTCCCGCGAGGGGCGGTTTCGTGTTTTACGGGCTGGCGGCGGGGCCGCAGAACGGACCGGCACTTCCCCCAGATCCAGTTCGATCTGCTGCATTCCCCGGCGCCTGCCGGACGGCCGGCGGGGCGGAGGCGGGGCGGTGTTCTGATCAAATAAAGGCGCCTGGCGCACCGGGCGCCTGGCGGAACGGCGGGAGGTCTTTTTATTCTGTTTTGCCATGGGATGCCCCCCCCCTCTTCCCTTTTTCCAAACCGCTGCGGCCGCCCGCCGCGGTTTACTTCCCTTCGTCTACCAGCCGCAGCAGGCGGGTGGTGATCTTTTCAAGACTCTCCGGCTCGGCCATTGCCCGGGCCATTTTGCCCATGACCTCCAACCGGCCCGGTTCCGCCAACAGGCCCTCGACTGCCCGGATCAGCCCCTCACCGGTAAGATCTTTCTCCTCCATGACCAGGGCGGCCCCGGCCTTTTGCAGCTCCAGCGCATTGTAATACTGGTGATTTTCCGCTACATTGGGGCTGGGAATCAGGATCGCGGCCCGGCCGGCTGCCTGCAGTTCCGCCAGCGTGAGCGCACCGGCCCGGCTGATGACCAGATCAGCGGCAGCCAGCAGCTGCGGCATGTTGCGGATATACTCGCTGACCACGAGGTCCTGCCCGGGCGCAAAGCCCTTCTGCTCACCCAGCTGCCGGAACAGTTCCCCCCCCCGGCTGCCGGTAGCGTGGAGATGCAGGATGGTATGGGGACGGGTGGTCTGTTCCCAAGCGACCAGATCGGCCACCACTTCATTGATGCGGCGGGCGCCCAGGCTTCCGCCAAAACTCAGGATCACGGTTTTGTTTCCGGCCGCCAGGCAGGCCCGGGCCTCATTGCGGTCCTGGGCAAAAATCTCCGGACGCACCGGATTTCCCACCACAAGGGTCTTATCCGGCGCGCCCAGCTTTTCCACCGCGGCGGGCACCGCGGCAAACACTACGTCCACATCCCGGGCCAGCAGTTTGTTGGTGACCCCGGGAAAGGCATTTTGCTCATGAATGGCGGTATGGATCCCCATTTTGGCGGCGCATCGCACCACCGGGCCGCTTACATATCCGCCGCAGCCGATCACAAGGTCCGGCCGGACCTCTTTCAGGATGGCCCGCGCCCGAGGCCCGGAAAACGCCAGGTGCCAGACCGCCTGCAGGTTTCGCACCACATTTTTGGGTGTGAGGCGGCGCTGGATCCCGTTGACCTCGATATGATGAAAGGTATACCCCGCCTCGCTTACCAGACCATATTCCATGCCTTCCCGCCGGCCGGCAAAATGGATCTCTGTATCCGGCCGGGCGGCACGCAGTGCGCCGGCAATGGCAAGCGCCGGGTTGATATGGCCGGCTGTACCGCCGGCCGCAATAAGCACTCGCATGGATCGCGCGCTCCTTTCCTTCTGTTGACAGTTGATCGGTCAGGCGCCGAAAAATCCCTCTCGGCGGGCTTTCTGCTGCGCTTCCTGTCGGGCGCGGTCAGCGGCCTGCCGCTCTTTTTCCAACTGGCGGCAAAGCGCCTGATTGGCATTTCCCGCCCGGCAAATGCTGAACAGAACGCCCATCTGTGCCAGCAGCATGATCAGACTGGTACCGCCGGAGGAGAAAAACGGCAGGCTGATCCCGGTATTGGGAATGGTGTTAGTGACCACCGCGATGTTTAAGAACACCTGCCAGGCGATCTGCGCCGTCACCCCGATACCCAGCAGCGCGCCGTACCGGTCAGGCGCGTGCATGGAAACCCAGGCGCACTGTATGATGAAAGCCGCAAACAGGCCGATACACAGGCAGGCGCCTGCAAATCCCAGTTCTTCACAGAGCACCGCGAAGATAAAATCGTTCTGAGCCTCGGGCAGCCAGAGGTTTTTCTGCACGCTGTTGCCAATGCCCACTCCAAACAGCCCGCCCGAGGCAATGGTATACAGGCTCTGGGCGGTCTGCATGGTGCTGTTGAGGATGTCGGAAAAGGGGTCCAGCCAGCCGGCCAGGCGTTCTTCCACATAGCCTTTCTGCACCAGGAAGAATACGACGCCCACCGTACCCACGCCGCCCGCGCCCAGAAACAGCCAGCGCAAACTGGCGCCGCCCACCGCGATCATGGTCATCAGGATGCAGACCATCAGCACCATGGCGGAATAATGCGGCTCAAATTTCAAAAGCACCAGAATGGGCAGCAAAAAGATCAGCGGCAGGATGATACCGTACCACAGGGTCTGGATGCGGCGATGATGGGCATCCAGCAGGTGGGCTCCGTACAGGATCACGGCAAACTTGGCGATCTCGCTGGGCTGCACGTTGGGCAGGCCCGGCAGCCGGATCCAACGGTGGTAGCCGTTCAGATCCGGCAGGATCAGCACCAGCACCAACAGTGCCAGGGTCACCCCGTAAAATGCCCAGGTCCACTGACGCAGCCAGTGATAGTCCACCATGGAAACAAACCAGGCCACCGCCAGACCCGCCAGTGCGTAGAAAAACTGAGGCCCGATATAGTAGAAACTGTTGCCGTCATGCTTATAATAGGCAGTCACATAGCTGGCGCTGAACAACATGATCAGGCCGAACACCATGAGCATCAGCAGGGTGAGCACCAGATAAGGCGACACCTGACCCGGATGCCGGTAGAAAAAGCGGGGACGGCGCAGGCGCGCCCGTTTGCGGGGGGCGGACCGTGCCCCACGATTTTGTGCTGTCGCCGCCACGGCCGCACCTCCTCTTCTCTCTTGATAATGCCGGCGGAACGTTCCGTCAGCTCATATACAGAAATACCACGCCCAGCAAGATCGCGCTGGCGGCCACAAAGCTGAATACGGTCACGATACGCACCTCGCTCCAGCCGGAAAGTTCAAAGGAATGGTGGATGGGGGTCATCTTGAAGATGCGCTTGCCATGGGTCAGTTTGAAATAGAGCACCTGGATGACCACGCTGCCAGCCTCGCAGATATAGACAAACCCCATAAAGACCAGCAGTTCGGGCCGGCCCATGCAAAACGCCATCGCCGTGACGGCGCCACCCAGAAACATGCTGCCGGTATCCCCCATGAAGGTCTTGGCCGGGTAGAAGTTCCAGACCAGGAATCCGGCCAGCGCGCCGCCCAGCGAAGCGGCATACAGCGAGAGCTCAAACATCCCCAGCAGCCCGGTGATCAGCAGATAGCCCACCATGACCACAAAGGTAACGCTGCTGGCCAAACCGTCAATGCCGTCGGTCAGGTTGACCGCATTGACCAGGAAAATGATTCCCAAAAAGGCGATGGGATAAAAGGCCAGCCCCAGGTCCACCGTGCCAAACACCGGCAGTGCCACCAGGGTGGTCAGATTGCCGCTGTGATACAGAGACGCCAGGAACATGACCGCAATGACCACCTGAACCACGATCTTCTGCCAGGCGCGCAGCCCCAGATTGCGGTGATGCACGACCTTGGAAAAATCGTCCGCAAAGCCTACCAGGCCAAACGCGAAGGCGCAGAACAGCACCTGCAGGACCCCGGTCAGGCTGCCGGGGGAAAACAGGCCCGGTTCCCGCAAGAACAGGGTGAGCAGCGCAAAGCACAGCCCCAGCGTACTGCCCAGGATAAAGCACAGCCCGCCCATGATGGGGGTGCCTTGTTTCTTCTTGTGCCAGGTGGGGCCGATCTCCTTGATGGTCTGGCCCAGGTGCAGCTTGCGCAGCATGGGCACGATAAAACACCCGGAAACAGCCGAGATCAGCGCCGCGCTCACCACGGCCACGATCAGGGAAACGGTCGTCATGGACATCATTCTCCTTCTTTCTGCATCTGGTAATAGCGCTGCAGGATGGTTTCCAGCTTCATGCCGCGGCTGGCCTTGGCCAGCAGCCCGTCACCGGGACGCAGCCAGGCGGCCAGACGGGCGGCGGCATCCTCCGGATCGGTACAGTGCACCGCTTCCACCCCTGCCGCCGCGGCGGCGCGGGCGGTCAGGGCGCTCTGCGGACCGTACGCCACCAGATAGTTTACCCCGTTTTCCGCTGCCCAACGCCCTGACTGGGTATGCGCTTCATCGCTCACCGATCCCAGTTCCAGCATATCGCCCAGCAGCGCCGCCCGGCGGGCAAGCGGCATTTGACCAAACATAGCCAGTGAGGCTTTTACGCTGTCAGGGCTGGCGTTGTAGCAATCCTCCACCACTGTGATCCCGCCGCAGTGTACAATATGCTGGCGCATGCCGGTGGTCTGATAATCCGCCAGCGCGGCGGCGGCCCGGGCCGGGTCCAGCCCCAACCGCACGGCCGCTGTCCAGGCGGCCAGCGCGTCCCCCACGTTGTGCCGGCCGACGACGGGGATATACGCCTCAAACCGGCCGAGCAGGCGGTCTTCGATGAGGAAAACCTGCCCTTCGCCCTTGTTTCGCACCTCCAGCGCCCGCACGTCCGCCGCGGGATCGCCGAGAGCGCTGAACCAGACCGGACGCAGCCGGGCGGGCACCGCCGCGCCGGGCAGCAGGTCATCGTCCCGGTTGAGCACCAGCGGCGCGCCGTCGGGCAGGCCCGCGCAGATCTCCATCTTCGCTTTCAGGATATTCTCCCGGCTGCCCAGCGTTTCCAGATGGGATACGCCGATACAGGTGATGATGCCGGCGGAGGGGCGGGCGGCCCGGGCCAGGCGTTCGATCTCGCCCAGGCTGCTCATGCCCATCTCCACCACCCCGTAACGGATGGAATCGTCCAGCCGGAACAAAGTATTGGGAAGGCCGATCTCATTGTTCTGGTTTCCTTCCGTTTTGAGCGAGGGACCAAACGCCGACAGCACCGCATAGCAAAATTCTTTGGTGGTGGTCTTGCCCACGCTGCCGGTCACCCCGATCAGGGTGGGAGAAAACAGCGTGCGGTAGTTGGCCGCCATACGCACCATGGCATGATGGCTGCTGGCGCAAAGAACGAGCCGTTCCGGCGGGATCCCCGGCACCGGCCGGTTGGCCACGATCCAGCCCGACCCCGCCCGGAAGGCGGCGGCAGCGTAATCGTGCCCGTCCACCTTTTGGCCGGGAAAACATACAAACACGCAACCGGGTACGACCTTACGGCTGTCGGTGACCACCGCGGTGACCGGGCTCGAATCGGCCAGGCCCACGCCGGCCAGCAGATGATTGGCTGCGATCGGCTGCATAGGATCTCCTCCTTACATGGGACAAATCGTTCCGCTAGTATGTGTAGCGGACAAGCGGAGAAATTATTCCTCTCCCCCGCCGGAATCCGATGTGGTGATGGTGACCACCGTTCCCAGCGGCTGCTGACTTTCCTTTTCCACGCTCTGAGCGGTGACCAGCCCGTTCTCCGGCCCGGAAACGATCACGTTGAAGCCGGCGGCCCGAAGCATCTGGGCGGCAAACTCTCCCTGCCGGCCCACCACGTCGGGGACCGCGGCGGTCGTATCCTCGGTGCTTCGGGTATACAGGTACACGGTGGAACCCAGAGGCACCTTGGTTCCGGCCGCCGGCGACTGGTGGATCACCTCGCCAATGCCGTCTACCAGTTCATGATCCAGGCCCTTGCTGTTCAAGGTGGATTGAGCCAGGATCCATTCGCTGGAGGAATTGCCCAGCACCAGATTGGGCACGGTAACGGTAGCGGACAGATTTGCGGTGTCCTTTTCAAAGCCCATATAGGGCCCGATCTCGCTGAGGATGTTGCCCACCAGCGGCGCGCTGATGGTGCCGCTGGTCTCAAACGTATCGCTGCGCACATCGTCCAGCATGACCAGCACGGCGATCTGGGGATCGTCCACCGGCATGACACCCACAAAGCTGTAACTTACATTATAACTCCCATCTTCGTTCGCGTCCACATCCAGTTTCTCACTGGTGCCGGATTTTCCGCCGATCCGGTAGCCGGCCACATAGGCGTTGCGGCCGCTGCCGCCGTCCACCACGCCTTCCATCATGCTGACCACCTGGCTGCTGACCGCTTCGCTGACCACCTGCCGTTTGGGTTCGGGATCGATCTCCTCCACCAGGTTGCCGTTGCTGTCCAGAATGCTGCTCACCAGATGGGGCTGCACCAGATAGCCGCCATTGACCACCGCGCTCACGGCGGTGATCATCTGGATCGGCGTGACCTTGTGGGTCTGGCCGAAACTGCTGCTGGCCAGCTGCACCGGGCCCAGGCTGGAAAGGGAATGGGAGATGCCGTTCTCTTCGCCGGGCAGGTCGATGCCGGTTTTTTCCCGGAAGCCAAACCCGTTGTAATATTCGTAAAACTCTTCGGAGCCCAGGCGCTGCGCGATCTGAATGAACGCGATGTTGCAGCTGTTGTTTACCGCCTGCCCCACCGTCTGCGTCCCGTGCGCCCTGTGGTTGAAACAGGTGTAGGTACGGTCGGCCACGGTGTAGCTGCCCGGGCAGTTGAAGTCGGAGTTGGGAACAATGACCCCCGCATCCAGCGCGGCGGCGGCCGTGACCAGTTTGAACACTGAGCCGGGCTCATACAGTTCGGTGATGGCCTTGCTCTTCCATTGACGCTCCCGGGCCGCGCCCTGAGCGGCGGTATAGGCGTCGCCGTCAAGGCCGTCCAGGGTGGCCGCCAGATCCTCGTCGTAGATGGTGTACGGGGTGTTGGGGTCGAAATCCGGCTTGCTGGCCATGCCCAGCACCGCGCCGGTGTTCACATCCATGGCAATGGCAACACCGCGCTCCTGCACATCGTAGGTATCGATGGCTTCGCTGAGATAGCGCTCCAGGATCGACTGGATATTGATATCCACCGTGAGCACCAAACTCTTGCCATCCTCCGCGGGATAGGTGGTGGCCTGGTCGTTGTCCACCTCATAGCCCCAGCGGTTGCGCACCGTCACTGTGCGGCCGTCCACGCCCGCGAGAGTCTCGTCGTAGTATTTCTCCAGGCCGTAAAAGCCGTCCCCGTCGGCGTTGCAGAAACCCAGGACGCTGGCCAGGAACGCCCCGCAGGGATACTGCCGTATACTGGTCTGGGTAGTGATGACCGCCAGATCTTTGCTGAAGCCGGACACAAACGCTTTGACCGCATCCGCCGTGGGTTTATCCACGCTCTTGGCCAGGACTTTGTACCGGGTAGAGGTATCGGACAGTTTTTCGTATATCTCGTCCGCGTCCAGGCTCAGGATCTCGGCCAGTCCTTCGCTGGCCTCCGCGATGCCCTCCGGATCGCAGACCGTCGGGTCGGCGGTGATGTCCCAGACCGTTACGCTGCGGGCCAGCACGCTGCCGGTCGCGTCGTAGATATTGCCCCTCTGGGCAGGCAGAGTGGCGTCCATCGTTTGCTGCGCGGCCGCCTGCGCCTGGTACTCGTCGCCCATGGTGATCTGCAGCCAATACAGCCGGCCCACCAAAAGGCCGAACCCCAGAACAAGAAACAGCCCCAGCAGTACGGCGGTGCGCCGCGAAAGCAGGCGGGGAACGCCAGGCTGGGGTTCAGGAGGGGCGGGCGGCGTTGTTCTGCGCAAAGAAGCCATAGCGAGATATACCATTCCTTTCCGGTAAAAAACCGTGTTCGGGCGCCGTTTGGAACGGCGGCAAAAGAAAAGCAAAAAACGGCAAATGGGAGAGGGCCCTGCCGGTCCTCTCCCACGCCCTCTCCCCTTTCCGACCAGAAAAGAGAGCGGTTTTTCAGCGGGCGCGAGGCCTTGCCGCGCGCGCCGCCGTAGTTCAGGGATTCAGATAATTCATCAGGCTGAGGGCCATCTCGCCGATCTGCCGGGCAATCCTGTCCAGACCGCTGGCCGGACGGGTGATCTGGCTTTCCTGTTCCACCGTTATGTAGGTGACCTGGCTGGTGTCGATCTTCATCAGGCCCAGCTGCGTCGCGATCTCGTCCACATTGCTCTGGTTGGTAATGGCATCCATCTGGCTGGTGAGATAGCTGTATTCGCTCTGGGCGGTGGCCAACTGACTCTCGTATTTCTGGATATCGGCTGCCAGCGCGGATACCTGCGCCTGGCTGAACAGATAACTGCACAGAAGCGCCAGGAGGATCCCGCCCACCGCGATGGTGCGCACCTGCTGGAGAGCGACCCAAACCACACCGTTGCGGCGGCCTTTGGCCACCCGCAGCGGCTGCGGCTGTTTGCGCACTTTGGCGCGGGTTTCAAAGACAGACAGATCGTACGCCGCCTGAGGCATGGGAAGCTCCCTCCTTTCCCGGATTCACAGCACTTACAATTTCTCGATCACGCGCAGCTTGGCGCTGCGGCTGCGGCGGTTTTCTTCCAGCTCCCGGGCCGCCGCTTCGATGGGTTTGCGGGTGATCAGTTTTCCTTTTGCCTTGCCGCCGCAGACACAGACCGGCAGTTCCGGCGGACAGGTGCAGGCGGTGGCCCACTGGCGGAACCGATTTTTGACCAGCCGGTCCTCCAGAGAGTGAAAGGTGATGATGGCAAACCGCCCGCCCGGATTCAACATTTCAAAAATGCCGTCCAGCCCTTCACTCAGGGCGTCCAGTTCGCCGTTTACGGCGATGCGCAGCGCCTGAAACGAGCGGCGGCTGGGGTTTTTGTCTTTGCGGCGCACCGCCGGCGGCAGCGCCGAGGCAATGATATCGGCCAACTGCAGGGTGGTCTGGATAGGCTGGCGCTCCCGGGCGGAAACGATACGGCCCGCGATGGCCCAGGCGTAGGGCTCCTCGCCATACTCCCGCAGGATCCGGGCCAATTCCTCCCGGCCGGCGGTATTGACCAGGTCGGCGGCGGTAGGGCCGCTCTGGCTCATCCGCATGTCCAGCGGCGCGTCCATCCGGTAGGAAAAACCGCGCTCGCCATCGTCCAGCTGGTGGCTGGAGACCCCCAGGTCCAGCAGTGCGCCGTCCAGTCCGTCGATCCCCAGCCCCCGCAGCACATCCGGCGCGTTCCGGAAATTAGCCTGCACAACGGTGGCAGGCAGGCCCGCCAGCCGCTCGGTGGCCACCGCGATGGCGTCCGGGTCCTGGTCCAGGCTGATGAGACGGCCGGTAGTCAGCCGCCGGGCAATGGCGCCCGAGTGTCCGGCCCCGCCGGCGGTGCCGTCCAGGTAGGTCCCTTCCGGTTTGATGGCAAGCCCGTCCAGACATTTCTGCAGCAGCACGGGCTGATGGCTGAATTCCATGACGGCTTGTCCCCCTTTCGGATCTGTTGGGCGGATCAGATATCCAATTCTTCCATGGTAGCCGCCAGCTTCTGTGTATCCATAACGATCTGCTCATTGTAAGCCCGCCAGGAGCGGGTATCCCAGATCTCGGCATGGTTGCGGTTGCCGATGATGGTGACCTCCTTCTCCAGCCCGGCATGGCGGCGCAATACCGGCGGAAGCAGGATACGGCCCTGCTTGTCCGGCGCGACCTCCTCGGCGGCGGAGAACAAAAAGCGTTGAATATCCCGGCTTTTGGTCATGCCCTTGGCAGCGAAGGTGGCGGCCAGCTGTTCAAACTCGCTTTGGGAAAAGGCCACAAGGCAGCCGTCCAGCCAACGGGTGACCATGAATTTTTCCCCCATCTCCTCCCGGAAACGGGCGGGAAAGTTCAGGCGGCCTTTCGCGTCGATGGCGTAGTTGTACTCGCCCACCAGCATCGCGGCCCGCCTCCTTTCCCTGTTGCGGTTTTCCCGGGGGTATCCGGGGATTTTACCCACTTCTACCCACTTTTACCCACTTATATGGTTTATTATACTGAAACGCCCCCAAAAAAGCAATAGGCCCGGGGCAAAAAAGCCCGGGCCGAAAGGTTCTTTTTTTGGCGAAACACCGCGGTTTTTTCGTTTTGGACAGCGAGTGTGAAAGATCGGTTACAAAACGGGTACAAAGCGGCCGCGGAGCAGAAAAAAGGAGCGAAAGGCGTGGATCGCCTTCCGCCCCGATCGCGGTCCGCTTATAGCGGGATCAGCCGTTCTTGGCCGCCTGGCGCAGGTTGCTGCGCACGCTCTTCACGTCGGCGGCACTGCGGGCCAGCTGCTCCTCACTGGCGCGGAGCATATTGTCGCAGTATTCCGTGACGGTTTGACGCATCTCCCGTGCCTGGCTCTGCGCGGTGGAAACGATCTCCGCCGCCCGCTGCTGGGCCGCGCGCACGACCTCCTGCTCGCCCACCAGGATACGGGCCCGTTCTTCGGCTTTCTTGATGATGGCCTCGCTCTCCCGCTTGGCGCTGGCGATGATCTCGCCCCGGTCCTGCACGATGGCCTTGGCCTGGCGGATCTCATTGGGCAGATTCAGCCGCACCTCGTCGATCAGGTCCCGCACCTTCTCCACGTCCACAGCCCGCTTGCCTCCGCTGAAGGGCAGGCCCGCCCCCTCTTCCAGGGTCTCCTCCATCATATCCAGCAGTTCGTCGATATTCATAGGTCTGCACTCCTTTTCTGATAGCGGGTCACCAGCACGGTGCCGTATCGGTATTGTTTGATCTTTTCCAGGCCGGAAGCCTCATCCGGAAGGTCGGCAGCCAGTTCACTCTCACAGAGCACCGTGCCGCCAGGCTCAATGCGAGCCGCCAGCAGCGGCAGGATATCCGCCAGCGTGCCGTGCCGGTAGGGCGGGTCCAGCAGGGCCAGGTGAAATGTGTCCCCTGTACGGGCCAGGAAACTCTCCGCCTCGCTCCAGACCACCTGGGCATGGTCCTCCACACCGGCGGCCCGGCAGTTGCGTTTGACCACCTCGACAGCCGGGCGGCTGCGGTCCACAAAAACGCAGCGGGCCGCGCCCCGGCTGAGCGCCTCGATCCCCAGCTGCCCGCTTCCCGCGAACAGATCCAGCACCCGCGCCCCGGGAAGCAGAAACTGCAGCGCGCTGAACATTCCCTCTTTGACCCGGTCGATGGTGGGCCGGGTCACATCCTCGCCGGGCAGGGTCTCGAGACGGGTACCCCGGGCGGAGCCGGAAATCACGCGCATGGTTCATACCTCCTTAGCCCCTCCGTTCGGGGGGCATGTTTCATTATGGGGGCTGGCGGACGGCTTGTCAAGAGCCGCTTCAGGGTGAAAATGGGCAAAAATCGCCCGGGCCGTGACCGGGCCCACACCCGGCGTGCCGCACAACTGCTCCACCGTCGCCTCCCTCACCGCGGCCACCGTGCGAAACTGTGCCAGCAGCGCTCTGGCAGCCGCCGGGCCCACACCCGGCACCTCGGTAAGGCGGGAAGAATAGGATTTTTTCTTTTGAGCCTGACGCTGGTAGGAAATGGCAAACCGATGCACCTCGTCCTGGATGGATGTGATAAAGGTAAAGATGCCCCGGTGCAGGCTCACGGCGATCTCCTCGCCGCCGGGCGCCACGATAGCCCGGGTGCGGTGGCGGTCGTCCTTGACCATGCCGAACAGCGGTACGTCCGCCAGTTTGGTGCCGGCCAGCACCGCTTGCACCGCGCTGACCTGGCCCCGGCCGCCGTCCAGCAGGATCAGATCCGGCTTTTGGGCGAAGGAACCGGCGGCATCCGGCTTTTCGTATTCGGCGGCCCGGCGGCTCAGGGTCTCGGCCATGCTGGCATAGTCATCGGTCCCCAAAACGGTGCGCATCCTGAAACGCCGGTAATCGCTCTTTTTGGGGCGGCCTTCCTCAAACACCACCATACCGCAAACGCTGGTGCCCTCCCCCCAGTTGGAGATGTCGTAGCTTTCGATCCGGTGGGGCGGCGCGGACAGACCCAGCACCTGGGCGGTCTCGTCCAGCAGGCGCTCCTGTTTGCCGTAGCGGCCGCTCTCCCGGGCCAGGCGCTCCACCGCGTTGGTATAGGCCATGGTGACCAGCTTGGCCATATCCCCCTTCTGGGGCACATACAGCCGCACCTTGGCCCCCCGGGTCTGCTCCAGCAGTTGATGCAGGGGTTCGGCGTCCTCCGGCAGGGCGTCCACCGCGATGGTACGGGGGATCTCTTCCCCGTCCAGATAGTAGCGGGGCAGAAACTCCTCCCTCACCCCGTCCGCGTCGGCGGTGTCGTGGAACACAAACTCCCGCTTGTCCGCCAGGCGGCCCCGGCGGTACCGCAGCACCGCGGCGCAGACCGCCCGGGTAGTGGCGGCCAGGGCGATCACATCCATCTGGGTGCACTCATCCACCACTACCTTCTGCCCTTCGCTGACCTTGCGGATGGCGGCCAGCTGATCCCGGATCAGGGCGGCCTGCTCAAAGTCCAGCCGTTCGGCGGCGGCGTTCATCTTTTCCTCCAGGGTCTTGATGATCTCCTTTTTGCCGTAGCGGATCATGCGCACCGCCCCGGCCACCGCCTCGTTATAGGTCTCCCGGCTGATTTTTCCGCTGCACAGCCCCATACACTTGCCGATGTGGGCGTTCAGGCAGGGGCGGCCTTTTCCGATATCCTCAGGGAAGCGGCGGCCGCAGCGGGGCAGCTGAAAGCAATCCTGGGCGGTCTGGACCATCTCCCGCACCGCAAAGCTGGAGGTGAACGGGCCGATATAGTCGGCACCGTCCTCCTCTTTTTGCAGCACGGCGGACAGCCGCGGATACGCCTCCCGTGTGACCCGCACATAGCTGTACCCCTTGTCATCTTTGAGCAGGATGTTGTATTTGGGGGTGTGGGCCTTGATCTGACTGGCCTCCAGCACCAACGCCTCAAACTCGCTTTGGCAGACGATCACGTCAAACTCGAAGGCGTTTTCGATCATGCGGGTGACCTTCGCGTCATGGGGCACCCCTTCGCGAAAATACTGGCTCACCCGGGTGCGCAGGCGTTTGGCTTTGCCGATATAGATGATGACGCCCTCTTTGTCCCGAATGATATACACACCGGGAAGCAGGGGCAGCATACAGGCTTTTTGGTACAGCTGGGCTTTGGTCATGGGAGAAAGGCTCCTTTGGAAAAATACAAAACAGGAAAAGCGGGCAGCCGCCGGGCCGCCCGCTTCTGACACGATGTTGGATTATTCGGCAAAACCGCTGTTGACCAGCTTGACCAGACCTTCCACCGCGGCCTGCTCATCGGCGCCGTCAGCAATGATCCGGATGGAAGTGCCGCCCACGATGCCCAGGCTCAGAACGCCCAGCAGGCTCTTGGCGTTGACACGACGCTCTTCTTTTTCGACCCAAATGGAAGATTTGTACTCGTTGGCCTTCTGAATAAAAAAGGTAGCGGGACGAGCGTGCAGACCGACCTGATTCTCAACAGTGACTTCTTTAACAAACATGGTTCCTTCGCTCCTAATTCTCATCGTAGATTTGGGTTTGAGAGCCCCATTGCATGATACAATTCTATCGCATCCCCGCAGCCTTGTACAGGGGTTTTGGGCAATTTTGTCAGTTCTCCGAATCTTGGCTTTTGGAAAAACGCCGCGTTTGTACAAGTTCACCAGTTAGTTTTTCACAAACTTGGCCAGTTAGTCAAATGTTTTCAACATCTTTCCACAATCGAAAGAACCGCGTATTATTTTTTGACCTCCCGCGCCTGCCAGGCGGCGTACAAGTCGGGGCGGCGGACCCGGGTGCGTTCCAGGCTCTGCTGTACCCGCCACTTCTCGATGTTGGCGTGGTGCCCGGTGAGCAGCACGCCGGGCACCGCCCGCCCCTGCCAGACCTCCGGCCGGGTATACTGGGGGTACTCCAGCAGGCCGTTCCAATGGCTTTCCTCCTGGTATCCCTGCGGTTCGGCCAGTACGCCGGGCTGGAGCCGCAGCACGCTGTCCGCCACCACCAAAGCGGCCAGTTCCCCGCCGGTGAGAACATAGTCCCCGATACTGATCTCCTCGTCGGCGATCGCCTGGATCACCCGCTCGTCCATCCCCTCGTAATGCCCGCAGACCAGCAGCAGATTGTCATAAGCGGCCAGGCGGCGGGCATGTCCCTCGTCAAAGCGGGTCCCGGCGGCGGTCATGAACACGATATGGGGCCGGGGCCGGCCGTACAGCCAGTTCTGGCGAATGACAGCCTGGCAGCAGTCATAGATCGGCTGGGCGTTCATCACCATACCGCAGCCGCCCCCATAAGGATAGTCGTCCACCTGTTTCTGCTTGTTGAGGGTATACTCCCGGATCTGGTGACAATGTGTCTCGATCCATCCCTTGCGGGCGGCCCGGCCCAGAATGCTCTCGTTCAGATAGGCCTGGCAGATCTCGGGAAACAGGGTGGCGATGTCAATGCGCATCATTCCGCTTCATCTCCGTTCTGGGCGGGCCCGAACAGGCCGGGGATGGGCCGCACCCGGATATAGCCCTCCTCCGGGCGTTTTTCCACCAGAAACTCCGCCACGCCCGGAAACCGGTATTCGGTGCCGTCTTCCCCGCGGACGGTATAGATGTCCTGGGCGGCGGGATGGCTGATGTCGCTCACCGTGCCATAGCAGGCGCCGGTATCCGCGTCCAGGACCCGGCAGCCCAACAGGTCCTGAATAAAAAAGGTTCCTTGAGGCAGGCGCACGTCGGCCCGGTCGATGTAGAGCACCCGGCCCACCATGGCCCGGGCGGCGTCCATGTCGTTCACCCCTTCCAGCCGGAGCAGACCCATATTTTTGTGGGGGCGCAGGCCGGCGACCCGCATCTCCCCTTCGCCCAGGGCGGTGCGGTAGACCCGCGGCAGCCGGCTCAGAAAAGCCACGCTGTCGCACCAGAGTTCCAGTTTCATCTCGCCGGTGACCCCATGCGGCGCCACGATCCGGCCGATCTCCAGATATTGCTGCATAACGGCTCCTTTGCTAACCAATGAAAAAAGCCTTTTGCGCGGGGCAAAAGGCTTGTGTCTGTGCGGCCGGGATCAGTCGATCTCGACCATGACCTTGTCGCCCTGACGGACGGCGGCCGCCCGCATCACGATGCGGATGGCTTTTGCGATACGGCCCTGCTTGCCAATGACCCGGCCCATGTCCCCTTCGGCCACATGCAGGTGATAGACGATGGTGCCGTCCTCTCGGGGGGCATCCACAGTGACCTGCACGGCGTCCGGCTCATCCACCAGCCCTCTGGCAACGGCCAGCAACAGCTCCTGCATGGATCGTACCTCCGTTTTGGGTTACAGAATGTTGGACTTCTTCAGCAGCACACGCACGGTGTCGGTGGGCTGAGCGCCGGTGGCGATCCACTTCTTGGCCTTCTCGCCGTCGATGTTCACAACCGCGGGCTCCTTGGTGGGATCGTAGTAGCCGATCTCCTCGATGAAGCGGCCGTCCCGGGGGAAGCGGCTATCCGCCACAACCACACGATAGAAAGGAGCCTTCTTGGCGCCCATGCGGCGCAGTCTGATCTTAACAGCCATGATACGTTACCTCCTGTAAATGTGTCGGCCCGGTTCGGGCACGGTACAAAAATGTATAACACCCGCACCGCCTGGCGGCCTGGGTCATACCGAAAAAGTTGCGCGGGGCATCAGCGTGGCATCATGCCGCCCACCCCCATCCGCCGGCCAAAAGCCTTGGGATTTTTTTTGAACTGCTTCATGAGTTTCTGCATAGTCTCATACTGACGCAGCAGACGGTTGACCTGCTCCACCGTGGTGCCGCTGCCCGCCGCGATCCGCCGCTTGCGCTTGGGATTGATGATGGAGGGCTTGGCCCGCTCGGCGGGGGTCATGCTGTAGATGATCGCCTCGATCTGGACGAACGCCTTGTCGTCCACCTGACTGGAATCGATCTTGCTGCCGCCGGGCAGCATGCTCAGAAGCGCCGCCGCGCCGCCCATCTTCTTCATCTGGGCCAGCTGGGCCAGCATATCGTTCATGTCGAACTTGTTTTCCATCAGGCGGCGGGCAGTTTCTTCCGCCTGCTTGTCATCCTGGGCCTGCTGCGCCTTCTCGATCAGGGTGAGCACATCGCCCATACCCAAAATGCGGCCGGCCATGCGGCCCGGATGAAAGACCTCCAGATCGTCCAGCTTTTCGCCGGTGCCCTGGAACTTGATGGGCTTGCCGGTGACCGCCTTGACGCTGAGCGCCGCGCCGCCCCGGGTATCGCCGTCGGTCTTGGTGAGCACGATGCCGTCCACCGCCACCGCTTCGTTGAATGCCTTGGCCACGTTGACCGCGTCCTGACCGGCCATGGCGTCCACCACCAGCAGGACCTCATCCACCGTGACGGCCTGCTTGATCCGGCCCAGTTCGGCCATGAGGGCCTCGTCCACATGCAGGCGGCCGGCCGTGTCCAGGATCACGATGTCGTTGCCGTGATCTTTGGCGTGGGCCACCGCCCTGGCGGCGATCTCCTCGGGCTTGGCCTGGCCCATCTCAAACACCGGTACCCCGGCCTGAGCCCCCACCACCTTCAGCTGGTCGATGGCGGCGGGCCTGTAGACGTCGCATGCCACCAGCAGCGGGCGGTGCCCCTGCTTCAAAAACCACTTGCCCAGCTTGGCGGCGTGGGTGGTCTTGCCGTTGCCCTGCAGGCCGCACATCATGATGACCGTGGGCGGTTTGGACTTGATATGGATGCGGGCCGCCTCCTGGCCGCCCATCAGATTGGTGAGTTCCTCGTTGACGATCTTGACCACCTGCTGGGCGGGGGTCAGGCTCTCCATGACCTCCTGCCCGAGAGCCCGTTCGGTGACCTCGCTGCAGAAATTTTTCGCGACCTTGAAGTTGACGTCGGCCTCCAGCAGGGCCATGCGCACCTCCCGCATGGCGGCCTTTACGTCCGCCTCGGTCAGCTTGCCCTTGCCGCGCAGTTTTTTGAATACACCGGCCAAACGGTCGGAAAGGGATTCAAATGCCATACTGTCTCCTCGCTGCCCTTACTCGCTGATATGCTCGATCAGTTCCAGCATCTCACTGGTGGCCTTGTCGATCTCCTCGCTCATCGCATAGGATGTGGAGTTGTAAAAACGAATATCCCGCGTCAGCTTTTCCAGCCGGGCGACCCCTTCCTGCACGGCCCGGTACCGGCGGGCAAAGCCCACCTTTTCCTCCAGTTCCAGAAGGATGCCCTCGCCCCGTTTGATGGAGTCCCGCACGCCCTGCCGGGTAATGCCGAAGTTATCCGCGATCTCCGCCAGGGAAAGATCGTCGTTATAATACTGCTCCATCACATCACGCTGCTTTTCGGTGAGGACCTCGCCGTAGAAATCCAGCAGGTATGAAATCTCCAGATTCTTGGCCACGGCCGTCCCTCCCCGCAATTCTGTAAAGTTTTTTGCTTTACAGTTGCAGATTATACCAGACCGTCAGGGTGCTGTCAAGGGGCGAAACACAAATATTTTGGTTTTTTCGGCGCTTTGCGGCCCCGGAAAGGGGCCGGGCGCTTGACGGCGGCAGGGGGATGGAATAAGATAATGTAATAAAGGAACGAAATCCGGAAGGGGGCGCCCGCATGGAGGTGCTGAACAGCTATTATCCGGTTCTCTATCGCTGCCCGGTCGTCAAACTGGGCGGATATGCCGCCCAGCACAAACTGAACGGCGAGGTGCTGGCCTATCTGGATTTTGGCGGCGCCACCGGCAGCGCCAAGGACGGCCTTGCGGAAAGCATGCTGGCACTGGCGACCGAGCGGGGCGATCTGGCCCCTGGCCAGATGGTGGTGGAGGCCAGCAGCGGCACCTTTGGCGCGGCGCTGACCCTGGCCTGCCGGGTCAGCGGGCATCCGATCACCCTGATCGTATCCCGCACGCTGGACGCGCAGCGGATGAGCTATCTGCGCGGCCTCGGCGCCAAACTGCTCTACTCCTCCCCGCTGGACGGAAGGAGAGGCTTGGAACAGCTTGCCCGCCAGACCGCTGAAGACTGCGGCGGCTACTATATGGACTACTTTGCCAACGATGACAATCCGGAGCATCACCGGCGGGTGACCGGCCCGGCGATCCTGAAGGCCACCGGCGGCCAGATCGACGCGGTGGTAGCCGGTGTGGGCAGCGGCGGCACGGTGACCGGCGTGGGCGAGCACATCCGGGCCTGGCATGACCACATCAAAATCGTGGCGGTGGAACCCTATGAGAGCCAGGCCATCGGCGGCGGTTTTGTGGGCAAGCATGGTATTCCCGGGTTGGGCGCGGGCTTTGTGCCCGCCAACTATAACCCGTATATCGTGGATCTGGTGCTGGCAGTGACCAGCGGAGACGCCCAGCGTGCCGCCCAGGATGTGTTGCTGAGCGACGGTATCCCCGCCTGTCCCAGCGCGGGGGCCGCGCTGTTTGCCGCCCGGCAGCTGATTGAAAAAGGCAAAGCCCGCCGCCCGCTGTGCATCTTCAGCGGGCGTGTGAGTTACGATTGATACGATCGAGGGAGAGGGGTATACAACCATGATACCGGAACATTACCGGCAGATGCTGGGGCAGAAATCGACAATCCGGGAGATTTTTGCCTACGGTATGGAGCGGGCCAAGGTGATCGGCCCGGAAAACGTATTTGACTACAGCCTGGGCAATCCGTCGGTACCACCGCCGGAAGAATTCACCCGGGCCATGCTGGACCTGCTGCAGAACAGCGATCCGCTGACCCTGCACGGGTACAGCCCGAGCCTGGGTATCGAGAGCGTGCGGCAGGCCATCGCCGACTCGCTGCGCCGGCGGTTCGGCATCGCCTACGAGGCAAAACACATTTTCCCTACCACCGGCGCGGCGGGGGCGGTGGCCCATGCGCTGCGGGCAGTGGGCCGACCCGGAGACCGGGTGCTGGTCTTTGCGCCATTCTTTTCCGAATACCGGCCCTATGTGGAGGGCGCCGGGCTGCGGCTGGAGGTAGTGCCTCCTCATGTGGAGGATTTCCAGATCCAGTTTGACGAGTTGGAAAAGCGGCTGGCACCCGACGTGGCCGCGCTGCTCATCAACACCCCCAACAACCCCAGCGGCGTGGTGTACACCGAGGCGACCCTGCGCCGCCTGGCCGCCCTGCTGGAGGAAAAGCAGAAGGAATGGGGCCAGCCCATCTATCTGATCAGCGATGAGCCCTACCGGGAGATCGTGTTCGGTGACAAGCCCACCCCCTATCCGGCGGCCATTTATCCCAACACCCTGACCTGTTATTCCTTCAGCAAATCGCTGAGCCTGCCCGGCGAACGGATCGGCTATGTAGCGGCCGGGCCGGACTGCGCCGAGGCGGCGACCATCATCGAGATCTGCGGGCAGATCTCCCGGGGCACCGGCCACAACTGCCCGCCCTCTATTATCCAGCTGGCGGTGGCCCGCTGCCTGGATGTGACCAGCGATCTGCGCGTCTACCGCACCAACCGGGATATCCTGTACAGGGAACTGACCGGTTTGGGTTTCACCTGCGTGGAGCCGGGCGGCACCTTCTATATCTTTCCGAAAGCGCTGGAAGAGGATGCGGGAGCCTTCTGCAAAAAGGCGATGCAATACGATCTGCTGCTGGTACCGGGAGACGGGTTCGGCTGCCCGGGTTATTTCCGGATGGCCTACTGCATCGACACCGACAAGGTGGTACGCAGCCTGCCCGCATTGCGCAAACTGGCGGTGGAGTACCGCGGAAAATCCTGACAGACAAAACAGGCGCGCTGCCCGCGGGCAGCGCGCCTGTTATTTTGTGCAAAAATCAGCTGAGCAGGGGCTTGAGAGCCGCGGCCAGCGCGTCCTTCCGGGACTGGGCCTCGGCCAGGTCCTTGCCCAGGGTAGTGAAATAGGTCTTGATCTTGGGCTCGGTACCGCTGGGCCGCACCACCACCGAAGCGCCGCCCTCCAACGCATAAATCAGCACGTTGGCGGCGGGCAGGTCGATGGGCTCGGTCTGGCCGGTGGTCAGGTCGGTCCTGGTGCGGGCCTGGTAATCCGACACCGACACCACCTTGCAGCCGGCGAACTCGGCGGGCGGGTTCTGACGCAGACGCTGCATGATGCCGGCCATCTTGTCCATACCGGACAGGCCCGGGAATTCAAAACTGTCCACCTTGTTCAGGTAGCGGCCATACTGGGCGTAGATGCGCTCCAGCTCCTCCTTGATGGAGGAACCGATACTGCGGTAGTAGGCGGCCATCTCGCAGATCAGCATACTGCCCACGATGGCGTCCTTGTCCCGCACATAGCTGCCCGCCAGATAGCCGTAACTCTCCTCAAAGCCGAAGATGAACCGCTCTACCTGGCCCGCAGCCTCCAGACGGGCGATCTGATCGCCGATCCACTTGAAGCCGGTGAGCACGTTGCGGCACTCCACACCGTAATGGGCGGCCACCACGTCCGCCAGCGGGGTGGACACGATGCTCTTGACCATGACCGGGTCCTTGGGCATGGTGCCCTTTTCGATGCGGGCGGCGCAGATATAGTCCAGCAGCAGCACACCCACCTCGTTGCCGCTGAGCAGTTCATAGCTGCCGTCCTTGCAGCGCACGGCGATGCCCACGCGGTCAGCGTCCGGATCGGTGGCCAGCATCAGGTCGGCGCCGTTCTTCTCCGCCAGTTCCAGACCCAGCCGCAGCGCCTCAAAAATCTCCGGATTGGGATAGGGGCAGGTGGGGAAGTTGCCGTCCGGGTCCTTCTGTTCGGGCACGATGGTGATGTCGGTGATACCGGTATCACCCAGCACCCGGGTGACCGGCACCAGGCCGCTGCCGTTCAGCGGGCTGTACACCAGCTTGAGCCCGGCGGTGGCGCACAGACCCGGACGCACACTGCGGGCCTTGATGGCCTCGTACAGCGCCTCATAGCAGGCGTCCTCCACATACTGGATCAGGCCGGCGGCCATCCCCTCTTCAAAAGGCATGGTCTTTGCCCCGGTGAGCACATCGGTCTTTTGGATCTCGGCATACACAATGTCAGCGGCCTCGTCGGTCATCTGGCAGCCGTCCGGGCCATAGGCCTTATAGCCGTTGTACTTGGCCGGGTTGTGGCTGGCGGTGACCATGATGCCCGCGTTGCAGCGATAATACCGGGTGGCAAAACTCAGCGCCGGCACCGGCATCAGGGCCTTGTAGATGCGCACCTTGATCCCGTTGGCCGCCAGCACTTCGGCGGCGGCTTTGGCGAACAGGTCGCTTTTGATACGGCTGTCGTAGCTGATGGCCACAGTCTGGGTACCGCCCTGGGTCCTGACCCAGTTGGCCAGCCCCTGGGTGGCCTGCCGCACCACATACACATTCATTCGATTGGTGCCCGCGCCGATGACCCCCCGCAGACCGGCGGTGCCAAACTTGAGCGCCACGGCGAACCGGTCCCGGACAGCCTCGTCGTTCCCCCGGATGGATTCCAGTTCCGGCTTCAGGTCAGCGTCGTCCAGATCGGCGGCAAGCCAGCGTTCATACTCTTGCTGATACATGGCAATTACCCTCTTTCTGTGCATTCTCTGCGTTGCAAAATGGGATCTCTAGTTTCATTTTATAGACAGGCAGCCGGATTGTCAATTCGCACTTGTGGATTTGGCCCGACCGATCTATACTGGTTTTAGTATACGACGCAGGAGGGACGGCCATGTTTGCCAGAGTAAACAGCTTCGGGATCCACGGTCTGGAAGGATTTCTTGTGACGGCGGAGGCCGATCTGAGCGGCGGGCTGCCCCAATTTGCCATCGTGGGGCTGCCGGACAGCGCGGTGAAGGAGGCTGCCGACCGGGTGCGCAGCGCCAGCAAAAATCTGGGATTCGGCTGGCCGGCCGGGCGGATCACGGTGAATCTGGCCCCCGCCCACCGGAAAAAGGCCGGGCCGGTGTACGATCTGCCCATTCTGCTGGGCATCCTGTGCGCGGCGGGCCAGCTGCCGCCCCCGCCCACCGACTGTGCCTTTGTGGGCGAACTGGCCCTGGATGGGGCGGTGCGACCGGTGAACGGTGTGCTGCCCATGGCGCTGCGCGCGGCGGCCTGCGGCATCAAACAGCTGTTCGTGCCAGCCGCCAACGCACGGGAAGCCGCGGTGGCCGAAGGGCTGACGGTATACGGGGTGAACAGCGCCCGGCAGGTAGCGGAACATCTGCAAGGCAGCGCGCCGCTGACGCCGGTGGAGCCCTGCCGCTATGAGAGCGACGCGGCCGGCGACGTCCCCGACTTTTCCGATGTACACGGCCAGGCGGAGGCCCGACGGGCCATGGAGGTGGCAGCGGCGGGCGGCCACAACATCCTGCTGATCGGCCCGCCGGGCACCGGCAAGAGCATGCTGGCCAAACGGCTGCCGGGTATTCTTCCGCCCATGACCCGGGAAGAAGCGGTGGAGGTGACCCAGATCTACTCGGTGGCCGGGCTGCTGCCGGCGGGCAGCGGGCTTATGACCCGGCGGCCCTTTCGCAGCCCGCACCACAGCGTGAGCGCCACCGCACTGGCGGGCGGCGGATCAAATCCCCGGCCCGGCGAGGTGAGCCTGGCCCACGACGGGGTGCTGTTTCTGGACGAACTGCCGGAATTCAGCCGGGACGCACTGGAAATATTGCGTCAGCCGGTGGAGGACGGACAGGTGACGGTGAGCCGGGTGGCGGGCAGCGCCACCTATCCCAGCCGTTTTTTGCTGGCCGCCGCCATGAACCCCTGCCGGTGCGGGTATTTCGGGCACCCCACCCGGGCCTGTACCTGCCCGCCCAGCGCCATCGACCGGTACCGGCAAAAGATCAGCGGCCCGCTGCTGGACCGGATCGACCTGCATGTGGAGGTAGCCCCGGTGGACTATGAGGATCTGGCCGACGCCGCCGGCGGCGAGAGCAGCGCCGCCATCCTGGCCCGGGTATTGGCGGCTCGACAGATCCAGACCGCCCGGTACGCGGGCACCGGGGTGCGCTGCAATGCTCAGCTCCCCCCTGCCCTGCTGCGGCGGTTCTGCGTGACCACCCCTGCCGCCGCGGCCATGCTGCGGGAGGCGTTCCGCTCGATGGGGCTCAGCGCCCGGGCTTATGACCGGATCCTGAAGGTGGCCCGTACCATCGCCGATCTGGCGGGCGCGGACCGGATCGGTGAGGAACACCTGGCCGAGGCGCTGCAGTACCGCAGCCTGGACCGCAAGTACTGGTATTCCAACTGAACGCGCCCCCGGCAGGGATTCGCCTGCCGGGATTTTTGTTTGTCGAGAAAAAATTATTGTTTTTCGATAAATTTATATTGATTTTCGATTTTCGCTATGGTATAGTAGCGTCAGAGGATATCCTTACAAGGAGGAACGATATATGCGACTTTCCAACGAGCAGAGCATCCGTCTGTCCCGGGGGTGCGTATGGCTGTTTATGATCCTGCTGGCGGCGCTGGACCTGGGCTGTTATTGGGCGGTAGACTGGTTCATCGGCACCCGGCCGGTGCTGCTGGGCTTCGGCCTGCGGGAGGGGCTGCTGATGATGAGCACCATCTATCTGTGCAGCGCGCCCGCCTGGGTGCTGCTGGTCAATCTGCACCGGCTTCTCGGCGCACTGGCCGCCGGGCGGGTGTTTGTGCCCGCCAACGTGGCTCGGCTGCGCCGGGTAAGCTGGTGCTGCACGGCGGCCTGCCTGCTCTGCCTGGCCAGTGCCTTCTATTATCTGCCCTGGCTGCTGGTGGCGGTGGCGGCGGGCTTTATGGCGCTGATCGTGCGGATCGTGAAAAACTGTTTTGCCCAGGCCGCCGCCATGAAGGACGAACTGGATTTTACCATCTGACGCCGGGAGGGAGAAGCGTATGTCCATCCGAATCAACCTGGATGTGATGATGGCCCGCCGTCATATCGCCGCCGGCGATCTGGCGGAGCGGATCGGGATCACCCCGGCCAATCTGTCCATCCTGAAAAACAACAAGGCCAAGGCGGTGCGGTTTTCCACCCTGGAGGCTTTGTGCCGGGAACTGAACTGCCAGCCCGGCGATATTCTGGAATACCTGCCGGATGAGGAACAGGCCCCATGACAAAACCGTCCTGTCACGGCTATACCGCCAACTGCGGTCTGCGGGGTGGATTTCCTGCCGCTTTCCGGCCCAAACAAGGAGGAACGCCATGAAACGAAACCTCTTTTTTCCCCTTCTGCTCTGCCTTGCGCTGGCGCTGGCGGGCTGCGCCCCTTCGGCCCGGCAGCAGGCCGC
Organism: uncultured Gemmiger sp.; assembly: GCA_949295035.1. Classification (GTDB taxonomy): domain Bacteria; phylum Bacillota; class Clostridia; order Oscillospirales; family Ruminococcaceae; genus Gemmiger_A. Next base: position 28,257 of record CASFJO010000013.1, read on the forward strand.
CGAGGCCCTGAGCCTGGACCTGTCCGCCGGGACCGTCCTGCTGGACACCGACACCCATGGCGGTTTCCTTGGAGACGGGACCTCCTGCCTGAAGCTTGCGTTTCCGGACGACGCTCTGGCCGGCGTCCTCGCGGCTGACCCGGCCTGGAAGCCGTTTCCCCTTTCGGATGTGACCACCGCGCTGGTCTATGGCCGGACGGTGGAGCAGGACGGGGCCAGCATGACCTGGGGCCCCTGCCTGATTGACGGGGACGGTCAGCCGCTGGTAGACCCGGCGGTGGAGAACGGCTGGTACCGGTTTATCGACCGGCATTCCCAGAGCCATGACCCGGCCGATGAAAGCCGTGTACTGGAGCGTGGGTCGCTGAACTTCACGCTGGCACTCTACGACGCTGACCGCAACGAACTGTACTATCTGACCCTGGATACCTGACAAGGAGAATCACCATGGACAAGAATCTGCAAGAGGGCGCGGGGCGTCCCCTCTATACCAGTGTTCCCCAAACCGTGCTGATCCGGCCGCCTTTCACCGCCGCCCCGGCTGAACTGTGGGCCGCGCTGGGCAGCTACCTGATCGGATTTTTCTATATCCAACTGATCTTCTGGAACGCCAACTCCGCCGGCGGTTGGCTGACCGTCTTTACCCTTGTGTTCTGCGCCGGGGTGGAGTTCTTCTGCCAGGCCATGGGCCGCCGGAAGATCCCCGCCGAGAGCTGGTTCTGGCTGGCCTGCCTGGGCGCGGTGGCGCTGAGTTTTGCGTTTTGGGGCAGCGTCAGTGCCACAGTGGGCGGCTGGGACATGCTGGCCCTGCACGGGCTGGCGGTCTATTGGGTCCTGAGCCGCACCGGCTCGCTGAGCGAGGGCGGCACCGGCCCCATGCTGGTGCTGGACCTGGTGCGCGGGTTCCTGCTCTATCCTTTCGGCGGCTTTTTGCTGCGCATCCGTACCCTGCTGGCCCGGGCCCGGCGCGGAAGGTCCGGCGCCCGGGGATTGGCGGGCGCTCTGATCGGGCTGGCGGCGGCGGTGCCGCTGCTGGCCATCGCCTACCAACAACTGGCGGCGGTGGACGGCAATTTTGCCGCTCTGCTGCGGCTGACCGTCGACTGGAACTGGCTCAACGGGGAACTGGTGCTGCGGCTGATCCTGAGCCTGCCGGTGGGAGCCTGGCTGTACGGGCTGACCGCCTCCTGCCTGCGTGTCCGGCCCGACCCGGCCCTGCCCGCCGAACTGCGCCGTGCGGCGGAGGAGGCGCGGGTGCTGCCTGTCAGCACAGCCGGCGTTCTGCTGGCCGCTTTGAACGGGTTGTATCTGGCTTTCTTTTTGCTGCAGGGCAGCTACCTGCTGGGGGGATTTTTCGGGCGGCTGCCCGCGGGCTTCACCGCCTCGGAATACGCGGTCAGCGGGTTTGGCGAGGTATGCCGGCTGATGCTGCTGAACCTGGCGGTGCTGGGCGGCTGTGCCAAGTTTGGCCGCGTGCCGCTGCGCCGCAGCCGGGCGTTACAGGTCCTGGGCGGGCTTCTGTGCGGCTTCAGCCTGCTGTTCGTAGCCGTTGCCGGGGCCAAGCTGGGCCTCTATATCCGCCGTTTTGGCCTGACCCCCCGCCGGGTGCTGGCCGCCTGGTTCATCCTTGTATTGGGCGCCTGGGCCTGCATCGCCCTGTTTACCCTGCTGCGCCCCATCCGGGCCGTCCGGCTGGCCGTGTGGGTGACGGCGGCGGCCTTCGCTCTGCTCTGCCTGTCCCATCCGGACGGCTGGATCGCACGGGGCAACATTGCCCTGTACGCCCACGGTGTGGTGGATGAGATCGACCCGGATGTGATCGGCCAATGCACCCGCTGGAAGGGTCCGCGCCAGCTGGCCCAGCCCCTGCTGGACAGCGGCTGGATGCTGGGCCGCTCCGAGGAGGAACTGGTGGACATGCTGGGCTATATGAACGGCTCCGCCAGCGACACCCTGCGCTGGTCGCTGGGAGAGGGGCGGCAGCTGATCGTGTCCTTCGACCGGCTGACCGGCCTGTCCGACCGGGCTGAGATCCGATGATCGGAATTTCACATATCCCTCACCGGATGCTTGCAGAATCCACACAGCGCCAGCGTATACTGGCACAAGACCGACAAAGGTCATCCCGGCAGGGATGGCCTTTTCTTTTGCTAAGGAGGGTTGCGCATTGATCCAGGTGGAACACCTGACCCGCCGGTACGGGACCCATGTCGCGGTGGAGGATCTGTCCTTCACCGTGCCAACCGGCCAAATCTGCGGGCTGCTGGGGCCCAACGGTGCCGGCAAGACAACCACCATGAACATGCTGACCGGGTATCTCTCGGCCAGCGAGGGCAGGGTGATCGTCAGCGGGCACGACATTCTGGAGGAGCCCATGGCCGCCCGGCGGCAGCTGGGCTATCTGCCGGAACAGCCGCCGCTGTACCCCGAGATGACAGTGGAGGAATACCTGCGCTTTGTGGCCGAACTGCGCCGGGTGCCTCGCGCCGAGTGGGCCGCCCAGGTGCGCCGGGCGATGAACCGGGTGGCCGCTGCCGATATGGCCCGCCGGCTGATCCGCAACCTGTCCAAGGGCTATCGCCAGCGGGTGGGGCTGGCCGCCGCGCTGCTGGGTGACCCGGAGGTGCTGATTTTGGACGAACCCACCGTGGGGCTGGATCCGGCTCAGATGATCGAGTTCCGCACCCTGATCCGCCAGCTGGGCCGCAAGCACACGGTGATCCTCTCCAGCCATATCCTGAGCGAGGTGAGCGCCGTATGCGACCAGGTGCTGATCCTGTCCCGGGGGCAGCTGATAGCGCAGGGCACCCCGGACCAGCTGGCCGACCGGCTGGCGGGCCGCACCCGGCTGCGGGTACTGGTGCTGGGCCAGGCAAGCGAGGCGGCCGCGGCGGTGCGGAACCTGGCGGGCGTGTGCGATGTGCAGGCCGAACCTGAGCCGGAGGGCAGAGCCCGGCTGACCGTTGCCCTGGACGCAGGCGCGGGTCCGCAGCAGCAGGCGGCCGTGAGCCTGGCTCTGGCTGCCGCCGGCTGTGCGGTGCTGCGGCTGGAAGCCGAGGCGTTGAGCCTGGAAGAGGTGTTTTTGCAGCTGACCGGGGAACCGGCGGAGGAAGGGGGCGAAGAGGAATAACCGCGATCTTCAAACGGGAGTGGAAAAGTCTTTTCAGCGGGATGCTGGGTTACGCCCTCTGCGCCGCCTACGTGCTGGTGGGCGGGCTGTACTTCTGGGTGTACAATCTGCTGAATCTGTATCCGGATTTTGGCTACACCCTCTACGGTACCACCTTCGCCATGCTGGTGTTCATCCCCATCCTGACCATGCGCAGCCTGGCGGAGGAACACCGCTCCCACACCGACCAGCTGCTTCTCACCGCGCCGGTGAGCATCCCCTCCATCGTGGCGGGCAAATACCTGGCCATGACCGCCGTCTTTACGGTGCCGGTGGCGATCCTGGGGCTCTGCCCGCTGGTGATGCGGCTGTACGGCACCGTCAGCCTGCCCAAGGCATACGGCGCGCTGCTGGGTTACTGGCTGCTGGGCTGCGCGGGCATCGCCATCGGCCTGTTTCTGAGCGGGCTGACCGACAGCCCGATCGTCGCCGCTCTGGCCACCTTCGGGGTACTGCTGCTAAGTTACCTGATGCCCGGCATCCAGAGCCTGTTCACGGTGGGAAGCCTGCTGGCTGTGGGGATATTCGGGCTGCTGGCCGCACTGGCCGGCCTGCTGGCGGGCATCCGCAGCCGCAGCCTTATGTTGGGCATGCTGGTGTTTCTTGCCCTCTGCGCCGCCCTGGCTGCCCTCTACGGGCTGCGCAGCGCCGCCCTCACCGGCGCCTTCTCCGCTTTGCTGGGGGCACTGGGGCTGTTCACCCCTTTTGAGAACTTCATCTATGGGATCTTCAGTATCCCGGCGATGATCTACTATCTGAGCATCACGGCGCTGTTTTTGTTCCTGGCGGGCCAGGGGCTGGAAAAGCGCCGCTGGAACTGAAAGGAGGCTCGTTCGCATGGGAAAGGACCTCCGCAGAGACCGACCGGAACGCCGTTTTCCGTTCCCCCTGCCTGCCCGGCCCTCCGCCCGGGTATTCCGCAACGGCTCGGCCGCCACGCTGCTGACGGTGCTGGCAATAGCCGCCGCCGTGCTGGTAAACCTGATCGCCCGCGCTCTGCCCGTCTCGGCCAGCCAGTTTGATCTGAGTGAGACCGGGCTGTATACCCTGGGGGATGTATCGCTGGGCATCCTGGACCAGCTGGATCAAGATGTGACCATCTACTACCTGGCCATGACCGCCACTGTGGACAGCAATGTGACCGCCCTGCTGGACCAGTACGCCGGGCACAGCAGCCACATTCGCTGGCAGCAGAAGGACCCGGCCCTTTATCCGGCCTTCGCCCGCCAGATGGGGGTGGAGGACGCCACCGACGGCAGCCTGATCGTGACCAGCGGCGAGCGCACCAAACTGGTGGACGGCAGCCTGCTCTACACCAGCGAATTCGACTACGACACCTACACCACTGTGGCCAGCTTTGACGCGGAGAACCAGATCACCAGCGCGGTGCAGTATGTGACCGGCGGCGAACTGCCGGTGGTGTACCAGCTGACCGGACATGGTGAGAGCGCGCTCTCCGATGGGGCGCAGCAGGCGCTGGGGCTGCAGAACGTGGAATTGCGGCAGCTGAATCTGCTCTCGGATGACATCCCGGAGGACGCGGATGCGCTGGTGATCTGTGCGCCCGGCTCGGATTTTGCTCAGGAGGATGTGGAAACGCTGCGCAGCTGGCTGCTGGAGGGAGGCCGGATGCTGGTTTGCACCAATCCCGGGGCGGACACCCCCAATCTGGACAGCCTGATGGAGGACTGGGGATTGAGCCGGATCGACGGGCTGGTGATCGAGGGCAGCAGTGCCCATCATCTGCAGGGGGCGAACTATTATCTGCTGCCCGATCAGGGCAGCCACCCCATCAACGACGCAGTGGATGACGGGCTGTATGTGCTGGCTCCGGAGGCGCAGGCTATCCGGGTAGCGGACCAGCTGCCCGAGGGAGTGGCGGTGAGCGAACTGCTGACAACCAGTGACAGCGCCTATAACAAATCCGAAGGCTATGCCATGGCCACCCTGGACAAAGAGGAGGGTGACGAGACCGGCCGGTTCGTGCTGGCAGTGGCGGCTACCCTGGGCGCGGCGGAGAGCGGCGACGAAGAGGCGGCGGGCGACAGCGGGCCGGAGAGCCGGCTGATATGGCTGAGCTGCCCGACACTGTTCATGACCGATGAACTGGACCTGATCACCGCCGGCGGCAACGGCCAGTTTGTACTGGGCTGTATCAGCTGGCTGGCCAGCCAGGACACCACCTCACTGATCGCCGCCAAGAGCCTGATGCTGGAGGGGCTGAGCCTGAGTTCCGGCCAGGTGACCCTGTGGGCGGGCGTATTTCTGGTACTCATCCCGCTGGCACTGCTCATCCTGGGCATCGTGGTGACCCTGAAACGGAGGAGACGCTGATGAAACAGAAACGGCTGCTGCTGTTGGGCATGATCGGGCTGGTGACGCTGCTCGGGGCCGGGCTGGCGCTGGTGAGCCTGCTGGCCCGGGAAACGGAAACCGAACCGGAGACCACCATTGCCCTGACCGATTATGCCCCGGCGGACATTACCGCCATCCAATATACCCGGGATGGCGATACGGTGGATCTGGCGCTGGTGAGCGAAACGGTGGAGGCCACCGACGCAAGCACCGGCGAGGCCACCACCGAGGAGGAAAGCCGCTGGGTGCTGGCGGACCGGCCGGAGGAGACGGTGGACCAGACGCTGGTGAACAGCATGACCACCGCGCTGGGTACCCTGACCGCCACCCGGGACCTGGGAGAAAACGAGAGCCTGGCCCGGTTCGGGCTGGATGAACCGGTCCTGACGGTACAGGCCACCGTAAACGGTACGGATCAACGCTACTATTTTGGTGACACCAACGAGGTGACCGGCGATGTCTACCTGATGGTGGAGGGCAAGACCAGCCTGTACACCGTGAATTACACCAGTCTGGCTGTGTTTCGGTACAGCGCGGACGAGTTGATCCAGGTGATCACCGCCGAGGCGAAACCCGAGGAATAAGCGCGAAAAGGCCGGGCCCGGAAACTTTTGTTTCCGGGCCCGGCCTTTTCGCTTACTTTTTCTTTTCGCCAAATTTATACTCGGTGCCATTGCGCAGCCGCTGGATATTGGCTCGGTGCATCCAAACCACCAGCGCGCCCATAATGGCGGCGCAGAGGGTGGGGAACCAGATCACGCCGCCCCGATACCAGCACCAGAGAGCGGTAAAGACAGGATACAGCACTGCTACGGTAATGCTGGACAGGCTGACGATCCGGGTGGAAAAAGCCAGCGCAAAGAACACCACTGCCAGGGCGGCCACCACCACGGGCTGACTGGCCAGGATGGCTCCGGCGGCCACAGCCACCCCTTTTCCGCCCTTAAAGCCGAACCAGACCGGCCACAGATGGCCGCAGGTGGCGGCGATGGCGGCCAGATGGGCCCCATACACCGCCGCGTCCGGCACCGGCAGAAAAGCCCCAAAGAGCAGCCGGCCGATCAGAACAGCCAGCGCCCCCTTGCCCATATCCCCCGCCAGGGTCAGCGCGGCGGCTTTTTTGCCGTAGGTGCGCAGGATATTGGTGGTGCCCGCGTTGCCGCTGCCCCGGCTGCGCACGTCCTCCTTGAACAGCAGGCGGCTGACCACCACCCCGAAATCAATGCTGCCCAGCAGATAGGCCTGTGCCAGACAGACAACCGCGAGCAGAATTACCGTCCACACCGGCGAGCCGCTCACAAAGATCGCCGTGGGGCCGTCCGCCCCGCCGATCACGCCCAGGGACGCCTGGGACAAGATATTGCCGTTCATACCGCCGATCCCTCCTTCCGGATGTTCACCGGGTCTTGCCGTCTCCCCGCTCCCGCACAAGCAGCCGCACGGGTGTGCCTTCCAGACCAAACGTCTCCCGGATCTGGTTCTCGATATATCGCTGGTAGGAGAAATGGAACAGGTCCGCCCGGTTCACAAAGCAGACAAACGTGGGCGGCCGGGTGGAAGCCTGGGTCATATAGAAAATCTTTAGCCGCCGCCCCTTATCGCTGGGGGGCTGCACCCGGGCGGTGGCCCGGGCCAGCAGTTCGTTCAGCACGCCGGTGGTCACACGGAGGGCGTTCTGCCCGTCCACGTACCGGATCAGCTCCATCAGCCGGTCCACCCGCTGACCGGTACGGGCGCTGATGAAGATGATGGGCGCGTAGGACATAAAGCTGAAATCGTCCATGAGTTTTTTGCGCATGACGTCCATGGTCTTATCGTCCTTGTCCACCGCGTCCCACTTGTTGACCGCGATGATGCACCCCTTGCCCTGCTCATGGGCGTAGCCGGCCACCTTGCTGTCCTGCTCGGTAAAGCCCTCGGTCGCGTCGACCAGGATCACGCAGACCCGGCTGCGCTCCACCGCCGCCAGGCTGCGCAGCACACTGTACCGCTCCACCCCGTCTTCCACCTTGGCTTTCTTGCGCAGGCCGGCGGTGTCGGTAAAGATGAATTTGCCGTACTGGTTCTCCACCGGGCTGTCGATCGCATCCCGGGTGGTACCGGCTTCATTGGCCACGATCATCCGGTTTTCACCCAGGATATAGTTCACCAGGCTGGACTTGCCCACATTGGGGCGGCCGATCACCGCCACCGGGATCCGGTCGTCTTCTTCCTCGTTTTCGCCGCCCTCGGGCAGATGGGCGCAGACCGCGTCCAGCAGGTCGCCGGTACCGTGGCCGTGCACAGCCGACACCGGGATCACCTCGCCCAGGCCCAGGGAATAAAAGTCGTACAACTCCATAGGGGGCTCGCCCACCTTGTCGCACTTATTGACCGCCAGAACCACCGGTTTGCCGCTGCGCATGAGCAATCCGGCCACGTCCTGGTCCAGGGCGGTGACCCCCGCACGCAGGTCGGTGACCATGATGATGCAGTCGGCCGAATCAATGGCCAGCTGGGCCTGCTGGCGCATGTGCAGCAGCATCCCGTCGTCCACATTGGGCTCCAGGCCGCCGGTATCCACCAGCAGGAACTTCTGGTTCTGCCATTCACAGTCCCCAAAGATCCGGTCCCGGGTAACGCCGGGGGTATCCTCCACGATGGCCAGGCGCTGGCCGATCAGTTTATTGAACAAGGTGGACTTGCCTACGTTGGGCCGGCCCACTACCGCTACGATCGGTTTCGGCATGTCGATCGCCTCCTCCTTTGGTTTTCAGTTGGTCTTTTCCCCCAGCACGGCGCGCAGCGTGCCCGCGCCGTCGGCGGGAAGGATCCGGATGCGTACCCCCAGCTGCTTTTCCAGCCCGGCCACGGTGACGCTGTCCAAAAACATGTCCTTCTCGTCCCGCAGCATCACTTCCGGCACACCCAGTACCCGGCTGGTCAGCCTGCCCTTGCACTGGGCCAGGATATCGGTGGCGGTCACAAGCCCCGCCACGCTCACATTTCCGCCAAAGAAATCGTTACGGATCGGGTGCACCGCCACCTTCACCGCCGGGAACCGCCGATTCAGTTCTTCCATGAGCCGGTGGATCAGCGGCGCGGCCAGGGTGCCGGTGACCACATCCATCCGACGGGGCAGCCAGGCCCGGCGGGGCTGAAACAGCTCATCCAGAAATTCATCGTGAAACTTGCGCCACATGCCCACGCCGTTTTCCAGCTGGGGATACTCCTCGTAAAAATCGGCCGAAGGGATGGGCCGGCCGGCCAGCAGGTACCACTCGTCGCCCGGATAGACCAGACGGGTGCCCAGTTCGGCGCGGCACTCACTGCCGAAAGATTCCAGAATATCCAGCACCTCGGCGGCGCTGGCCGGGTCGTAGGGCTGCAGTTTATACAGCCTGTCCCGGTAGCGGGTCAGGCCGCTGGGTACCGCCGCGATACTTTTTACATGAGGGGCCAGCGCCTTCAGGTCCCGGAGGGTGCGGCGCAGTTCGTCCCCGTCATTGACGCCCCGGCAAAGCACCAGCTGGCAGTTCATCTCGATGCCCGCAGCGGCGAACCGGGGCAGGTAGTCCAGCACCTCCCCCGCCCGCTTGTTGGCCATCATCCGCACCCGCAGCTGCGGGTTGGTGGTATGCACAGAGATGTTGATGGGGCTGATGTGCATGGTCTGGATACGCTCCACCTCGTGGGCGCTCAGATTGGTCAGGGTGACGTAATTGCCGAACAGAAAACTCAGCCGCTCGTCATCATCTTTGAAATACAGGGTATCCCGCATACCGGGGGGCAGCTGGTCGATAAAGCAGAACATGCAGTGGTTGGCGCAGGAATGCTTCTCGTCGATCAGATAGGTCTCAAATCCACAGCCCAACGGTTCGTATTCCGGCTTGTCCACCTGCAGGTAATCCAGACGCCCTTCGGTGGAAACAGCCAGCTGAAAAGACGAGCCGGAAGTGTAAAACTGATAGTCCAGCATGTCGTTGAGCTCGTTGCCGTCCGCCGAGAGCAGCACCGAGCCGGGCCGGATGCCCAGCCGCTCCGCCGCCGACCCCTTTTCCACCTGCTGTACGCGCACCGCCATAATCGGGTAACCTCCTGTAGGATAACAAAGCAAAAAGGGGAAGGCATGCCCTCCCCTTTGCACTGAAAGCCTGGATCAGGCTTCCTTCTTGACGATTTCCTTGCCCTTGTAGTAGCCGCAGTTGCCGCATACCTGGTGGGGGAGTTTGTACTCGCCGCACTGTTCGCACTTGACCAGAGCGGGGGCCTCCAGCTTCCACACAGAGGAGCGACGCTTGTCGCGCCGTGCCTTGGAAACCTTTCTCTTGGGTACTGCCATCTTTAAGCACCTCCTCGATGGAATTCTGTCATTGAAGCAGTTGTTTCAATATACTCAGCCTTGCGTCTGCGGGGGCATCATCGCCGGCCTGCCGCTGACAGGCACAGCCTGCCGCTTTTGGTTGTCCGCATACGGGGCAAAGTCCCTGACAATCCGGGCTGCACAGCAGCACGGGTTCGACCTCCAGCACCAGTTCCTGATACACCAGCTCGTCCAGATCCAGGGCACCGTTCTCCGCCAGGGGAAGCTCGAACTCCTCGCTGTCAGGATCGGACGGACGGATCAGCCACCGGCGTTCAAAACACACCGGCTGACGTACAGGCGCCAGGCATCGGGCACAAGACGCGCAGACCTGCGACTCCACCCTGAGCACAAGTTCCACATCCGCCTCGCCGGGATAGGCCGCGAACTCCACCGAAGCCGGTGTGTCCGCCGTATAGCCCGGGAAATCCGCTTTGCGCAGATCCACCGTAAAGGACTGGCGCCAAGGCTCTCGCCCATTGTGCAGAAACTGTTTCAGATCAAATTGCATAGTCTACCTCAAAGGCCGCTTATCAATTATACCCACTGTACAATGGTTTGTCAACCATAAAATCCGGAGGAAATCAACTTTTTTGGCATTTTCTTCCGATACGGCGGCTAAAGCGGGCGTTCTTCCTGCCAATATACGGATACGGCGGGGGCCTGTTCCGGCCCCCGCCGTCCGCTATCCGCCGCGCGGCGGATCACAGATACTTGGAAACGCTCTCCGGCAGCGTATCGCGGTCAGCCGAAACGGTGACCACCAGTTTCAGGCTCTCGCCCGCAATGGCGTTCAGCTGATCCAGCACATTGCCCAAAGCGGCCAGGTCATGGTCCAGCACCTTCAGCACACCGTCGATATACAGTTCGGTGATGTCGTAGTTCCCGGCCAGGACACCGGCGACAAAGCCGTAGAACATGTCGGCGCCGGCCACGTGATACTCGTCCATATCCACCAGACGGGCTTGGTGGTCGATATCGTATGTGAGCTGCATGCCCTTCTCGATGACCACCACGTTGCCGGAGGTGGTGCGGGTGCCGGCGTTGATCATGTCCACCAGGGTCTTGGTCTTGCCGGAGCCTTTGGTGCCGACGATAAGTTGAATCATAAGGGTATACCTCCTTGTATTTTCACACTGCGATCAGTGCGGGGGATCAGTCTGCCAGTTTGGCTTCCAGTTCAGCCTTGCGGTCCTCATAACCGGGTTTGCCCAGCAGGGCGAACATATTTTTCTTGTAGCTTTCCACGCCGGGCTGATCGAACGGATTCACGCCCAGCAGGTAGCCGCTGACCGCGCAGGCCCGCTCGAAGAAGTAGATCAGGCCGCCAAGATCGTACTCGGACAGGCCGTCCACCTCCAGCAGGATGTTGGGCACGCCGCCGTCGGTGTGGGCCAGCACGGTGCCCTCCAGCGCCTTGTGGTTGACCACGCTCATGTTTTGACCGGCCAGGAAATCCAGGCCGTCGAAGTTGTCCGCGCTGCGCTCGATGAACAGGTCGCGGGCGGGCTTTTTGATATCCACCACCGTCTCGAACATGATCCGGGCACCGTCCTGCACGAACTGGCCCATGGAGTGCAGGTCGGTGGAGAACACCACGCTGGTGGGCATCAGGCCCTTCTGGTCTTTGCCCTCGCTCTCGCCGTACAGCTGCTTGTACCACTCATTCATCATGGTGAAATTGGGCTCATAGCAGGCCATCAGTTCCACCGCTTTGCCCTTGCGGTACAGGATATTGCGGGCGGCCGCGTAGCGGTAGCAGGCATTGTCCGGGCTGAGGACGGAATACTCGGCCATGGCGTCGGCCGCGCCCTGCATCAGCGCGTCAATGTCGCAGCCGGCGCAGGCGATGGGCAGCAGGCCCACGGCGGTGAGCACCGAATACCGGCCGCCCACGTCGTCGGGCACCACGAAGGTCTCCCACCCCTGGGCGTCAGCCAGCTGCTTCAGGGTGCCGCGGGCCCGGTCGGTGGTGGCGTAGATCCGGCGGCGCGCCTCTTCGGCGCCCACGGTGTCCTCCAGATATTTTTTGAACACACGGAAGGCCAGGGCGGGCTCGGTTGTGGTGCCGGACTTGGAGATCACGTTCACGCTGACCCGCTTGCCGCGGCAGCAATCCAGGATATCCTGCAGATAGGCCGGGCTGATGGAGTTGCCGGCGAAGAAGATCTGGGGGCCGCCCTGCACGGTGCAGTTGTACAGCATGCCTTTGACCGCCTCGATCACGGCGCGGGCACCCAGATAAGAACCGCCGATACCGATGACAACCAGCACATCGCTGTCGGAACGGATGCGGGCAGCGGCGGCCTTGATGCGGGCAAACTCCTCTTTATCGTAGGCGACCGGGAGATCGGTCCAGCCCAGGAAATCGTTGCCCGGGCCGGTCTTGCTCTCCAGCATCTGGTGCGCCAGTTCCACCTGGGGGTAAATGGCGGCAAATTCCTCGTCGCGCACAAACCCTTTCAGGTGTTTTGCATTGAATTTTACGCTCATGCGTCTGCCTCCCTTTAGCAGTGGATGTCTTGTAATAACTATACCGTTTTGCCGGAGTACTGTCAAGGCAGACGCTTCAAGTTTGACAGAAAAAGCGGAGTTTCTTTCCCGGCCGCGCTTACAGGCGGCACAGTTCCTTCAACAGGGTGAAAAAGGCGGTGGAAAGGGTGCGCCGGGCCACCGGACCGGCGGTGAGCACCGGGTATTCTCCCAGCAGCTGGTCGCCCGTATACAGACGGACCGTGCCCACCGGAGAATCCGGCTGGACCGGCGCCTCCAGACGTTCCGGCAAGGTCAGTTCCGCCCGCAGAGAAGCCGCCCCGCCTTTGGGCGCCAGCAGCGCGCCGGGCAATTGGTAGACCAGCGTCACCCGGTCATCATCCCCCAGGCGGACCGGCAGGGTCAGGGGGGCATTTTCCGGCAGCGGGGCGGCGGCGCTCTCAAAGTTGGCAAAGCCGTAGTCCAGCAGGGTGGTGGCGGCGGCGAACCGGTCGGCGCTGCTGCCCGCGCCCAGCACCACCGCGATCAGGGACAAGCCGCCCCGGGTGGCGCTGGCGGTGATGCAGATGCCCGCGCCGCTGGTGGTGCCGGTCTTGAGGCCGGTGATCCCCTCATACCGGCGCAGCAGCTTGTTGGTGTTGACCAGCTGGGTCTCACCGCCCCGCAAACTGTCGGTCCAGATGGTGGTATACTCGGTGACCTGGGGGTGTTTGGTGAGCATCTCCCGGCTGAGCACCGCCACATCCCGGGCCGTGGAGAGATGCCCGCTGGCGTCCAGGCCGCAGGCGTTGGCAAAATGGGTACCGGACAGGCCCAGCTCCTGCGCCTTGGCGTTCATCATCTCCACAAAAGCCGCCTCGCTGCCGCCCACATACTCCGCCACCGCCACCGCCGCGTCGTTGGCGCTGGCCACACAGATGGCCTTGAGCATCTCCTGCAGGGTGAGCTGCTCGCCCGGCTCCAGCCAGATCTGGCTGCCGCCCATATCGTAGGCGTGTTCGCTCACCGGCACGATGTCATCCAGGTGGATGCGGCCGACTTCCAGCGCCTCAAACGTAAGCAGCAGGGTCATCACTTTGGTGATAGAAGCGATGGGCAGCCGTTCGTCCGGCAGCTTTTCGTATAGGATGGCCCCGGTGGCCTGATCCATGAGCACGGCGGCCCGGCAGGGCACATCGAAATCCGGCTGCGCGAAGGTAAAGGGCTGCGCGGCGTTTTCTCCGTTTGTTTCGGTGGCGGACACCGGAAGGCCCGCCAGCAGGAGCAGCGCCAGCAGCACCGCGATACATTGTTTCATGATGCGTTCCTCACTTCCCCGTTGATCTTTATCGTATGTATATGGGACAGGGCTGCAAATTAGTCATACGGGCGGTTGTGCCGGCGCGCGGATTCCGGTATAATAAGGTAGGGCACGGACGCGAGCCGTCCGCCCCAATCCCATTTTGCGAGGAAACACTATGCGCGTAAGTTTTTATACGCTGGGCTGCAAGGTGAACCAGAACGAGACCGGGGCCCTGCAGCAGCTGTTCTGCCAGAACGGCTATACCCTGGCCGGAAAGGATGAACCGGCGGACGTTTATATCGTGAACAGCTGCACCGTGACCGCGGGTGGCGACAAAAAAAGCCGTCAGTGGCTGCGGCGGGCCAAGCGGGAGAATCCCGGCGCCGTGACGGTACTGACCGGCTGTTACCCCCAGGCTTTTCCCGATGAGGCGGCCGCCGTGGAGGAGGCCGATCTTGTGACCGGCAGCACCGACCGGCGAGGTCTGCTGGAACGGGTGCAGCGGGTGCTGGACAGTGGTGAGCGGCTGGTGGAGATCGCCCCTCACCAGCGGGGCGAAGCGTTTGAGGAACTGCCCATGGAGCGGTTCGAGGGGCACACCCGGGCCTTTCTCAAGGTGGAGGACGGCTGCGACCGGCAGTGCGCCTACTGTGTGATCCCCCGCGCCCGGGGGCGGGTGCGCAGCCGCAGCGAGACCAGCATTCTGGCGGAGCTGCGCACCCTGGCCGGCGCCGGCTATCGGGAGGCGGTGCTGGCGGGCATCAACCTGTCCAGCTACGGCAAGGACACCGGCTCCACCCTGGCCCGGCTGACCGCCGCCTGCGGGCAGGTGGAGGGCATCCGGCGCATCCGGCTGGGCAGCCTGGAGCCGGATCTCATGACCGACGACGAGATCGGCATCCTGGCCGGGGTGGGCAGCCTCTGCCCTCAGTTCCACCTCTCGCTGCAAAGCGGCTGCGACGCCACCCTGCGGCGGATGCGCCGGATCTACGACACGGCCCAATACCGGGCGGTGGCGGACAAGCTGCGGGCGGCCTTTGACGGCGATGCAAGCTTTACCACCGACGTGATCGTGGGCTTCCCCGGTGAGACCGAGGAGGAATTTCGCCAGAGCCTGGCGTTTGTGGAGTCCTTCGGCTTTTTGAAGGTACACGTGTTCCCCTACTCCGCCCGGCCGGGCACCCCGGCAGCGGAATTTCCCGGCCAGATCCCGGAGGCGGAAAAAGCCGCCCGGGTGCGCCGGATGCAGCAGGCGGCGGACGCGGCCCGGGCCCGGCTGGCGGCGGCCATGAAGGGCCGCCGGGAAGAGGTGCTGCTGGAGAAACCCCTGTCGGCCACCCTGTTCACCGGTTACACCCGGCTGTACCTGCCGGTGGTGGTGAGTGCGCCCGGCCACACCGGCGGCGACGTGATACCGGTGGAACTGGGCCCCTGGGAGGGGGAGCACAGCCGCGCCCGGCTGGCGGCCTACTGAGCAGAATCCCGCAAAACCACCAAAGAAACCTCGCTTTGCCTCTTGGCGGCGGGCGGGTTTTATGTTATTCTTTTGACGAGACCCGAAGTGTGAAAGGAGTACCACCATGCGAGGAATCTACACCCCCGTGATCGACATTCGCCGCAAGGTCTTTACCGAAGTGGCCCGGATGTCCTACGAAGGCGGAAACTACGCGGAGAAGATGACCGCCCTGCCCTTCAAGATCGTGCCCGGTGAGATCGGAAAACTGCGGCACAACATCTTTCTGGAACGGGCGATCGTGAGCGAGCGCATCCGGCTGGCCATGGGCCTGCCCCTGCGCCCGGTGGACACCCAGATGCCCGCCAGCGCCGGCGTGGAGCACAGCGCCATCGCCGAAAAATACTACGATCCCCCGCTGATCAACGTGATCAAGTTTGCCTGCAACAGCTGCCCGGAGAAACTGGTCAAGGTGACCGCCATGTGCCAGGGCTGTCTGGCCCACCCCTGCCAGGAGGTCTGCCCCAAGAAGGCGATCTCGTTCCGCAACGGGCTCAGCCACATCGACCAGGATCTGTGCATCAAGTGCGGCAAGTGCGTGGACGCCTGCCCCTACCATGCCATCGTGAAGATGGAGCGGCCCTGCGCCCAGGCCTGCGGCATGAACGCCATCAAATCGGACGAGTTCGGCCGCGCCGAGATCGACTACGACAAGTGCGTGTCCTGCGGCATGTGCCTGGTAAACTGCCCCTTTGGCGCCATCTCGGACAAGGGCCAGATCTTCCAGCTGATCCAGTCCATCCAGCAGGGCGACCGGGTGTTTGCCATCCTGGCGCCGGCCTTCATCAACCAGTTCCCCGGCCTGACCCCGGAAAAGTTCAAGGCCGCCATGAAGCAGCTGGGCTTTGACGACGTGGTAGAAGTGGCCATCGGCGCTGACCTGTGTACTGTGGAAGAGGCCAAGGACTTCCTGCGCGAGGTGCCGGAACACCAGCCCTTCATGGCTACCAGCTGCTGCCCCTCCTGGAGCGTGATGGCCAAGAAGCTGTTCCCGGAACTGGCCCACTGCATCAGCATGGCCATGACCCCCATGGTGTTGACCGCCCGTCTGCTGAAAAAGCAGCACAAGAACATCAAGGTGGCCTTTATCGGGCCCTGCTCCGCCAAAAAGCTGGAGGCGAGCCGCCGCACCGTGCGCAGCGATGTGGACTTTGTACTGACCTTTGAGGAACTGATGGGAATGTTTGAGGCCCGCGAGGTGGACTTTGACATTCTGGAGGACGAGGGCGGCCTGGACCGGGGCACTGCCGCGGGCCGCGGCTTTGCCGTGAGCGGCGGCGTGGCGCAGGCGGTGGCCGACGCCATCCACCGGATGGACCCGGACCGGGAGGTCAAGATCGCCAGCGCTCAGGGCCTGGCCGAGTGCAAAAAGCTGCTGATGATGGCCAAGGCCGGCAAGTACAACGGTTATCTGCTGGAGGGCATGGGCTGCCCCGGCGGCTGCATCGCCGGCGCCGGCACCCTGGCGGACCCGGCCAAGACCGCCGCCATCCTGGCCAAGTACAAAAAAGAAGCCAAGCTGCAGGACGCGGTGGACAGCCCCTATGAGATCACGCTGGATTTCCTGCACGACTGACGAAATGCTCCTGTAAGACAGAAGGCCCCCGGTGCGCTGTATGCACCGGGGGTCTTCCGCTTGAAAGGAAAAATGAGAAATATGAAAACAGGGTGCGGGGCCAGGCAGCGGTCAGGGGGAACACTGCCGACCGCCGGCCCGCGCCCCGTTCTCAAACATAAAAGAGCATGTCGCTGTAGGTAGGCAGCGGCCACAGAGAGCGGTCGACCGTCTGCTCCAGCTTGTCGGCCGGGGTGCGCACCGCGGCCATGGCGGGCAGCACCTTGTCGGCGCAATACTGCGCCAGGCCGGTCACGTCCTGCGGCATAGCCTCCACGCAGGCGTACAGCGCGTCCGCCGCGGCAAGCATCTCGCCGGTGAGGCTGCTCACCTGGCTGGTGAGCGCGGTCTCGGCGGGCGCTTCGATGCCCAGGGCCTTCTTGGCGCTCACGCCGGCGGCCAGGCTGTTGGAATATTTGATGCAGGCCGGGGCGATCTGCTGACGGATCAGATCCAGCAGGGTCAGCGCCTCGATGCGGATGGCCTTGCCGTACTCGTCCAGCAGGATCTCCTCTCGGGAGGCGATCTCCTCGCGGGTGTAGATGCCGTGGCGGGCAAACAGCGCCACATTCTTTTCATCGGTGTAGTGTACCAGGGCCTCGGGGGTGGTGCGGAAGTTGCACAGACCCCGGCGCTCGGCCTCCACCGGCCATTCCTCGCCGTAACCGTTGCCGTTGAACAGGACCCGCTCGTGGGCCGCCAGTTCCCGGCGGATCAGGGTCAGCAGATCCTTCTGGAAGTCGGCGCTTGCCTCCAGTTCGTCGGCGTACTGGCCCAGCGCGTCGGCCACCGCGGTGTTGAGCATCACGTTGGTGCAGGCGATGTTGAAGGAAGAGCCCGGCATCCGGAACTCAAATTTGTTGCCGGTAAAGGCGAAGGGGCTGGTGCGGTTGCGGTCGGATGTATCCCGGGGCAGATTGGGCAGTACCACGGCGCCGGTGTCCAGCACGGTGGGCGCGTTGCTCTGGCAGGGGCCGGTGCCCTTGATCAGGCAGTCGATCACCGCCTGCAGTTCGTCGCCCACATACACCGAAATGATGGCCGGAGGCGCCTCGTTGGCGCCCAGACGGTGGTCGTTGCCGGCGCTGGCCACGCTGATGCGCAGCAGGTCCTGGTACTCATCCACCGCCTTGATCACTGCGGTCAGGAACAGCAGGAACTGGGTATTCTCCGCAGGGGTGGAGCCGGGGTCCAGCAGGTTCTCGCCCTTGTCGGTGCTGATGCTCCAGTTGTTGTGCTTGCCGCTTCCGTTGACCCCCTCGAAGGGTTTTTCGTGCAGCAGGCAGGCAAAACCATGCCGATCAGCCACCTTCTTCATGACCTCCATGGTCAGCTGGTTGGCGTCAGTGGCAATGTTGGCGGTGGCAAAAATGGGAGCCATCTCATGCTGGCAGGGGGCCACCTCGTTGTGTTCGGTCTTGGCCAGGATGCCCAGCTTCCACAGCTCGGCGTCCAGATCCTCCATGAAGGCTTTGACCCGCGGCCGCAGCGAACCGAAGTAGTGATCCTCCAGTTCCTGGCCCTTGGGGGCGGGAGCGCCCACCAGGGTGCGGCCGGTGAGGATCAGGTCGGGGCGGCAGGCATAGTCCTGCTTGTTGATGAGGAAGTACTCCTGTTCCGGCCCGATGGTGGCGGTGACCCGGCAAACTTTTTTGCCGAACAGGCCCAACACCCGCACCGCCTGACGGCTCAGCGCCTCCATGCTGCGCAGAAGCGGGGTCTTTTTGTCCAGCACCTGGCCGGTGTAACTGCAGAAAGCGGTGGGGATGCAGAGGGTGTCATCCTTGATAAAGGCGTAGCTGGTGGGATCCCAGGCGGTGTAGCCCCGGGCCTCGAAGGTAGCCCGCAGACCGCCGGAGGGGAAGCTGGACGCGTCCGGTTCCCCTTTCACCAGTTCCTTGCCGGAAAAGTCCATAATAACGCCGCCATCCCCGCAGGGGCTGATAAAGCTGTCGTGTTTCTCGGCGGTGACGCCGGTCATGGGCTGGAACCAGTGGGTGAAATGGGTAGCCCCCTTGCTCACAGCCCAGTCCTTCATGCAGGTAGCCACCACGTTGGCCACATCCAAATCCAGCGGAGCCCCCCGCTGGATGGTGTTCTTCAGGGAGCGGTATACATCTTTGGGCAGGTGCGCCCGCATCACCTTGTCATTGAATACCATACTGCCAAACAGTTCCGGTACGTTCTGCATACTAGATCTCTCCTTTCCCTTTCTGACGCGGCTGGTTTACAGCAGCTGGATACCCTCTTGCGCGCAGGCACGGATCATATCCTCCGGCCACAGACTTACCTGCACCTCGCCGATATGAGCCTTGCCCAGAAGCAGCATGCACAGCCGGCTCTGGCCGATGCCGCCGCCCATGGTCAGGGGCAGGGTGCCGTCCAGCACGCCCTTGTGGAAGGGCAGCGCCAGGCGCTCGGGGCAACCGGCGGCTTCACACTGGATGCGCATACGGTCGGCGTCCACCCGGATACCCATGCTGGACACCTCAAACGCGTGGCCCAGGGTGCTGTTCCAGAACAGGATATCGCCGTTCATGGTCCAGTCATCGTAGTCGGGGGCGCGACCGTCATGCTTTCCGCCGCTCTTGAGCGGGCCGCCGATCTGCATCACAAAGGCGGTAGGATGATCCTTCAGCCAGGCATCCTCCCGCTCCTTCGGGGTCAGGCCGGGCCAGCGATCCTCCAGTTCCTGGGTGGTGACAAAGCTGACCTCGCGGGACAGTTCCACCGTAAGGGCGGGGTATTCCTTTTTCACCGCGTCCAGAGTGTCGCAGACGGCCGCCACGATCTGGCGCACCGTCTCCTTCAGATACTCGACGGTACGGGTCTCCCGGGTGATGACCTTCTCCCAGTCCCACTGGTCCACATAGACCGAATGCAGGGCGTCCAGCTCTTCATCCCGGCGGATGGCGTTCATATCGGTGTACAGGCCGGTACCGGCGGCAAAACCGTAGCGGCCCAGAGCCATGCGTTTCCATTTGGCCAGGCTGTGCACCACCTGGGCGGCGGGCAGCGAGGGAATGGCCGGAATGTCGAAGGACACCGGACGTTCCACGCCGTTCAGATCGTCGTTCAGGCCGGTGGAAGGATCCACGAACAGGGGCGCGGTGACCCGGGAAAGGGACAGCCGCTCAGACAGGTTCTGCTGGAAGGTCTGCTTGACAAAGCCAATAGCTTTCTGGGTATCATACAGGCTCAAAACGGATGTGTACGCTTTTTTCATAGGTCATTCCTCCTTATTCCAAAGCCGGGGTCCCTGCCAGGCTAACAAACGCCCGCAGGATACTCAGCCCGGTTTCTGCGCTTTTTTCCGGGTGAAACTGCACACCGGTCACGTTGCCGCGGCGTACCGCCGCGCAAACACGGCGGCCGCCGTACAGGGTATCGGCCAGCCGGTCCGTCTCGCAGGCGGGCACGGCGGCAAAGCTGTGTACAAAGTAGACCTCCTCCCCCGGCCGGATATCGGCCAGAAGCGAGCCGGCAAAGCCGGACGGTACGGCGGGGATCAGGCCGCTCCACCCCACGTGGGGCACCCGCAGAGGATTTCCCTCCGCGTCCTGGCGGGGCAGCGGCTCCACCGTGCCGGGGATCAGGCCCAGGCCGGGGGTCACGCCGTCCTCGCAGCCGGTATCGAAGAGCATCTGCATCCCGAGGCAGATGCCCAGCAGCGGCACGCCGGCGGTGGCCTTTTCCCGGATGGGGCCCTCCAGGCCGTCGGCCCGAAGGCGAGCCATGCCGTCCGCGAAGGAACCTACGCCCGGAAGCACCAGCGCGGCAGCTTTTCGGATGCTGTCGGGGCCGGCGGCAAAGACCGCTTCCGCGCCGCAGAACTCCAGTGCCCGGCGCACGCTGAGCAGATTGCCCCGGCCATAGTCGATGATGGTCACGACCGGCCGCATAGTCTCACCTCCACGCCTTTTTGGGCCAGCTGATTTTTCAGGGCGGGGATATCGGTGTTGTCGTAATGCAGGATGCTGCCCACGGCCACCGCCTGAGCGTCCCCCTCCACCGCCAGGAACAGATCCTCGGCCGAGGAGGCGCCGCCGGCGGCGATCACCGGCACCGGGACCACCGCGGACACCGCCGCGATCAGTTCCTGGTCCATACCTTTGCGAAAACCTTCTCGATCCACGCTGGTGAGCAGGATCTCCCCCGCTCCCTGGGCCACGCCTTCCTTCACCCACTCCAGCACATCCCGGCCGGAGTGTTCCCGGCCGTTGTCAAAATAGGCTTCCCATCCGGCAGCCGGGTCGGCGGGATCCCGCCGCTTGGCCTGTACGCTCAGCACCATGCACTGGCTGCCGAAAGCTCGGGCCACCTCTCCGATCAGTTCCGGACGGCGCAGGGCGGCGGTATTGACGGCGGCTTTGTCCGCTCCCGCCCGCAGGATGGCGGCCACGTCCTCCACGCTGCGCAGCCCGCCGCCCGCTGTGATCGGGATGAATACATCGGCGGTGGCCCGGCGAAGGATGTCGCCCAGGTTGTTCCGCTCATACAGGCTGGCCACCGTGTCCAGGTAGAGCAGCTCATCCACCCCCTGGCGGTAGTACCGCACCGCAAATTCGTGGGGATCTCCCAGCTTGCGAAGGCCCTCATACTGGATGCCCTTTACCAGATTTTCGTCCTTCACATCCAGCCGGGCGATCAGGCGGACCCGGCTCATCGGGCGGCGCCCCCCTCCGGCGCGCCCCAGCCGCAGAGACTGGCGCCCTCATAGGGGGTATGCCGCAGCGACCAGACGCCGTCCTTATAGTTCCACAGATGAGGCGAACGGAACCGGTCGGCCAGGTGCATGAAGTAATCCAGGTCCATCTTTGGCTGTTCGAAGCAGTCGGCCGCCCGGCCGAAATGCTGCCTGTCGATGGAGATGTACCGGAAGAACTCATCCGCGAACCGGGCGGGAAACTCACCGTCAAACTTGCGGCACAGCGCCACCCCTTCCGGCCGGGTGATCTCGTGGTTGCGGATCTCCTGGGCCGCGTCGTAGGTGCAGCGGCCGATGCCGTACTTGATGTAGGTGGTGTAGTAGAAGAAATCATCCACCTTATCGTCGATGGAGTTGTACTTGGAATAGGTGCCGGCAGTGCGCTCCGGGCTGGGAACAAAGCCGCCGTGCTCCACACTGTAGTAGTAGGCACCCTGGGGATGCCACTTTTCGTAATAGCCCATGTAGTGGACCTGGATATGATTTTTCTCCACATCGCTGGTCTCGCAGGGCAGGTAGATGGCCAGATCGGCCGCATCCACCCCGAAGTCCTCCTTCAGCTGCCGCAGGGACACGCCGCCCAGGAAGATATGATCGAAATCATTGGTGGCGAAGAACCGCTCATCCCGCAGCGCGGTGTCATTGTCCGCGATCGGGTTGCCGAACTCGGCCTCATTCTCCCCGTAGAATACCAGCGGGATGCCGAACTTGGCCGCCATCTTGGGCGCCAGCTGCTTCTGGCCCAGGATGAAGGGCTGGAACGGATGAAACAGGTTTTCGGTGGCCAGCCGGGTCAGCAGACGGTGGGTCAGGCCGTTGGGAGTACACAGATAGTTGTCAAACCCGGCATGGATCCAGGCTTCAAAGTTCTGCCAGCCCCAGCTGGTATAGATGTGCGGGGCCCAGGTCACGGTGAGCGGATGCATCCCGTACTTGTATTTGAGCAGATGGGCGGCGTAGAAGCTGTCCTTGCCGCCGGAACCGGGCACCAGGCAATCGTAGCTGCCGTCGGTCTTGCGGTAACGGTCACAGAGCTCCCGCAGCTGCCGCTCCCGATCGGCCCAGTCAATGCGCCCCTCCTTGTTGTGGCAGGCGTGGCAGGCGTCGCAGACGCCGTCCTCCTGGATCACCATGGTGGCCTTTTTGGAGCGGATGGTGTGCTCAAACTCCTGGCAGCTGTTGGGCTTCTGGTTGCTCATCACACACTCTTTGCAGAATTTCACCTCGCGGGGCAGGCCAAACCAGGCCTCCCGCTGCCCGTCGGGGATCGCGGGATCGTATTTCCCGTAATCAATGGGTTGGTACCGGGGAAGTTTTTCCATTGTAAGTACGCCTCACTTTTCCTTCAAGTAGTTCCTTTCAAGTATCTATAAAAAGAAAAGGCGCCCGCCGGCAGGGGGAGTTTCCCTCTGCGCGGCAGGCGCCTTTGCCTGTCGATGATTCATTGCCGGCCCTTACGTCCGGCCTTCGTAGCTTTGCAGGATATCCAGCGCGGCTTCCCGGCTGGTGATACGGGCGTCCATCGCCCGCTTTTCGATCAAACGGTGGGCCTCTTCTTCGGTGAGATCCCCAAATCGGGCCAGCACACATTTGGCCTGGCAGATCACCCGCGCCTCGTCCAGCCGTTTGGCCAGGCGCTGGTTTTGCGCCATGAGCGTGCGTATCCTTTGCTGGCTGGCGCGAAGGAGCCGCAGCGCGAACGCCGCCTGCTGGCGGGAGAGCGGCCGGCCCAGCACAAAGATCCCGTACTTTTCCAGCCCGGCGGCCAGCCGGTCCGCCTGGGGGCCCGGACAGAGCAGAACGACCCCGGCCCCGCTGTCCGCCGCCTGTACGGCCAGATCCCGGCCAAATTCATCCGGCAGCGGCGCGTTTACCACCAGCAGTTCACATCCGTTCTGCCCCATGATTCGCCGGGCCTCGCCCGCGCTGGTGCAGCAGACCGCCCCTTGACCGGGCCCCGCAAACAGGGACCGCAGGGTATCGTGATACTGCCGGTCGCTTGCGATCAGGACACCAGCCATCGGGTTCACCTCACTTTACGCCGCGCCAAACGCCATTGGCTCAGATTCGATCAAAATACTGCTCCATCTCATACAGGACGGGGTCGGGCTCGGCGGCGTAGGCCTCGGCCTCTTTTTGCTTGTAGGCCAGATAGTCGTTCAACAGCCGGGCCGGCAAGACCCGGGGCAGAAAATCGCTCTTGCGGGCCACAGCCACCGCCTCGGCCAGGCTGGCCGGAAGCGGGGTCAGGCCCGGCGCTTCGGTGGGGCGATAGACCGCAAAATTCGTGGAGGCCGGCAGGACCAGCTTTTCCCGTATCCCCTCAAAGCCGGCCTCCAGCAACAGCGCCGTGACCACATAGGGGTTGCAGGCGGGATCGGGGCTGCGCAGTTCCATACGGCAATCGTTCCCCTTCGCCGCCGGGACCCGCACCAGCGAAGAACGGTTCTGGCAACTCCAGCTGACCACCCCCGGCGCCTCATGACAACCCAGCCGATTGTAGGAGCCGGGCAGCGGATCGGCAAACACGCTGATCTCCGGCACCCGCCGCAAAATTCCCGCCAGGAAAGCGGCCGCCTCCGGATTCGGCGTTTCGGCAAAGCCGCGGAACAGATTCTCTTCCCCACGGAACAGCGACAGATTGATGTGCAGACCATTGCCGCTGGCCCCGGGCAGGGGCTTGGGCAGGAAAGAGGCAAACAGCCCGTTCTGCGCGGCGATCGCCTTGACCGCCGTGCGCATGGTCATCAGGTCGTCGGCCGCGTGAAGCGGCGAAGCGCAACGGAAGTCGATCTCATTTTGGCCGGGGCCCTGCTCATGGTGGCTGCGTTCGGGCTGGATGCCCATCTCCTCCAGCGCCAGGCAGATATCCCGGCGCACGTTCTCGCCCCGATCCATCGGGGCGATATCGAAATATCCCGCCCGGTCGAACGGCCGGTTGGTGGGCTGGCCCCGTTCGTCGGTCTCAAACAGGTAAAACTCGCATTCCGGCCCCAGCATCAGCCGGTAACCCGCCTGCTCGGCCTGGCGCTCCACCCGCTGAAGCAGATGCCGCCCGTCCCCTTCGAAGGGGCGGCCATCCGGATAATGGATGTTGCACATCACCCGGGCCACACAGCTTTCGCTGGGGCGCCAGGGCATCAGGCAAAAGGTGTCCAGATCCGGCACCAGGAACAGGTCCGACTCGGCCACGTTGGCAAATCCCGCGATCGCCGACGCATCAAACGAAATGCCCGATTCCACCGCGTGCGGCAGCTGACTGGCCATGATGGCGATGTTCTTCTGCACACCGAAGATATCGCAGAACGCCAGCCGGATAAACTTGATATCGTTTTCCTCAATGAACTGAAGCAGCTGGGAAAGTGAATGGCTCATGGGGATGCCTCCTTGCCGTGCGGGATACTGGTATGGGAAAAGGCGCTGCCTGCCCCTTGGCGGGGCCGCAGCGCCTTTGCTGGTTCCAATAGCTGCATTATAGTCCTGCCCGGGCGCTTCGTCAAGAAAAATTGTGCCGCTTTGCCGATTTTTTATCAGTTGCACAAACTTTTTTCGTTTTGCGGGCTCTTCCTTGGCAAGTATAGCGCATAGCCGGCGCGGCTCCTTGACAAGCGCCGGGGCCGGTGCTATTCTGATATCCATGGACAAAGACGTCTGCGCGGAAGGCGCGGGCGTTTTGCATTTTTGAGGGGATCAATGGGAAAGGAGTCTATCCAGTATGAGATCGTATATCAACCATCATTTTGACGATGTGCCCCGCAGCTATCTGTTCAGTGAGGTAGCCCGCCGGGTGCAGACCTTCCGGCAGGCCCATCCGGACAAAGCGCTGATCCACATGGGCATCGGGGACGTGACCCGGCCGCTCTGCCAGCCGGTGGTGCAGGCCATGCAGGCGGCCAGCGCCGAACAGGGCCGGGCGGACAGTTTTCACGGCTACTGCCCGGAACAGGGATATCTGTTCCTGCGGCAGGCCATCAGTGGCTATTACGAGAGCCTGGGCGTTCAGGTGGAGCCGGAGGACATTTTTGTGAGCGACGGCGCCAAGAGCGATCTGGGCAATCTGCCGGACCTGTTTTCGGACGATTGTCGGGTGCTGATCCCCGACCCGGTGTATCCGGTCTATCGGGACACCAACCTGATGGCCGGCCGGCAGGTGGTGTATCTGGATGCCAACCGGGAAAACGGATTCCTCCCCCTGCCCGCTGACGATCTGGACTGCCAGCTGATCTATCTGTGTTCCCCCGGCAACCCCACCGGCGCCGCCTACGACAAGGCCGGCCTGACCCGCTGGGTAGAATACGCCCGGGAGCACGGCGCTGTGATTCTGTACGACGCGGCCTATGAATCCTTTATCCGCAGCGGTGTGCCCCGCAGCATTTATGAAGTTCCCGGCGCGGAGGAATGCGCCATCGAGGTATGCAGCCTGAGCAAGACCGCCGGCTTCACCGGCACCCGCTGCGGTTACACAGTGGTTCCCCGTGCCCTGGTGCGGGAGAGCATGAATCTGCACGACATGTGGCTGCGCCGACAGAGCACCAAGATGAACGGGGTCGCCTATCCGGTACAGCGGGCCGCGGAGGCGGTGTTCACCCCCGCCGGGCTGGCCGGCTGCCGGGAGAGCATTGACGCCTACCTGCGCAGCGCCGGGGTGGCCGCGAAGGTGCTGGACGAACTGGGCATCTGGTACTGCGGCGGCAAGGACTCGCCCTATCTGTGGATGGAATGCCCCCGCGGCATGAACTCCTGGGAGTTCTTTGACGCCCTGCTGGAGAACGCCGGGGTGGTGGGCACCCCGGGCAGCGGTTTCGGCCGCAACGGCGAGGGGTATTTCCGGCTGTCCGCCTTCGCCGGAGAGGAGCAGGCCGCCGCGGCCATGGCCCGCATGGCCGACTGGCTGCGCCGGGGCTGATCCGCCTCGCAATACCATACGCAAAAGGCCCGGGGCCGTTCAACGCGAACGGCCCCGGGCCTTTTGGCTTTGTTTACTCGTGCAGACAGGCGCGCACCAGTTCCCGGAACAGGGGATGCGCCCGGTTGGGGCGGCTCTTGAACTCAGGGTGATACTGCACCGCCATGAAATAGGGATGATCCGGCAGTTCCATCGCCTCTACCAGATGCCCGTCCGGCGAGGTACCGCTGAATACCAGCCCCGCCTGCTCCAGCTGCGGGCGGAAGATGTTGCTCACCTCATACCGGTGACGGTGCCGCTCGTGGATCTCGGGCGCACCGCCGTAGACCGCCCGCATACGGCTGCCTTCCGCCAGCCGGCAGGGATAGGCGCCCAGCCGCATGGTGCCGCCCTTGGGCAGATCGCCCTTCTGGTCCGGCATCAGGTCGATAACGCACTCGCTGCCCTCCGGGTCGAACTCCCGGCTGTTGGCGGCGGACAGGCCGGCCAGGCTGCGGGCCGCCTCTATGACTGCCACCTGCATGCCCAGGCAGATGCCCAGATAGGGCACCTGGTTCTCCCGGGCGTAGCGGGCGGCCAGGATCATGCCCTCCACGCCGCGGCTGCCGAAACCGCCCGGCACCAGAACACCATCCACACCGGCCAGGCGCTCGGCCACGTTTTCCTCACTCAGCTGTTCCGCGTCCACCCAGCGGATGGACACCGCGGCCCGGTTCTCAAAGCCGCCGTGATGCAGCGCCTCCACCACCGACAGATAGGCGTCGTGGAGTTCCACATACTTGCCCACCATGGCAATAGTGACGGTGCGCTCCAGTTCGTTGGTGCGGCGGCACAATTCTTTCCATTCGGTCAGGTCCGGTTCCGGTGTATCAAAACCGAACCGGCGGCAGACCAGGTCGTCCAGCTTGGCGTTGTGCAGCATCAGCGGCACATCATACAGGCTGCCCAGGGTGCGGTTTTCGATCACGCAGTCCGGCTCAACGTTGCAGAAGGCGGCGATCTTCTGCAGGATACCGTCTTCCAACGGTTCGTCGCAGCGGGCGATGATCACGTCCGGCATGATACCCATGCTCTGCAGTTCATGCACCGAGTGCTGGGCAGGCTTGGTCTTGTGCTCGCCGGAGCATTTCAGCCAGGGTACCAGCACTACATGCAGGAACATGCAGTTCTCCCGGCCCACCTCCCGGCTGATCTGCCGGATGGCTTCCAGGAATGGCTGGCTCTCGATATCGCCGATAGTGCCGCCGATCTCGGTGATGACCACGTCCGCCTGGGTGTATTCGCCCAGGCCGTAGACAAACCGCTTGATCTCCCCGGTGACATGAGGAATGATCTGGACGGTTTTCCCCAGATACTCGCCCGCCCGTTCTTTATGAAGCACGTTCCAATAGACCCGGCCGCTGGTCAGGTTGGACAGTTTGTTCAAATCCTCGTCAATGAATCGCTCATAGTGGCCCAGGTCCAGGTCAGTCTCCACGCCGTCCTCGGTGACGAACACCTCGCCATGCTGGTACGGGCTCATGGTACCCGGGTCCACGTTCACATACGGGTCCAGTTTCTGGGCCGCCACCTTGAGGCCCCGCTGCTTGAGCAGCCGCCCCAGGCTGGCCGCGCTGATTCCCTTGCCCAGGCCGGATACCACGCCGCCGGTCACGAAAATATGTTTGCTTGCCATCTGCCGTTCCCCCTGTTTTTTGTTTTCCGCCAAAACGAGAGAGGACGCCCATCCCCCACCGCGAATCCCGCGGCGAAGCATGGACGCCCTTGTCCTAATAGTCTACAATTATACCCCGCGCCTAAGCGGATTGTCAAGGGAAAATGAAGGAAAAGCGCCGCAAAACAAACCTTACCCGCGCTCCGCACGCAGGCCCGGGCGCTTGCCCCGGATTGAAAGCCCGGCCCGCACATGCTACAATAGGGGCACAAACTCAGCGAAAGGACGGGATCATCATGATCAAGACTCTGCGGCGTATTGACCGAAAACTCAGCGAGGAAGACGCCTGGGCGGTATTGCGGGACAGCGAATATGGATTTCTCACCACCATCAACGACGACGGTACGCCCCATTGCGTGCCCATGTCCTATGCGCTGTACGATGGCGCGCTCTATTTTCACTGCGCGCGGGCCGGGCAAAAGCTGGACAACCTTCGCCGGGACGACCGGGCCCAGTTCACCTGTGTGCTGCACAGCCGCACTGTTCCCCTGCAGTTCACCGTGGAGTTTGCCAGCTGTATGGCCGACGGCACCGTACATATCGTGGAGGATGAGGGGGAGCGCCAAACTGCCATTCGGGCTATATGCCAAAAATACGATCCGGAAGGGCTGGACACCCCTGCCTGTGACCGTGCCCTGCAGGGGATGCCGGCAACCGTGATCCTGCGCATGGAGATCACCGCCCTCTGCGGCAAAGCGAACCGGGGGCGGCTGCCGGGCTGAACCCGCCGGGACCCACCATTGCGGTCCGATACACGCTTCCCTGCACCGACGCCAAAAGCAGAGCCCGCACCCTGGGCCGGCCGGGACATGGACGTATAGTCCCTGTCCGTGGCTCCTGGGTGCGGGCTCTGCCCGGCTCAAACGGATTTTGCCGGCAGTTGCGCGCGGCTTGTGGGGCGCGGAAACTGCTTAGCCGAAGTAACGCTCCAGCAGACCAGCCATGCCGCGGCCGTGACGGGCCTCGTCCTTGGCCATCTCATGGACGGTGTCGTGGATAGCATCCAGGCCCAGCTCTTTCGCCTTCTTGGCCAGGTCCATCTTGCCGGAGCAGGCGCCGCATTCGGCGTCCACACGCATCTGCAGGTTCTTCTTGGTGCTGTCGGTCAGGACCTCGCCCAGCAGCTCGGCAAACTTGGCAGCATGCTCGGCTTCCTCAAAAGCGTAGCGCTTCCAGGCCTCGGCGATCTCGGGGTAGCCCTCGCGATCGGCCACACGGCTCATAGCCAGGTACATACCGACCTCGCTGCACTCGCCGTTGAAGTTCATGCGCAGGCCTTCCACGATCTCCTCGGGAACGCCTTCCTTGGCGATGCCCACCACATGCTCGGTGACGTAGGTGTTCTCCTTCTGCTCCACAAACTTGTCCTTGGGAGCCTTGCAGACGGGGCAGAACTCGGGCGCGGCGCCCTCGGCGATATAACCACAAACGGTGCAAACAAACTTAGCCATTGTTATTTCCTCCTAAATTTGGTGTCATTTTGTGCTTGCGGTTCCACAAATAGGAACCGTTCCTTTTATGTGCCTATAATAGCATGAAAAAAAGGAGATGTCAATAGGAATTTCCGTTATTTTTTGATTTTTCCCGCACGGTCTGCCGGGGCTGGATCCGAAATCCCAAACGGCCCAGCGCCGGCAGCAGAGCCGCCAGGCTGCCGGATGTGGCAGCGCCCATGACCAGACCGGACAGGATCAATACCGGCGCATAGGCCAGGGCCAGATTGCTGGATAAAACCACGCTGGCCCCGAGCAGCTGGCCGACATTGTGCGCCAGAGAGCCGCTGACCGACAGGATGAACCAGGTGGGCCGGCGGGGCAGCCGGTACAGCAGCGCCATCACCGCCAGCGACAGCAGGCCGCCGCACAGAGACAGCAGGCCCGCCACCGCCCCCCGTGTGAGCAGGACAAAAAACGCCTTGAGCACCGCCAGGGTCATCGCCGGGCCAAACCCCATGAAGAACAGCGCGTACATGACCACGATGTTGGACAGGCCGATCTTGATGCCGGGCATCAGGCCCAGAAGCGGGGTAATGGTGGATTCCACGAAGGACAGCGCCATGGCCAGTGCGAACAGCAGGCTGGAGAGCGCCACCTGGCGGGTCTTTTGATTGCGCATGAAAAGCCTCACTTTGTCGAATTGCTATTATAAATAGGAAGTATCGCCGCCAAGCGCCCTTCCGCCCTTTCATCTTACGGCAGCAAACGGTCGGTGTCAAGGGCGGCGCGGGATCCCCTTGCAATATTTGCGGCGCAACGTTCGTATAGTTTATGCGGCAAAACCGGTATATACCGGGAAATTTTCGCAAATACTTCCGGTAAGTCCTTGCATTGTCGGCAGGAATAGTGTACTATATTTTCCATAGCGTTTATTTCGATAAAGGAGTAATTGCCATTATGAAAAAGCTGATTTGTCTGTCCCTGGCTGCGGCCCTTCTGGCCGTGTCTCTGGCCGCCTGCGGCAGCGATTCTTCTTCCTCCGCACCGGTACAGGATTCTTCCTTTCCGGCGTCTGATTCCACCCCCGCGTCCGATTCCGCGGCCGCGTCCAGCGGCGCCTACAATCTGGGCGACATTGTGACCGCCATCGAGGCCGCCAATCCGGTGACCAATCCCCGTGATCTGGACGACTTTGCCCTGCAGAACGAGATTCTGCTGAACATGGACAATGTGGCGGATTTCTCCGGCAAAAAGAGCAACGACAACGCCAACAGCGCGCTGATCCTGGCCATTCAGGCCCAGCCCGGCAAGGCGGAGGACGTGAAGGCCGACCTGGAGAACTACAAGAGCGGCCTGATGAACGGTATGTACGCCGAATTTGCCGAGAAGGAAGCCCAGGCCAAAGACGCCCGCATCGTGGTCAAGGGTGACTATGTGGTGCTGGTCATCGCCAATACCGAGGGCGCCAGCTATTCCGACATCGACACCGCTGTGGACAACGCCCTGAACTGACGGCCCGATCCGCCGCCTGAATCCAAGGCCAGACCGGCGCCAATCCCCACAGATTGGCGCCGGTATTTTATAGTGAAACGAAATTTTCCCGATCCTGTGAGGTGAATCCATTGGTATTCAGCACCGTTTTGTTCCTGTTCCGGTTTCTTCCCATCGCGCTGCTGCTCTACTATCTGACTCCCCCCAAGCTGAAAAACACCGTACTGTTTGTGTGCAGCCTGGTGTTCTACTCCTGGGGTGAGGTCAAGTTCTTCCCCATCATGGTGGTGCTCATCCTGATCAACTACATCGCCGGGTTGGGGATGGAGAGATTTGACAAAAATACCGCTGTGCGGCGGGGCTTTCTGCTCTTTGCCATTATCGGCAGCCTGTCCATGCTGGTATTCTTCAAGTATACCAACTTCATCATTACCAGCATCAACGCCCTGGCCGGGCTGGGGATCCCCACCATTGAGGGGGTGTCGGTGCTGCCGCTGGGCATCAGCTTCTACACCTTCCAGACCATGAGTTACTCCATCGACGTGTACCGCCGCGGGGTACCCTCGGAACACAACTTCATCAACTTCGGCGCCTATGTGGTCATGTTCCCTCAGCTGATCGCAGGCCCCATCGTGAAGTACCGGGACGTGGCTGAGCGGCTGCACATCTACAAGGGCCGGGTGACCATGGACCGGATCGAGGAAGGCGTGGCGCTGTTCATCTTTGGTCTGGCCAAGAAGGTGCTGCTGGCGGACACCATCAGCGCGCTGTGGCACGATGTGATCGGCACCTACAGCGGCACGGTGGAGACCGCCGCCGGTATCGGCATCCTGAATGCCTCCACCCCGCTGGTCTGGCTGGGGCTGATCGCCTACTCCTTCCAGCTGTATTTTGACTTTTCCGGCTACTCAATGATGGGCATCGGTATGGGCAAGATGCTGGGGTTTGATTTTCCGGACAACTTCAACCTGCCGTATATCTCCCGCAGCATCACTGAGTTCTGGCGCCGCTGGCACATCACCCTGTCCAGCTGGTTCAAGGAATATGTCTACATCCCCCTGGGCGGCAACCGGAAGGGCCTGGCCCGTCAGATCTTCAACATCTTTGTGGTCTGGCTGCTCACCGGCATCTGGCACGGCGCCAACTGGAACTTTATCCTCTGGGGCCTGTACTACTTTGTGCTGCTGATGATCGAAAAGGTCTTTTTGCTGAAACACCTGAAAAAGGGCCGGATCTGGCCCCACATCTACACCCTGTTCTTTGTGGTGGTGGGCTGGGCGCTCTTTGTGGGCAACGAGCCGGGCGTGGGGCTGGCTGCCCTCTTCACCAAGCTGTTCATCCCCTCCGGCGGGGTAAGCTGCCTGTATTTTTTGCGCAACTACGGTGTATTGCTGATCATCAGTATCCTGTGCTGCACCCCTCTGCCGCTTTTGGTGTGGAAAAAGCTGCAGTCCATCAAATGGGTGCGCCTGACGGTACTGGGCGTACTGCTGCTGCTGAGCGTGGCCTATATCGTAGGGTCTACCAGCAGCCCGTTCCTGTATTTCAACTTCTAAGGGGGTGTGCCTGTCATGAAAGAACGCCTGAAACAACTGGGCTCACTGCTGCGCGCCTACCCGGCTGCCATCTGCTTTCTGGTATTCATCACCGGATTCATGGTGCTGGACATGTGCTGGCCCACCCGGGAATTCTCTGAGCTGGAAAACACCATGCTGGATCAGAAGCCCGCGTTCAGCTTCCAGGCTCTGTTCAGCAACCAGTGGACCGCCGATTACGGCGAATATGTAAAGGATCAGATCGCCTTGCGGGACAGCTGGATCGACCTGCAGAGCCGCAGTGAGAGCCTGCTGCTGCAGAAGGCCGAGATCGGCGGCATCCTGATCGGCAAGGACCGGCAGCTGTTCACCGAGATGTTCACCCTGACCCGCACCGAACAGCGCACCCTGCCCAACAACATCAGCGCTCTGGAGCAGTTCGCTCAGCGGCACGGGGACAAGGTTACGGTGCTGATCGCTCCGTCGGCCAGCGTGATCTATCCGGAAAAGCTGCCCTTCGCGGCCCCGATGCTGGACGAGGACGGCTGGCTGGATCAAATCTTTGCGGCGGTTGACACGGCCGGCGGCAATGTGCTGGATCTGCGGGATACCTTTACCGGGCACAAGGACGAATATATCTACTACCGCACTGACCACCACTGGACCACCTACGGGGCGCAGCTGGCCTATGAGGACTTCTGCGCTCAGCAGGGGCTGACCCCCTTTGACGCCGAGGCCCACACCCGGGTGGATGTGCCCGAGTTTTTGGGCACCAGCTACTCCAAGAGCCGGTACTGGCATGCCAAGGCGGATGTGCTCTCCTACTATCCGCTGGACAACGAGATGACCATCTTTGACGTGACGGTGCCCGGTCAGCGCACGGTCAAGAGTACCGGCGATATGTACGACACCGGCAAGCTGGAAGTGGTGGACAAGTACGCCCTGTTCCTGCGCGGAAACAACGGCTACAGCGAGATCACCGGCGACGGTGAGGGCAGTATCCTGCTGGTAAAGGACAGCTACGGCAACTGCTTTGCGCCGTTCCTGGCCGCGAACTACGCCAAGATCGGGGTGGTGGACCTGCGCAACTACCCCTACGGCATTGACGAGTTGATCGAGAGCGAGGGGTACGATCAGGTACTGATCCTCTACAACTTCCAGAGTTTCAAGTCGGACAGCTATCTGTACAACATCAACCGGGACCCGATCGAATAAAATCCCTCACAACAGCCAGCCCGCCGCGGAATGTTTTCCGCGGCGGGCTGTTCTTCGTTTCTGTCAGGCTTTTTCGCCGGTGCGCCGGCGGATCAGCGAATGGGCGGGCACCGGCTGCTCCACCGGCATGGAATACCGCATCATGGCATGGGGAGTGGCGGGGATCTCCTCGCCGTGTTCATCCCGCAGCCAGGCGGGGCTCAGGCCCAGTACCTGGCCGGTGGGGGTCAGGATCTCCAGCGGTTTGCCCGCCTCGATGCGGCCCCGCTGGGTACATTGCGCCACGCCGTCCTGCCAGGACTCCACCACACCCACGAACTCCCATTCCCGGATATAACCACCCTGCCGGGTGTTCTGGCGGGCATGCTGCGGACCGAACAAGAACCCCGGGGAATACCGGCGGTGGCTGATGCGGGTCAGCTCATCCAGCACCGCGTCCGGACACTGGAACTCCTCCGGCGCGGCCAGAAAGGCGTCCAGCGCCTGCCGGTAGGCACTGGTGACGCTGGCCACGTAATACAGGGTCTTGGCGCGGCCCTCGATCTTTAGGCTGTCGGCTCCGGCCTGACAGACCAGGTCGATAAAGGGGGCCATACACAGATCGTCCGCGTTCAGGATGTAGCTGCCGCCTTCGTCCTCCCCGATCTCCATATACTGGCCGGGGCGAGTCTCCTCCACCAAATGGTATTTCCAGCGGCAGGGCTGGGCGCACTGGCCCCGGTTGGCGTCCCGCCCGGTCAGGTACTGGCTGAGCAGGCACCGGCCGGAAACGCTCATGCACATGGCCCCGTGAACGAACACCTCCAGTTCCAGTTCCCGGGGAGTGTGGGCGCGGATGGCCGCAATGTCCTCCAGGCTCAGTTCCCGGGCCAGCACCACCCGTTTGGCCCCCAGTTCAAAAGCGGCGGTGGCGGCGGCGTGGTTGGTGATCCCCATCTGGGTGGAGAAGTGCACATCCACCTCCGGGGCCAATTTCTGCACCATCCGCAGCACCCCCAGATCCGCCACGATAAAGGCGTCCACCCCGGCGGCGCGGGCGGCGGCGATGGCCTCGGGCAGACGGGTCAGTTCCTCGTTGGTGGGCAGGGTGTTCAGGGTCAGGTATACCCTCTTGCCCCGGGCATGGGCAAAGATACAGCCCTCCTCCAGCTGGGCAGGGCGGAAATTGTCCGGCGCGGACCGCATGCCAAATTCCGTCAGGCCCGCATAGACCGCGTCCGCCCCGTAGCAAATGGCGTATTGCAGCCGTTCCAGGTCCCCGGCGGGGGCCAGCAGTTCCGGTTGGTTCATGATGGGATCTCCTCCTCTGAAAGTGAAAAACAGCCGGGCGGGGACCAAGGCCCGCCCGGCCGCCAGGTCTTTTGCTTACTGCACCGAGAAGGCCACTTTCTTGTTGGCCTCGTGCTCCGATACGGTCTTTCCGTAGTAATACTTGCCATTCTTGTCGGTCACAAAGAAATAATAGCCCTCGGCAATGTATTCCTCATCCGGATACAGGGCGGCCTTGATGGCGTCGATGCCCGGATTGGATACCGGCCCGGGGGTCAGGCCCTCGTGCTCATAGGTGTTGTAGGCCGCGTAGATCTCGGGCGGGATCTTGTCCCAACCGCCATAGTAGGGGGCTACCCAGTTGTACAGGTAGTTGTTATCGTCCTCCCGCTGGACGTAGCTGCTCACGTTGCTCTCCAGCCGGGGATAGGGCGAACCCTCCGCCAGCCGGTTGTGGAACACGGCGGACACCTTGGCGTCCTGGTCGTTGCCTGCCTCCTCCTGCACGAAGGACGCCAGCGTGATGGCCTGGTGCAGGGTCATGCCCTCCTCCCCGGCCCGCTGACGCAGTTCCGGGGTGACCTGCTTGTCAAACTCGGCGTAGAAGGTGTTGACGTAGTTGTAGACCTCGTCCTCCGCATAGAACTCATAGGTGTTGGGGAACAAATATCCCTCGCACTTCAAAAAGATGGTATCGTCATCCGGGATCTCGTTCCAGAACGCATACTGGCTGAAATCCCCGTTGTTGGCCACATCCAGAAATTCCTCCGCGGTACACAGGCCATTCTCCTCCATGAGTTGGGCAAACCGCAGCGCCGTGATCCCCTCCGGAAAGGTGATGGTCACCGTGTCCCGCTTGACCGTTTCGCTCAACGCCTCAATGATCGCATCGTAACTCATGCCGGCACGCAAAGTAAAGTCTCCGTACTGAAGACGGCCGGCGCTGTCGGTATAACGCACATACAACTGGAACAGCTTGGGGGTCCGGATGACGCCGGCCTCCTCCAGGGCGCGGCCGATGGTCAGCGGGCCGCTGCCCTGATCAATGTGTACCGTCACCTCAGCGCCCTGGCTCTCGCTGCCGTACACCTCGTTCATGAGCCGGACCCCGATCAGCCCGGCCGCGATCAGAAGCACGGCAAAGACAACGATCACGATCAGGCAGCCGAAACGGCCCTTTTTCTTTTTGGCGCGGGGCTGATACTGCTCAAATTCCTGCGGCATAGGATGGGTCCTCCTGTGTTTGGGGTGTATTTTCAGGCCTGGCCGGTCTCATCCAGCATCAGGCCCATGTAACTCTCGCTCACATCAAAACTCTCGCCGAGAAAACGGATCATACCATAGTCGGCGGGACGGCCCTCGGCCGGAAAGATGCTTTGGGCCGCGCCCAGGGTGATCTGCGCCTGGGTGGCGCCGGTCTTTTCCCGAGCCGCCTGCACCAGCAGTTCCGCGGCCCGGTCACCGGAAGCAAACAGCTCGATAAATCGCAGGGTGTCCCAGTGGCGAAAAAACAGCCCATAACCCTCCGGGCTGGATACCACCGTGACCCCCAGGCTGTACAGATCCCGCAGCACTTCGGTGAAGGAATCCAGACCGAGCAGCACCGAATTGGGGGCATATTTTTCCCGCAGCTGCAGCAGCGAGCGAACGGTAATGGTATCGAACTCGGCGGCGGCCCACAGATTGCGCCGGACATTGCGGGTAAAGGTGCGCCGGGCAAACGCCCGCGAAAAGCCTCGCTTTTCATAAAAGGCAAACAGGCCGGCGTTGGCCGGGATGGTCACGATAAACCGGGCCCCGGCGGCGCGCAGCGCGTCGGCGGCATACTCCATCAGGCCGCTCATAAGCCCCTTCCCCCGGGCCTCGGGGGCGGTGCAGAGGGCGTAAAAATACGCGCCCCGCCTGCCGCGCAAAGTGACCGGCACCGCGCAGAGCATGGCGGATACCGGCCCGCCCTCCGGCTGGGCCACATAGACGTTTTCCCATCCGGCAAAGCGGGCGGCCATCATTTCGGTAAACTCCGCCCCATCGCCAAACGCGGTCTGCATCAGGCCGCAGAGCGCCGGCAGATCGCCGGGCTGGGCAATTCGAAACATAAACTCTCTCCCTCCCCTGTTGTTCGCGCGCGGTCGCAAAGCCCGCTGCTTTGCCGGGGCGCGCGCCGCCCCGCTCTCCTCATTCCTCGTCGTTGCGCATGGCCAGCCACTTAGGCTCCAGCCGCACCGGATTGTAGGACAGCTTGGCCTTGCGCAAGCCCTCTTCCCCCACGTCGTCCTCCCGGTTGATCCACTGACAGCCGCCGCAGAAAGCGCGGGCCATCTCCCGGTTGATGATGTTGTAAGCGCCCGTCACGTCGTAGAGCGCCTTTTCCACATGGGTGTCAAAGACCTTGGCGTTCAGCGCGCTGCCAAAAGAAAAGGCCACGATCCGCCCGCCGGCGGTGATATATCCGCCCTTGAGCCCCAGTTCCCCGTAGTGCTGAAACACCAGTTCGATGGCCCGGTGCTCGGCGGCAATGCCCGCATCGTCCCGGTTGTCATAGAGTTGGCACCACTCGTTGTTGAAGCGGCGCACGGCGGGCAGCACGTCCGGCGTAAGGGGACGGAACTGCCAGTCCGGATTATCCCGTTCAAACCGGGAGCAGAGATTGCGCTTTTTCTGGAACTTGCGGCCGGGCAGTTCGGCCAGTTCCCTGGCGTCGTAAATATAATCGTAGTCGTCCCGCACGTCCTCAAACCGGAACAGGCCCGGGAACCAGGCACCCATCCGCGGGGCGGCGTCCGGCGGGACCGAATAGATCACCAGCTTGCGGCCGGCGTCCCGGGCGTCCTGGAGGATGGCCTCCAGCACGGCCCGCTCATCTCCGCTGCCGGCGGGATACAGGTAATGGTAGGCGTTCTCGCTTTCGCTGCGGGCAACGACCCAATTTTCAAAGCGGGCGATCTGGGTGTGGTAGACATGGCTCCACATGAACAGATTAACAAAAGAAAATTCGCAGCTGGCATGGCCGCTTTGCCACAGCAGCGGCTGGGCCCATTGGCCGTCCGCCGCCGCAACGGGATGAAATTCGATCATAACAAAGCCTCGACGGCGTTTCGCACGTCCTGTTGAATGGCCGGAATGGGGCGCATCTCCTCCCCCTGGCAGCAGGGCACCGTATGCCAGCCCAGCCGCGCGGCGCAGTATTCCGCCGCACGCCGGCTGCGGGCCAGATACTCCCGGTCCTTTTCGTGAATGTCTTTTTTGCTCTCGTCCCCCTGGTAGCGCCCGGTCATGAGCCGTTGGCTCACCGCCGGGTCCACCTGAAGATAGACGACCCCGTCCGGTGCGGGAATCCCCATATATCGGTATTCAAAGTCGAACAGCCAGACCAGATAATCGGGCCATGCCTCCGGGGGCAGTTTGGAGCACTGGTGTACCGCGTTGGATGTGGTGTACCGGTCGGCCACTACAACGCCGCCGCCTTGGTAAAAGCCGCCCCAATCGGTCTTGAAGCTGGCATACCGGTCCACCGCATAGAAAGCGGAGGCCGCGTAGGCGTTCACATCGTCCGGATGGGTGCCGAACTTCCCCGCCAGATACATTTTGACCAGGGAGGAAGAATCGCTGGTATAATCCGGGAAGGTGATCTTCTTCACCGGCAGCCCCCGGCCGGCCAGATAATCCGCCAGCAGGGCGGCCTGGGTGGCCTTGCCGCTGCCGTCCAGCCCTTCCAGCACGATCAGTCTGCCGCTCATTCTCCCCTCGCCTCGTTCAGTTCGGCCTTGATCCGGTCGTATCTGGCCCGCACCTCGGCGGCCCGGCCGCAGGTCATCTTCCCCTCCGGGCAGGGCCCGTGGACGCAGCCGGGACCGGCCGTCTCAAACAGTGCCGGCGCAACCCCGTAGACCAGCCGGAACATCCGCTCGGCCAGTTCCCGGATCTCCCACTGGGCCCGGTTGCAGCACCGATGCCGGAAAAAGTTGTTCAGGCTGCGGGCGTTCATGGTGACGATCATCTTGGTGGTGCAGGCGTTGGGCAGCACGAACCGGGCGTCCTCAATGGCCATTTTTTCCGCCTTTTTGGCCGCCTCCGCCTCACTGAGCCCCTGCTGCATCAGGCGGCGGATGTGCCCATCCTTGAGCAGGGCGGCGATGCGCCGGTACTCGGCGGCCTGGCTGTCCATAGCCTGGGTGAAGGCGGCCAGAGCCTCCGAATCCCCCGCCACCTCCGGCGGGGTGACGTATTCAAAGGCGTCCAGCCGCACATACCGCTGGCTCTGGACGCTGTAGCTGGCGATGCGGTGACGGGTGATCTGCGCCAGCAGACTGCGGGAGACCCCCTCGATGGCAAAGGTGAAGCTCACATGCTCCGTGGGGCTCTCGTGGCCCATGCCGGCCAGCATCCGTACAAAATCCCGGCTCTTTTCCGGGATGAGGCCCGCCATCAGGGTACTGATCTCCGCGTTGGAATAGCAGAGTTTGGCGGCGGCGGCCACCACCCGCTCCGGATCGGGGGTATGGGCGATCAGGGAAACATTCAGCATTTCGGGTCCTCTCATCTCTTTCTCTGGGGATTACTCCACCCGCTGCATCGGGGCGTAGTTGGCCATGGTCTTTTTCAAGCCCGCCTTTTCAAACTGAACTTCTACCAGACAGTCGCCGGACAGTGGTGTCACCTTGACCACCCGGCCCCGGCCAAACACCTTGTGTTCCACCAGATCGCCAATCTTGTAGGCGGTAGCGGAAGCCGCAGGCTGCGGCGCGGCGGTGGCTGTCCAGCCGCCACGCGGAACCGGGCGGGCCGGTTCAGGGCTCGCCGCCGGGCGGGCCGAAGGGGTCCAGCCGGTGCGGGAACCGGAGGAAGGATCGGCGGACCGGTTCCGGGACGCGGAAGGCGTCCAGCCGGTGCGGGAAGCCGGCATGGCCGCCGCGGCCACCTGGGATCTCCATCCCGCACCGTAGCCGCCCAGGTCGCTGCGGCCGGAATAGCCGCTTACGCTGCCCTGCGGGCCGGAGGCGCGGCGCGCATAGGGCGACTGCTCCCACTCCACCAGTTCTTCCGGGATCTCCTGCAGAAAGCGGCTGGGCGGGTTGCGCCGGGTCATGCCGAAGATCATCCGGCTCTGGCTGCAGGACAGATACAGTTCCTTGCGGGCGCGGGTGATGCCCACATAGCACAGCCGGCGCTCTTCCTCCAGGTCCTCCTCCGAGAAGCGGCTCATCTCGCCGGGAAAAACGCTCTCCTCCATGCCCACCAGGAACACCACGTCAAACTCCAGCCCCTTGGCGGAATGAAGGGTCATGAGCACCACTGTGTCATTCTCCTCGTCGTAGCTGTCCAGATCGCTGATCAGGGCCACCTCTTCCAGATAGCCCGCCAGGCTGGCCTCCGGACCTTTCTGGTCGGCGTAGGTGCGCACGCTGGACACCAGCTGGCCCAGGTTTTCCAAGCGGGTCTGCCCCTCCTCGCCCTGGGCTTTCAGCATGGCCTTGTATCCGGTCAGTTCGATCACCTGGTTGGCAAACTGATCCAGCGGCAATGCGTCGGCCTCGTCGGCCATCTTATCGTATAACTCACAGAAACCCCGCAGCGCCCCGGCTGCCCGGCTCAGCGCCGGGTAGTCGCCGGCGTGGCGGCAGACCTCCAGCACGCTGCAGCCCAGCCCGGCGGCGATCTCGGTGAGCTTGTCCACCGTGGTGCCGCCGATCTTGCGGGCGGGTTCGTTGATGATGCGCTTGAGACGCAGATCGTCCCGGGGGTTGGCCAGGATGGTCATATAGGACAGGATATCCTTGACTTCCTTGCGATCAAAGAACCGCTGCCCCCCCACGATCTTATAGGGGATGCCCGCCCGGGCGAAATAGGTCTCGATCGGGCCGGACTGGGCGTTCATCCGGTAGAGCACGGCGCAGTCCCGCAGATGGCCGCCCTCTTGCAGGTGTTTGGCGATGGTGCGGGCGATGTGGGCAGCCTCATCCTGTTCATTCTCCGCCTGATAGGCCCGGATGGGCGCACCCTCCCCGTTTTCCGTCCAGAGGGTCTTGCCCTTGCGGCCCATGTTGTGGTCAATGACCTCATTGGCGGCCTGCAGAATGCGGGTGGTGGAGCGGTAATTCTGTTCCAGCCGGATCACCTTGGCGCCGGGGAAATGCTGCTCAAAGTTCAGGATATTCTCGATGGTAGCGCCGCGGAACCGGTAGATGCTCTGGTCATCGTCGCCCACCACGCAGATATTGCCACTGCCGCCGGCCAGCAGCCGCACCAGATGAAACTGGGCCACGCTGGTATCCTGGTACTCGTCCACCAGCACATAGCGGAACCGGTCCTGGTAGTAGCGCAGCACCTCCGGCTCGGTCTGCAACAGACGCACCGTGTGGTAGATCAGGTCGTCAAAATCCATGGCCCCGGCGTTTTTCAGCCGTTTGGCATAAGCGGCGTAGAGTTTGGCCACCAGGCCGGCCTTGGTGTCGGCAGGGGCCTCCAGCGCCTCCTCCGGGCCGATCAGCTGATCCTTCATCCGGCCGATCTGGGAGAGGGTGGTTCTGACCGGAAGAAATTTATCGTCCACCATCAGTTCCTTGTACAGTTCCTTCATGGCCCGCTCCTGATCGGAGGAATCGTAGATGGTGAAACTCTGGGGAAAGCCCAGCCGCCCGGCCTCCCGGCGCAGAATGCGCACGCAGGCCGAATGGAAGGTAGAGGCGTTCACATCGCCCCCCTCGGTTTCTCCCAGCATGGCGGCCAGGCGGGCCTTCAATTCCCCGGCGGCCTTGTTGGTAAAGGTGATGGCCAGCACGTTCCACGGGCGGCAGGGCGTCTGGGCCAACAGCGGATAGAGCTGGGCCGGCGCGTCGGTACGCATGACCACGGCGGTGCGCAGGGCGGTGAGTTCCGGCTCAGTCACCGGGCGGGGCAGCCAATCGGAACCGTGCGCTTTGCCGAACCGGATGATGTTGGCGATCCGATTGACAAGCACGGTGGTCTTGCCGCTGCCCGCGCCTGCCAGGATCAACAGTGGGCCCTGAGTGGTAAAGACGGCCTGACGCTGCACCGGGTTCAGCTTGCCGAACCGCTGCTCGATATATTGGTCCCGCAAAGCGAGAAATTCGGTATCAAGTGAGGACTGCATAAACAAAATAGCCTTTCTGTAAGGGTCTTGAGCCGGGATTGCTCAAAGCAAAACTATTATACCACAACCCTTTGTGCTAAAAAAGGGCCACGGGCAAATTTGACACCAAATTCGCCCGTGGTGCATGGCGGAAGAAGGCGCGCAACTTTCCCGACACAAAAAAGCCCGCCGTTCCGAAGAACGACGGGCTTTGTCATGTACGAAATCAGCCGAAGATGTTGATCAGGATACCGGCCGCCACCGCGCTGCCGATCACGCCGGCCACATTCGGGCCCATAGCATGCATCAGCAGGAAGTTCTGGGGGTTCTCGGCCTGGCCGACCTTTTGGGACACACGGGCCGCCATGGGCACCGCGGACACGCCCGCGGAACCGATCAGCGGGTTCACCTTGCCGTGGGTGGCCCAGCACATCAGCTTGCCGAACAGCACGCCGCCGGCGGTGCCGAAGCCGAACGCGATCAGGCCCAGCACGATGATCTCCACCGTCTCCAGGGTCAGGAAAGTGTTGGCGCTGGTGGTGCAGCCCACCGACACGCCCAGGAAGATGGTGATGATGTTCATCAGCTCGTTGCCGGCCGTCTTCTGGATACGGTCCACAACGCCGCTTTCCTTCATCAGGTTGCCCAGCATCAGCATGCCTACCAGGACCGCGGAGTCCGGCAGGATCAGGCTGACGATGATGGTGCAGAGGATGGGGAAGATGACCTTCTCGGTCTTGGAGACGGTGCGCAGCTGGCTCATCACGATGCAGCGCTCTTTCTTGGTGGTGAGCGCCTTCATGATGGGCGGCTGGATGACCGGTACCAGGGCCATGTAGCTGTAGGCCGCCACGGCAATGCTGCCCAGCAGATGGGGCGCCAGCCGGGAGGTGACGAAGATGGCGGTGGGGCCGTCCGCGCCGCCGATGATGCCGATGGAGGACGCCTCAGCACCGCTGAAACCCAGCCAGCGGGCGCCCAGGAAGGTGGTGAAGATGCCCAGCTGGGCGGCAGCGCCCAGCAGCAGGCTCTTGGGGTTGGAGATCAGGGGACCGAAGTCGGTCATGGTACCGATGCCCAGGAAGATCAGCGGCGGATAGATGCCCAGCTTGACGCCCATATACAGCATATCGCCCAGGCCGCCGTTGTTTAGGATGTCGATCCAGGAGGGGTGCAGCAGAACTTCATCGCCCACGCCGATAAAGTATTGCATGTGGATGATGTTGCTGCCCGGCAGGTTGGCCAGGATCATGCCGAAGGCGATCGGCAGCAGCAGCAGCGGCTCAAAGCCGCGGACGATGGCCAGATACAGCAAAAAGCAGCCCACCACCAGCATAACGATGTACAGGGGCTCCTGCGCCAGGCCGGTAAATCCGGAGTTCTGGATAATACTAAGAAGGGTTTGCCAAATTGCGCTCATTCCTCACACAGCTCCTTTCTCAAAACGGGGCGGTGTTGGACTGAACACCGGCCTGACCCCAAGCCTTGCGACCGCCCGCCTGTGCGGTACGGGACACGGGTTTGATGGAGCGGATGGCAAAACCGCCCTGCTCCACGCTGGCCACCGCGGCGGCGATCACCGCCACGATCTCCGGGGCCACAGCGCCGGGAGCCGGCAGGACCGCGGCGGCGGACACATTGCCGCCCGCTGCGGGTGCGGAAGGCGCGGGCGCCGACGGAGCCGGCGCGGATTTCGCCTTCTTTTTGGCCTCCAGAGCGTCAAAGAACTTGCCCTGCAGCGTGATGATCAAGGTGAGCAGGATCAGGATCAAAAAGACCAGCAGCAGACCTGTGACAACCACCGTGAGATTACCGGGTTGCGGCTTGATCGCGAGCAGAGCCGGGATAAAGGATGTTCCCATAGAACAAACCTCCTTTTGAGAATGGGACTGTGAACAATATCTTGTAACATTATAAAAGAAAAGGCGATTTGTTTCAAGACCCATCAGGATTTTTTTAACAGCCGGGACAAAAAACGCAGACGGTCGTATAAATCCGCGGCGCATACAAAAACCGGGGCCCTGACAGGTCCCGGTTTTTGTGTGATTCGATCGAAATTACTCGTGGCGGATAGCTTCCAGCGCGCTGATCTTGGTGGCGCGGTGAGCCGGCCACAGACCGCTCAGCACCCCTACCAGCATGGAGAAGCCCAGCCCCAGCAACACCAGCCAGGGCGGGATAATGGACATATCGCCGCCCATGCCGCCCATATTGCCCATCATATTGGTCAGGCCGCTCAGGTCGATGCCCTCGCCGCCGAAGAAGGCCACGATGGCGTTCAGGTT
Source organism: uncultured Gemmiger sp. (assembly GCA_949295035.1). Classification (GTDB taxonomy): domain Bacteria; phylum Bacillota; class Clostridia; order Oscillospirales; family Ruminococcaceae; genus Gemmiger_A. The sequence goes on from CASFJO010000013.1 coordinate 72,675, forward strand.
ATTGAGTACGGCGGAGGCCGCAAAGCTCAGCACCACGCCGATGGCGCCGCCCAGCAGGCCAATGCTGCCCGCCTCCACCAGGAACAACGCGCGGATCTTGCCCACCTCGCAGCCCAGCACCTTCATGACGCCGATCTCCTTGGTACGCTCGTAAATGGACATCATCATGGTGTTGGCGATGTTCAGCGCGGCCACCAGCAGCGCCACCGCCGCGGTGCCGCCCAGGATCATCTGGCTCTTGGCCACGCTGGCCTGCATCTCGTTGCGGATCTGGGTCATGGAGTTGGTCTGTTCATAGCCGATGTCGTGGAGCCAGTTTTCCACATCCTCCACGTTGTCCACATCGTCCACCTTTACGTAGACCTCCTGGTAGCCGTTGTCCTGCTCCCGCATGACGCCGCCGGAACCGCTGATGATCACACTCCCGGAGGAGGAGTTCTTGTTGCCGCTGAGTTTTTGGTAGGCCTGCTCCACCATCTTCATATCCGAGATGCGCATAGCGATGCCGGACTCGGTAAAGTAGTGCTTGGATGTATCGGAGACAAACACGCCCATGACCACCAGTTCAAAGTCCTGGGTCTTTTCGTTGCCGTTGTTGTCATAGGCCACCAGCCGCAGAATCAGTTTGTCCTTTTCCACATCCACAAAAGGCGGGACCGGATTGCCCAGGGAATCGGTCTCCCCCGCCCAGCGCTGGCGCTTGCCGCTGTTCCAGCTTTTGCGGGTGTCCTGGAACCCATACCCCATGTTGGCGCCCACCAGCACCGGGATCTTCTTCTTACCCAGGTTCAGATCGTCCGGGATCCAGTTGCCGCTCTGCAGCTGGAACTCCATTGCCTGCAGCGCGGTCATGTCCACGCCGTAGCTTTCATAAAAATAGGCCTCATACCGGTCATTTTTGCCGGCATAGATGCTGGCGTTGACATTATTGGCCGAATAGAACGGGGTGGCCGCCACCACATGTTCCTGCGCACGGATGGTATCCAGCATCTCGTCGTCCAGCTTTGGGGTCTCCCCCACCGAACCGTAGGCATAGTTCCAGATCTGGATCTGGGTCAGATCGCCCCAGCTTTGCAGCATGGCTTCATTATTGGCATTGCTGGCAATGCCCAGGCTGATCAGCACAATGATGGCGAAGGTGCCCACCACCACGCCGATCACGGTCAGGGCCGTGCGGCCCTTGCGGCGGCGCAGGTTGTCCGCGCTGAGCCGCAGCAGATCAGATATCTTCATCGCTGTCCTCCAACTGCGCCAGTTTGGCGGCCTTCTTCTTGCGCACGATAATCACGGCCGCCACGCCGCCGCCGATCACCACAACCGCCAGGATGATCCAGACGAACACCGGCACACCGCCGGAGGGCTCTTCCACCTCCATGCCCATGGTGGGATCCATGGAGGGGTCCATCCACATGTCGCCGCCGCCCATGCTCTCCTCCACAGTGCAGCTGAAAGTCTTTTCCAGGGCGACCACCTTGCCCTGGGCGTCCTCATAGCTGAGCACGATGGTGCCCTCGATGGTGCCGGCCTCGTTGGCCATCAGGGAGAAGTCCACCGAGTTTTCGGTGCCGGCGGCCAGGTTGCCCAGGTACTGGCTCTGACCGGGGTTGGCCATGTTGCCCTTCAGTTCGGCGGACAGGTTGTTGACCTGCATCTTGCCCTTGTTGACAAAGGACAGGGAGAGATAGCCCTCCTCGCCCACCATGATGGTCTCGGGGGCTTCCAGGTTGGTGATTTCAAAGCGGTCCGGCTGGGTGACCGGCACCGACACACTGGTGGAGCCGTCGGTGGTGGGGGCCGCACCGGTGCTCTTGCCCTTGCCGGACAGGCCCACCGAGAACTTGGCCACGCCGCCGGTGAAGTTGGCGCCGGGCAGGATCTGATAAACGACCTGGCGAGTGCTGCCGGGAGCCATCTCGCCCAGATAGACGTTCAGGTTGCCGTTGGCCAGGGTGACGTTCTCATCGTTGATGCCCAGGGTGACCATGACGTCGCTCAGGTTTTCACCGCCGTCGGTGGCGTAGATGGTGAGGGTCAGGTCAAAAGGCTCACCGGCGGCCACGCTGGTGCCGCCGAAGCTGGACTCCTTCAGGATCAGGCCCGGAGTCTTGGGCTGCGGGGTGGGGCTGGGTTCGGGAGTCGGTTCCACTGTGGGGGCCGGCGTGGCGACCGCTATCTGACATTCCGCGATCACCAACGTCTTGGTCGCCCCGCCGATGGAAAAGTCGATGGTATTGGAAGGGCCGTTGTACTTGATACCGCTGAAGGTCACAATGCCTTTCCCCGGCGATCCCGCGACCGGTTCCGCCGTGATCGAGCCGCCCTGCTGGACAAAATTCTCGCCCGACAGGCTATTGCCGTACGGCTCATGCCAGCTGCCGGTGTAGGTGAAGTAGACCTTGATCGTCAGATCCGACTGATACAGTTCCACGTTGGTCAGCGGGGTAAAGGCGGAACCCGTCACAGCACCGCCCTCTTCGCCGCCCGCAGCGGTTTCCGTGCCGATCTGATAGGAATCAATGGAGAGCATCGAGAAAGTCCCCTGCGAAGCATCCGCCCCGGCCGGGGAGGATGCCTGCGCAAAAACGGGGAACGCGGCGCTCAAGCTGCACAGCAGTGCCAGCGCCAGGATCGTACTTACCATACGGTATGCTCTTTTCATAATCATGTTTCCTCTCTATCTCAGTTCTGCGCCGGTACGGTGGTCTGGGGCTCCGCCGGCGCAAGGTCCACCAGATCTTTGAACATTTCGGCACGGCTGCGCTCGCGGGTGGCCTCATCCACCACCACATCGCTCTGCACCTTGCCGTCCATAATGGTGATCACCCGGTCCGCGCAGCCTGCCAGCTCCCGCTCGTGAGTGACCATCACAAAGGTGATATTGTTTTCCTGCGCCATCTGCAGGATGCGGTACAGCACCTGCCGGGTAGTGGCGGAGTCCAGGTTGCCGGTAGGCTCGTCGGCAAAGATCACCTTCGGCTTTGCCACGAATGCCCGTGCGATGCCCACCCGCTGCTGCTGACCGCCGCTCATCTCGGTGGGTTTGTGATTGGCCCGCTTGGACAGGCCCATCTTTTTCAGTTCTTCTTTTGCCAGCGCCAGCCGCGCTTTGCGGGGCATCCCCTTGAACATAAGGGGCAGCGCCACATTCTCCGCCGCGGTCAGGTTGGGCAGCAGGTTGTAGCTTTGAAAAATAAAGCCCAGATGCGCCTGCCGGAACTTTGCCAGTTCGTTCTCGTTCATGGCGCTGATCTCGTGTTTGCCGATAAATACCTGCCCGCGGGTGGGTTTTTCCAGCCCGGCCAGCTGGTTGAGCAGGGTGGATTTGCCGCTGCCCGACGCGCCCACAATGCAGCATACCTCCCCCGGCTCAATGGCAAGGTTCACGTCGTTCAGGGCTATGACCTTTTCATGCCCCACCCGATAGACCTTGCGCAGGTTTACCGTTCGGATAATGGGAGCCATCGCTTCACCTCAGTTCCTCTCGCTTTTTCAAATCAATGACAAGATCCCCACGAACGGATGGATCCACCCGGTGAGCGAGGACTTGAACACCCAGTAATATAAAACCGCGAATACCTCACGGAAATAGCAGGGCATCACAGAGACAAGGCTGATCCCTGCCGGCAGGGTACGCACCTGCGAAAAGCCCGCCCGGCGGGCATAGCACCCGGCCCGGTAGCAGTGGAACGCATTGGTGACCACGGCCACCGGCGCGTCGGCAGGAACGCCGGCCTGCTCCAGCAGCGCGCGCGCAAAGCGGAGGTTTTCCTCGGTGGAGGTGCTGGCGTCATCCACCAGTATCTGCCCGGAGGGCACCCCCTGAGCCACCAGATAACCCCGCATGGCCTGCCCCTCCGGCAACGCCTCGCCGCTGCCCTGGCCCCCGGTGGTGACAATGAGCATGTCGGGATGCTGCCTCCAATAGGCCAGCGCCGCGTCCAGACGGCGGCGCAGCACATCGGAAAGCCGTTCCCCCCGCAGCGCCGCGCCCAGCACGATGACCGCCCGCTCATCCCCCCGGGGCTGGTTGGAGTAACCGCTCACCGCCACAAATGCCAGCAGCGCACAGAACAGCCCGATTCCGCAGAAAAACACATTGCGCAGCACGCGCCCCACCCCGGCCGCGCAAAACGCGTCAATCGGGCCATGGAACAGCCCATAGATCCAGAGCATCGCGGTAATGCCGTAGATGACCAGGATACCAAAATTAAAATTGGAGCGAAAAGTGCGCAGTACGCTGTCGCCCAGAAACAGGACGGCCAGCGCCCAGATTATGTACAGTTTCACCCGTTGAATCCCCTCTTCCCCTCCCGCCGCCGACCAACCGGTCGGCAGAGTGTTCAGTCATAAAACGATTCGGCTCCGCGGATTATTTCATTCCTTTATGGATATGCTGGATATTGGCAGAACCGGCGTCGGCCGGGCCGCGGAGAAAAAACGTTCCCGCCCCGGCGGAGGGGGTGGGAACGCAATGCGATCAGCGGCGGATCTCCGGCCACAGGCTGACGCCGGCGGTCAAGGGCGCCTTGACTTCCAGATATTCACATACGGTGCGGGCAATGCAGGCAAAACTCTTGCGGGTGCCCAGATCCGCGCCCGGCCGCACCGGATCGCCCGCAGCCAGCAGCGGCACATATTCGCGGGTGTGGTCGGTGGTCTTGGTATAACCGGGGTCGCAGCCGTGGTCGGCCGTGATGAGCACCAGATCCTCCGGGCGGAGTTTGGTGAGCAAAACAGCCAGATCCCGGTCGAACCGGGTGGCCGCGTCAGCGTATCCGTCAATGTTGCGGCGGTGGCCGAACACCATATCGAAGTCCACCAGATTGACAAACGCCAGGCCGCTGAAATCCCGGTCGGCCAACTCGAGGGTCACCCGCATGCCGTCATCGTTGTTTTTGGTGCGGATGGTCTCGGTGACCCCCTGCCCGGCAAAAATATCGTGGATCTTGCCCACCGCGATCACGTCCCGGCCGGCCTCCTTCAGATAATCCAGCATGGTGGGCGCGGGCGGCTCCAGCGAAAAATCATGCCGGTTGGCGGTGCGTTTGAAATCCGCGGCGCAGGTTCCCACAAACGGCCGGGCGATCACACGGCCGACCCCATGCTCGCCCCGGAGCATATCCCGGGCGATCTGGCAGTACTGGTACAGGGTTTCCACCGGCACCACGTCTTCATGGGCGGCTATCTGGAACACGCTGTCCGCCGAGGTATACACGATCAGCGCACCGGTGCGCTGATGCTCCTCACCGTAGTCCACCAGCACCTGGGTGCCGGAATAGGGCTTGTTGCAGAGCACCTTGCGGCCGGTGCGGGCCTCAAACTCAGCGATCACCTCGGGCGGAAATCCGTCGGGATAGGTGGGCAACGCGCGCGGGCTCTCCACCCCGGCGATCTCCCAGTGGCCAATGGTGGTATCCTTGCCGTTGCTCGCCTCCTGCAGACGGGCAAACGCGCCTGCCGGAGCCTCGGCCTTCCGGCCGCAGGAAACCCCGTCGATATTGAACAGCCCCAGCTGGCGCATCCGCGGCGTATCGAACGCCGGGCTGGACGCGATGCTGGCCAACGTATTGGTACCTTCATCGCCAAAAGCGGCGGCATCCGGTTCCGCGCCGATGCCAAAGCTGTCCAGCACGATCAGGAACACTCGTTTTGCCATATATTTTTACCTCCTTGCAGGCAAATTGTGTGGAAATCGACTGTATTATAGCATATTCCCCCGGGAAAGGAAAGACCGCTTCCGAAACGCTTGTATAGGTATGGGTTTTCGTTTATAATAAATTGGGTCCTATCCGCTCCGGACCTGTGGTCTCCGGGACCTTATATAGAGAATCATGCAATGAGGAGGACAACAAAAGATGCGAAAAACCAAGATCGTTTGCACGCTGGGCCCTTCCACCGACAACGAAGAGGTGCTGCGCGCCATGATCGAAAGCGGCATGGACGTTGCCCGCTTTAATTTTTCTCACGGCACCCACGAGGAGCATAAGCGCCGGTATGAGACCCTGGACCGGCTGCGCCGGGAACTGGGCCGGCCGGTGGCCACCCTGCTGGACACCAAGGGGCCGGAGATCCGGCTGCGTCAATTCAAGGCCGGCAAGGCCAGCCTGATCGCCGGGCAGGAGTTCACCCTGACCACCCGGGACGTGGAGGGCGATGAGACCATCTGCGCCGTCACCTACAAAAATCTGCCTCAGGACGTAAAAGCCGGCGGTACCATCCTGCTGGACGACGGCCTGATCGGCATGACCATTCTGGACGTGAACGAGACCGATATCCTGTGCCGGGTGAACAACAACGGCGTCATTAAAAACAATAAAGGCGTGAACGTACCGGGGGTATCCCTGTCGCTGCCCTATATCAGTGCCCGTGACAAAGACGATATCCTGTTCGGCATTGAGACGGGCTTTGATTTCCTGGCCGCCAGCTTCACCCGCACCGCCGCCGACATCCAGGATATCCGCCGTCTGCTGGACAGCAAACAGTCCCGCATGCGGATCATCGCCAAGATCGAAAACCGGGAAGGCGTGGACAACATCGACGCGATCCTGTCCGCCGCCGACGCCATCATGATCGCACGCGGCGACATGGGGGTGGAGATCGACTTTACCGAGATCCCGGTGATTCAGAAGGACATCATCTATCACAGCTTCTCCAGCGGCAAGCCGGTGATCACCGCCACCCAGATGCTGGAAAGCATGATCGAGCATCCCCGCCCCACCCGCGCCGAGATCACCGACGTGGCCAACGCCATCTACGACGGCACCTCCGCCATCATGCTCAGCGGGGAGACCGCCGCGGGCAAATATCCGGTGGAAGCGGTGCGCACCATGGCGGCTATAGCCCGCCGCACCGAGAGCGACCACAACTATCTGTCCCGGATGCGCAAGGCGCCCAACGATCATCACCTGAGCATTGCCGCCGCCACCGCTCATGCCGCCTGCACCACCGCCGCCGACCTGAAGGCCGACATGGTGATCACGGTGAGCAAGAGCGGCGAGACCGCCCGGCTGCTGAGCCGCTGCCGGCCCGAACAGCCCATTCTGGCCTGCGTGATGGAGGAACAGGTGCAGCGGCATCTGGCCCTGTCCTGGGGCGTGATCCCGATGCTGATGCCCTACGCCCGCAACACCGATGAGTTGATCGACTTCTCGGTGCACGCCGCGCAGGAAGCCGGCCTTGTACAGGACGGCGACCTGGCCGTGATCACCGCCGGCGTACCGGTGGGCATCAGCGGCACCACCAACATGATCAAGGTGCATCTGGTGGGCGATTCGCTGCTCACCGGCGTGGGGATAGGCAAGCTGGTATCCAAAGGGCCTCTCTGTGTCTGCCGAAATCTGGAAGAAGTGCAGGCCAAATTCCACGCCGGCGACGTGCTGGTCGTGCCTTTTACCAACAACGAAATGCTGGAATATATGCGTCAGGCCGCCGCCGTGATCACCGAGGACCCGGGCCTCAACAGCCATGCGGCCATCGTGGGGCTGACATTGGACAAAGCGGTGATCGTGGGCGCCGCGGGCGCTACCAGGATTTTGAAGGATGATGTGCGGGTATCGGTGGACTGCGCCCGGGGCGTAGTACGCCGTCTGCCGCAGTAAGGAGGGATCCGGCATGGAACGTATCGCCAGTTTTTGCGTGGATCACACCACCCTGCGGCCCGGGATGTACCTGTCCCGCCGGGATGGGGATGTGGACACCTGGGACATCCGCATGAAGGCCCCCAATAAGGGCGACTATCTGTCCACCACCGAGGCCCACACACTGGAACACCTGTTTGCCACCCGCGCCCGCAACAGCCGCTGGGCCGATCATGTGATCTACGTGGGCCCGATGGGCTGCCGTACCGGTTTCTACCTGCTGACCCGCGGCCTTTCCGACGCGGAGGCTTTGGAACTGGCCACCGATTGCTTTGCCTTTATGGCGGAGTACGATGGGCCGGTACCCGGAGCCAGCGAAGCGGAGTGCGGAAACTGGAAAGACCTGGACGGCGCCTGCGCCCGGCCGCAAGCCGCCGCCATGCTGCAGGTCCTGCGCGGCTGGAGCCCGGAAAAGATGCGCTATGAGGCGTAACGAACGGTGAAAAATGCCCGCTGCGAACGATTCGCAGCGGGCATTTTGTATTTGTTGGCGGAGGATGGCTTTACTTGCCGTTCTTGCGGGCAGTCTTTTTTGCCGCCGGCTTTTTGGTCTCGGCTTTGGGGGCGGACTCAGCTTTCTTGGCGGGCTCAGCCTTTTTGGCAGGCTCGGCTTTAGGGGCAGACTCGGCCTTTTTGGCAGACTCGGCCTTTTTGGCGGGCTCGGCCTTTTTGGCGGGCTCGGCCTTTTTGGCGGGCTCGGCTTTAGGGGCAGGCTCGGCTTTAGGGGCAGGCTCGGCCTTGGTCGCCACCATGGCCTTGGGTGTTTCCACCTTCACCGCGGGGCGGGTCTCCGGTTTGGCCGCCAGCCGGGTCTCTGTCTTGGCAGGCGCTTCCGTTTTGGGCGCAGCCGGCTTTGCTTGTGCCTTGCGGGCGGGTTTCTTGTCCGCGGCTTTCGCAGCGGGCTTGCTGGCGGCGGTTTTTTTCGTCTTTGTGCCGGTGGTCTCGGTTTTCGGCTCGGCAGCCTTTTTCTCCTTGACCGCGGCAATGGTCCACAGCTGATTCTCGCCGTTCACATCCTGCCAGATCTGCACATGGGCGCCGTTCTCAGCATTCATCCCCACCACGTCCAGGCACTTGCCGGCCAGGTTGGACTTGATCTTAAAGCGACCGTCGTTGGTGGCCTGCAACACCCACAGCTGGCTGGACGCGGGCGCGCCCTCCCACTGGTGCACCCAGGTACCATCGGTCACGCCGCCATCCACCAGGTCCAGCATCTTGCCGGTAAAACGATTCTGGATCCGGTATACGCCCTCGCCGGCACGCACAAAGTTCCACTGCTGCCAGGGCTCGCCGGCATTGGCATACAGCTGGATGGAAGCGCCGTTCTCGGTGTTGAAATCGGCAACCTCCAGCACCTTGCCGGTGGCGGCGGTGATGGTGTAAAATTGATCTGCGCTGATAATGGTCTGGCTGGTTTTTTTCATAGTTCCTCTCTCCTTGTAAACAAGCATACGGCAAAACTGCGTCTGCCCGGCAAAACCGCCGGGATGGGATACAGGGTCCACAAGAGGCCCGGCCGAAGGAAGAACGTCTGTATGGCGCGCTTTTCAATGGGCGGGCCTATGTTCCGATTATACCATTTTTGGATTTTGCGTCAAGCAAAACGCCGCAAAAATCGCCGTTTTACCAGAGTGCGCGCCCTTTCGCGCCGCATTTTTGTACCGAAACGCCTACAAAAGGAGGATATCCCGTGCTGTATCGCAATATCGTTTCCGCCGTGTTTCTGGAGCGCTTGAACCGGTTTGTGGCGCTGGCCGACCTGGACGGCGTCACACAAACCGTGCATGTAAAAAACACCGGCCGATGCGCTGAACTGCTTGTTCCCGGCTGCCGCGCCTGGCTGCAAAAAGCCGACGGCCCGGCCGCCCGAAAGACCGGATATGACCTGATCGCCGTGGAAAAAGCCCGGCCCGAACAAGCGCCTCTGCTGGTGAATCTGGACTCGGCCGCCCCGAACGCGGCAGCCGGGGAATGGCTGGCCGGAGGAGGGTTGGGCGATCTGGAAGGGCTGCGGCCCGAATATCAATTAGGGGGCAGCCGCTTCGATTTTTTCGCCCGCCGGCCGAACGGGACGCCGGTACTGGTGGAGGTAAAGGGCTGCACACTGGAATCGGACGGACTGGCCCGGTTTCCGGACGCGCCCACGCTGCGGGGAGAAAAGCATGTGCGTGAACTGACCGAACGGCAGGCGCAAGGATACGAGTGCGCCGTGCTCTTTGTACTGCAGATGGAAGGGATGCGGCTCTTTGCCCCCAACTGGGATACCCACCCCGCGTTCGGCGCCGCGCTGCGCAAAGCGCAGGCCACGGGTATGCGGGTGCTGGCACTGGGCTGCCGGGTGCAGCCGGACAGGCTGGAGATCGCCTGCCCGGTCCCGGTCGATCTGGCCGCGCCCGACCCGGTGTGAAATTGTATGTTTTGCGCCGAAACCGCTTGACATCCGCGCCCAAAACATGGTACTCTGCTGTTTGTAAAAGGGAGTAGCCGGCGGACTGTTTGCAGAACGGGCCGCAGCGGTTTGCGTCAGGTCGGGCTTTCGGGTCCCGCTGCTGCTATAATTGGCAAGACTTTTACCACCGCATTGTATCTCACGGTGGTAAAAGTCTTTTTTGTTGCCGCGGCTATCCCGCAAAGCAAAGGAGTGGAGCGAATGGAATACCTGTATGAAAACATCCTTCTTCTGGACTGGAAGATGGTGGTCATGTGGGCGATCGGCGGCCTGCTGATCTATCTGGCCATCAAAAAGGATATGGAGCCCAGCCTGCTGCTGCCCATGGGCTTTGGCGCGATCCTGGTCAACCTGCCTATGTCCGGCGCGGTGACCCAGGGCGCCGAGGAAGGCGTGCTGGATGTGCTGTATAACGCCGGCATCGCCAACGAGTTGTTCCCCTTGCTGCTGTTCATCGGCATCGGCGCGATGATCGACTTCGGTCCCCTGCTGCAGAACCCCAAATTGCTGGTGTTTGGCGGGGCGGCCCAGCTGGGTATCTTTTTGACGCTGAGCCTGGCCTGTCTGTTTGGTTTTGATCTTCAGGACGCGGCCAGCATTGGGATCATCGGCGCGGCTGACGGCCCCACCGCCATCTTTGTGTCCCAGTGGTACGGCTCCAGCTATACCGGCGCCATCATGGTGGCGGCTTACAGCTATATGGCTCTGGTACCGCTGGTGCAGCCGGTGGTCATCCGGGCGTTGACCACCAAAAAGGAACGGCTGATCCGGATGCCCTATCAGCCGGCCAACGTGAGCCGTACCACCCGCATCCTGTTCCCGATCCTGGTGACCATCGTGGCGGGTCTGATCGTGCCCCGCAGCGTGGCGCTGGTGGGCTTCCTGATGTTCGGCAACCTGCTGCGGGAATGCGGCGTGCTGAACAGCCTGTCCGAGACGGCGCAGAACGTGCTGGCCAACCTGATCACCATTTTCCTGGGCATCACCATCGCCAGCCGGATGCAGGCCGAACAGTTCCTCTCTCCCGACACTCTGCTGATCCTGGCGCTGGGCCTGCTGGCCTTTGTGTTTGATACCGCGGGCGGTGTGCTCTGTGCCAAGATCATCAACCTGTTTGCCCGCAACAAGGTCAACCCGATGATCGGCGCCTGCGGCATCTCGGCCTTCCCCATGTCCAGCCGGGTGGTGCATAAAATGGGCCTGAAAGAAGACCCGCAGAACTTCCTGCTGATGCACGCGGCCGGTGTGAATGTGGGCGGGCAGATCGCCTCGGTGATCGCGGGCGGTTTGCTGCTCAACCTGATCGCCCGCTGAGAAAAGGAGGAATCCATGATGCTGAATACCGCGCTGTTTCTGGAAAGCCTGGCCTATCTGGGCAAGGGGATGCTGGGCATCCTGATCGTGATGCTGCTGCTGGCCGGCTGCATCGCCCTGCTCAACCGGATCTTTCACGAATAAATCCCTTGCCATCCCGGCCGGTATGCGCTATACTGGGTGTCAGTGGGAATGAAGTTCTCCCCCGCCCGGCGCATGTCCGGTGCAAACCGCCCAAAACTTTTGGAGCTGATGACTTCTGCCGCCCTGCGTGCAGAAGCCATCGGCTTTTTTATTTGTCAGGGCGCAAAACGCCATGGAGGGATCGTGTATGTTGTTGAGTCTTGCGTGGATCTTTTTACTGGGGCTGGCGCTGGGCGGACTGATGCAGAAATTGGGCCTGCCCGGTCTGCTGGGGATGCTGCTTACCGGTATTATACTGGCACAGCTGGGAGCCATTGATCCCTCGCTGCTGAGTATCTCGGCCTCGCTGCGGCAGATCGCCCTGGTGATCATCTTGTTGCGGGCGGGGCTGAATCTGTCCCCCCGGGATCTGAAGCGGGCCGGCCGGCGGTGCTGCTCTGTTTTCTGCCCGCGGTGTGCGAGATCGGCGGCATCCTGCTGCTGGCCCCGCCGCTGCTGGGCTGTACCCGGCTGGAAGCGGCTATCCTGGGGGCTACCCTGGCAGCAGTATCCCCGGCGGTGATCGTTCCCCGGATGCTTCGGCTCATGGAGGAGGGCTGGGGCGCCGCCCGCGCGGTGCCCCAAATGCTCATGGCGGGCGCGCGGTGGACGACGTATTTGTGATCGTACTCTTTACCGCCTTTACCGGCCTGGCCCGGGGCGACGGTTTCTCCCCGATCCAGCTGGCCCGCATCCCCACCTCCATCCTGCTGGGGGTAGCGGTGGGGCTGGTGTGCGGTCTGATACTGGACCGGCTGTTCCGCCGCGTCCATCTGCGGGACAGCGCCAAGGTGCTGATCCTGCTGAGTGTGTCCTTTTTGCTGGTGAGCGCTGAGGACCTTTTTACCGGCTGGCTGGGATTTTCCGGGCTGCTGGCGGTGATGGCGACGGGCGCCGCGCTTCAGGCCCGATACGGCCTGGTGGCCGGGCGGCTGAGCGGAAAATTCGGCAAGTTGTGGGTGGCGGCGGAGGTACTGCTGTTTGTGCTGGTGGGCGCGGCCGTGGACCCCGCCTATGTATGCAAGGCCGGTCCGGCCATGCTGGCGGTGATCGTTGGGGCGCTGGCTGTGCGGATGCTGGGGGTAGCTCTGTGCGTGGCGGGCACACGGCTGACAAAGCAGGAAAAACTGTTCTGCGCCATCGCTTACTGCCCCAAAGCCACCGTACAGGCGGCCATAGGCTCGCTGCCCCTGGCGATGGGGCTGACCTGCGGCCCCATGGTGCTTACCGGGGCGGTACTGGCGATCCTGCTCACCGCGCCGCTGGGCGCGCTGGCCATTGATCACAGCTATCCCCGGCTCCTGCGCCGGGACCGCGCCTGATCCTTGTCCGGCGGCGCCCGCCTGGTCTTTTGGACACATAAGTTATTGACATATACCATAAACCAGCATATACTGAAAACCAGAACACGCAAAGGAGACATCCATGCCAAGACCGATCAAGCGCCGGCGGGTCTGTCACTACCCCCGCACCGTAACCTTTCAGCCCGCTGAAGCGAGGGGGGCATGTTCCCCCATCCTGCTGACCATCGACGAATATGAAACGATCCGGCTGATCGACGGGCAGGGGCTGTCTCAGGAACAATGCAGCGTTTCGATGCAGATCGCCCGCACCACCGTGCAGAAGATCTACGAGAACGCACGCCGCAAACTGGCGGATATGCTGGTAAGCGGGAGGCCGCTGCATATCGAGGGCGGCGAGTTCCGGCTGTGCGACGGCCAGGCGGACGGCTGCGGGTGTTCCACCTGTTTCAAACAGGCATACCATCAGCAATATAAAAAACCGGAAGGAGATTCGATCATGCGCATTGCGATCCCATACGAAAACGGCCAGATCTTCCAGCATTTCGGCCATACGGCCCAGTTCAAGCTGTACGATGTGGAGGGCGGAACGATCATAGCCTCCCGTGTGGTGGACACAAACGGCAGCGGCCACGGCGCGCTGGCCGGCGTGCTCACCGCTCTCAACGTGGACGCGCTGATCTGCGGCGGCATCGGCGGGGGCGCGCAGACAGCGCTTGCCGCCGCCAACATTCGGCTGTACGGCGGGGTGACCGGCAGTGCCGACGCGGCCGCCGAGGCTCTGGCCGCCGGCCGGCTGACCTTCGACCCTGACGCGCGATGCGAACATCACGAACACCACCATGCCCAGGGGCACGGCTGCGGCGAACACTGCGGCAGCGGGCACAGCTGTAGCGGGCACGGAGGCCAAGACGCGTAAATCCCCCGAAAAAGCCAAGACGGAAGAGGTTTCCCCCTGTGGGAGGCCTCTTCCGTTTTATTTACGGGGCAGCACGGACAGGATGATCCGCGGGCGCGGAACGGTACGGACCCCGGCGGAATAGTCAACGCGATCCGGGGAACACTGGTCCTGGCGGATTTATGCCCGCCGGTAAGCCAAAAAGGAGTGTGTATTGCTTATGAACGCGTTTGTGGATGAGGCGACCTGCATCGGATGCGGGCTGTGCTGTGAGGCGTGCCCCGAGGTGTTCTGCCTGCGGGAGGACGGAAAGGCCGAAGCCGTGCGGCCGGCGGTGGAAAGTGAACAGGAACAGGTGCAGGCAGCCATTGACGGCTGCCCGGTGGCCGCCATCCGCTGGCTGGAGTAAGGAGGGGATGACTTGGATACCAAGATGTTTTGTTATCAGTGTCAGGAAGCGGCCGGCGGCCGGGGATGCACCCAGGCTGGCGTATGCGGCAAGAGCGCCGATGTAGCCCGCTGGCAGGATCTGCTGGTATACGTGACAAAAGGGCTTGCCGCCGCGGCCCAGGCGATGCGGCGGGAAGGCAAGGAGGTGCCGAACTGGGTGGGGCGAGCCATCACCCTGAACCTGTTTACCACCATCACCAACGCCAACTTTGATCGGCAGACGATCGAAGGGCGCATTCGCACCACGCTGGACGGCAAAAAAGAACTGTTGGCCCGGCTGGAGACCACCCGCGATCTGCCCGAGGCGGCCTTGTGGGATGGTGTGGGCGATTGGGAGGCCAAGGCCCGCGAGGTGGGGGTTCTGGCCACAAAAGACGAGGATGTGCGTTCGCTGCGGGAACTCATCACCTACGGACTGAAAGGGCTGTCCGCCTACACCAAGCACGCCAATCGGCTGCTTCGGGACGATCCGGAGTTGGAGGCCTTTCTCCAGAGAGCGCTGGCGTCCACACTGGACGACAGCCTGACCGCGGAGCAGCTGGTGGAACTGACCCTGGAGACCGGGCGGTATGGGGTGGCAGCCATGGCTCTGCTGGACAGAGCGCACACCGAGGCATACGGTGCGCCGGAGATCAGCCGGGTGAATATCGGCGCGGGGAGGCGTCCGGGCATTCTGGTATCGGGGCACGATCTGCGGGATCTGGAGATGCTGCTGGAACAGACGCGGGACGCGGGCATCGACGTGTATACCCATTCGGAAATGCTGCCCGCTCACTACTATCCCGGGCTCAAAAAATACCCGCATCTGGCGGGCAACTACGGCAACGCCTGGTGGAAGCAGCCGGAAGAGTTTGAATCTTTCGGCGGGCCGATCCTGATGACCACCAACTGCATCGTACCGCCCCGGGACAGCTACAAGGACCGGCTGTACACCACCGGCGCCGCCGGATACCCGGGCTGCACGCACATTGCGGAAGGCCCCGACGGAAACAAGGATTTCTCCCCGCTGATCGAACAGGCAAAACACTGTGCTCCGCCCCGCGCCATCGAGCACGGGCAGATCGTGGGCGGCTTTGCCCATGCCCAGGTGCTGGCGCTGGCGGACAAGATCGTGGACGCGGTACAGAGCGGCGCAATCCGCGCCTTTGTGGTGATGGCCGGCTGTGACGGCCGCGCCCGCAGCCGGGAATATTACACCGAATTTGCCCGGGCGCTGCCCGCCGATACGGTGATTCTGACTGCCGGCTGCGCCAAATACCGGTACAACAAACTGGAACTGGGCGAGATCGGCGGCATCCCCCGGGTGCTGGATGCCGGCCAGTGCAACGATTCCTACTCACTGGCGGTGATCGCCCTGAAGCTGAAAGAGGCGTTCGGCCTGAAAGACGTGAACGAACTGCCCATCGTATACAACATTGCCTGGTATGAGCAGAAAGCCGTCATCGTGCTGTTGGCGCTGCTTTCCCTGGGGGTGAAAAACATTCATCTGGGCCCCACCCTGCCCGCCTTTCTGAGCCCGCGGATGGCCTCGGTGCTGACCGAACGGTTCGGGATCGCCGGGATCGGAACCGTGGAAAAGGATCTGGAACTTTTCTTCGGGCAGCAGGCATAAGAGAAAGCACGCCCTCCCGACAAACCGGGAGGGTGTGCTTTTTGATCGAAAATAATTCAGGGCCCGCGGTCAGCGCTGGCTTTTCCAGTCCGGATCGGTCTCGGTGCTGGAGGCGGTGGCCCGTATCAGCTGCCAGACGATCTCGCTGTAGTAGCGGGCCGGCACCTTGTCCGGCGCCAGCACATCGGCGTCCTGGATGGTATCGTAGCGATAACTGCCCCGCTGTACAGCCCCCGCTTTGTAGAACACCGCGTCGTAGACCGTCACCGTCTCATTCTCGTCGCCTACAAAACAGCCGGAAAATCTCAGTTCCACACCCAGGTCCAGGGACAGGTCCTCCCGATAGAAGGTATAGTAGCCTCCCCCGTCCAGCACGCTGCCGCGATACCAGCCCATCCCCTGCAGCTTGCCCGAGAGGGACAGGCCGTTGAGTTTTTTACCGCCGAACGATTCCAGGCAGCCTGCCGCCGCGTCCTGCGGCTGCAGGGTATAGACCGGCCGGTCCAACTGCGGAATGCTTTGGGTGATCTCATAATCCGCCAACTGCTGCTTCCAGTTTTCCAGAGCCTCGGCCTCCAGTTCCACCGGATGTACCAGGCCGATCCGGGCGGCGGCAGGCAGCGTATATTCCTCCTCATCCGCCGTGTTGAAGGAGCCATCCTCCATATAGCGGAAGGTGGCGGTAAGCCGATCGCCCTCATACACGCCCCAGATCAGGCTGATGGCAAACTGGTGCATGATGGGATTGCGCACAAACAGCGCCTGCCAGGCCTCTGCGTCCCAGCAGCGCAGAGCGGCCAGCGCCGCTTCCAGGCGTGCCTTCTGGGTGGAAACGGTGGTGCGGATCTGCTTTTTCATGGTCTTGAAGGCCTCGTACGAAGCGGCAGCCTTTTCCGGATCGTCGGTCTTGCCGGGCGACGGCAGGTTTTTGACCGTCTTGCCCGCGTCGTTGGCGATGGATAGTTCCAGCGTGGGGGTCAGGCGAACGGTAAACGAGCGGGGACCGTAATCAAAGACGCGCTTGCCGTCGGCAGAGAAGCCCAGGTCCGGCACGATCCGGTCGGCCAGTTCCTCGGCTGTGATCCCCAGTTCCTTTGCCGCATTTTGCAGCGCGGCCGCGGCGGCCGTCTTGACCTGTCGGAACTTGAACTTGCGGGCAATGGAATCCACCACCAGCAGCGCCGCCGGGTCCGGGCTGAGGGCCAGCGCCATGACCGCGTCGCAGGCAATGGCACCCCGGGCGTGCTGCGGCCAGTCGTTGACGGCATGCTGCATGCGGGGCGTCATGGCCGGGCCGCCAAAAGCCGCCACAAACGCCAGCACCCACTTGGACTTGCTCTGTGCGCCGGCAGCCAGCCACCGCTCCCAGACCTCCGCGGCCAGCGCGGCCAGGTCGGCCGGGTCAAGCCCCTGCGCGATGGCGGCGGCCGTATCGCTGCGGCCTACGCGGCCCAGTTCGCAATAGGCCGCCAGCAGCGCGTCCCGCCGGTCTTCGCTGACCGGGGTGCCGCCGGCCCCGCGTACCGGGGGCAGGGCCGGCTCCAGCAGCCACTGAAAGCGGCGGCGCTTGCCCCCCTTCAATATCTGCGCGGCCAACTGGTCCGGCGAGGCCGCCTCCTCCCCGGCGCAGGGCCCGGTCGCGGCCTGCCCCAGCGCGGCCCGAATGGCGTCGGCCACCTTGGCGCTTTTTTCCGCGGCCAGCGCGGTCTCCAGCGCGGGATGAAGCGTTTCGCCCCAGCGGGCTGCCACCTGTACGGCCAGAAGCCGCTCAACGGCTTTTTTGCTCTTCAGCAGGCCGGCAATATCCTCCGCCCAATCCGGATGGGCGGACAAAATGGCGGTCAGAAGTTCCTGGATCTGTTTGGACGAATCCCCCGCGCAGGCCAAGATCCCCGCCTTGGCGGCCGCTCCCTCTTCGCCGGGCAGTGCGGCGATGTCATCCAGCGCGGAGAGCGCTACAGACCGGCCGAACATACCGCTTTTCTGCGCCGCCTGGCAGAGTTCCTGACAATATTGGGGGTGGCCCAGCGCCGCGTATACCGCATTGCGGACCTTCACTTTTTCATCTTCGCGGTAAAAACTTGCTTCCAGCGCGCCAAACACCTGCAGCAGCGGGGAGACCGGCAGGCCCTGTTCCAGCAAAGCCTGTGCCAGGGCGGTCATATCCGCATCCGTTCGCACCAGATTCGTCAGCCCGCGCCCTTCGCACGAAAGCCCCACAACCATCACGCAGCGGCAGGCAAATGTGTCCCAGCCGGCCTTTTCCCGGTGTTTTTGCAGCAGCCGGATCGCGTGTTCCGTATCAGGATAGCGATTTAGAACAAGGCCGGCCAACCGTGCGTCGGCGTCTTGCAGGCCGCCGCCCGGTTCCTGCACAAACGCCAGTAGTTCCTTGCCCCCTTGCTGAAACAGTTTTGCCAGCATCTCGGCAATGATCTCCCGCGTATCCGCCGGCCGCGCGGCCGGCGGCAGCAGGTCGATCAGATGCACATACTGGTTCTTGTCTGCCAGTTCCAGCGCCTTCTGTACGCCGCCCAGGCATCGCCGGATCACTGCGTCGATCTGGTTTCTGTCCAGCCAGTAATACCCGAAACTCCCCATCGCCAGCAGCATGGTCACCGGGCCGCCGGGCAGATCGGCCAGCAGCGTATCCAGTTGTTTTTCGCAATACTCCCAGGGAGCGGCGTGGAACACGGCCCGCAGCGTGGTGACCGTATCCAGCGCCAGATACAGCCGCACGACGCAGTGCAGCCGGGGGTCCTGCTGCTGCCCCAAAAAGGCGGCGGCGCTCAGCAGCGCGATCAGATACGCGCTGCTGATATACGGGCGGGAGCCAAGCACGGCCCGGGGATCGCCGCCGTCGGGCAGCGGGACCGACAAGGCCGGCAGCGGCGCGCCGGGCTCGCCCGACCGCAGATAACGGCCGATGGCCTGCTGGTCGGCTTCGGCCAGCTGGGAAACGGTCAGCGAAAGGCAGCCCTGGAGTTTGCCGAGCAGATCGTCCGCATGGCGGACGGCCGACGCGCTTTTTCCGGTCAGCCGCTGCAGCAGCCCGGAGCGGGCGTTGGCATCCCCGTACAGCAGGATGCCGTCCAGCAGAATGTTCAGATTGTTCCATTTGGTGCCGCCCAGGTTCTGCGCCGCCTCCAGCGTTTCCGGCTCGGACGCGGCCAATTCATACAGCCATTTCATGTCCTGCCAGGAGGGGGTATTCCGCCATACCATATATTCGGCCAGCATGGCCGCTGCCGCGGGTTTACCCAGCAAAGAAACACACAGCGGCCGCGTGTTTTCCAGAAGCCTGGCCAGCGGGAACACCGCCGTGCTTTTGCCGATCGCCCAGAACAGTTTGATGTGCCGGGACAGCGCCTCAGTGTCCGAAGTCTGGTACAGCTCCGCCAGGTATGCGGTATCCTCCCGACGCAGGTTCTGCGCCGTCTCCCGAAGGTCCTGCGGTTCGACCTGGTTCAGCAGATCGTCGTTGCGGCTTTCCGCGGAGAGATACTCCGCCGCCAGCGCTTTGTTGGCCGGGGTCAGCCCCATTTTCTCCAAAAAATTCTCCTGCCGCTCCTGTTTGCCGGCTTGCTGCGTATTCATGGTATTCCTCCTGCCTGTTATGGGTTTTGCGGGCTCTGCCCGGGCCGCCTGATCGCGGGCGGCCGCTTTTCTTCACGGTATGCCCGGAACTTTACCGGTCTTTCCAATCGGGATCGGTCTCGATGCTGGGGGCGGTGGCCCGGGTCAACTGATAGATCGCCTCGCTGTAATAGCGGGCGGGCAGCTGCCCCAGGGCCAGGATCCGGTCCTCCTCGGGCTCGCCGGGCTTGCCGGCGCCGCCGGTTCTGTAAAAGGCCCCGTCGTACACCGTTACGGTCTCATCCTCGTCCCATATCGAGTTGCCGGAGATCCGAAGCACGATCCCCAGGCCCTGGGCCGGCTCTTCCCGGTAAAAGCAGTTGTACTCACCGTCCTCGTCGGTTTCGCCCCGGCTCCAGCCCATGCCCCGCAGCCGATTGGAAAGGGACCGGCCGTTGAGGATCTTGCCGCCAAAAGTCTCGAGCCGGCGGCAGGCCCCGATACCTTCCGGCAGCGGGTAGGCGTGCCGGCTCAACTGAGGGAACGCGGGGATGATCTCATAATCCGCCAGCTGCCGTTTCCAGGCGGCGCAGGCCTCCTCGCCCAGTTCCACCGGATGGGCCAGCCCCACCCGGGCGCCCTCCGGCAGGGTGTATTCCTCCTCCTCCACCGTGGTGAAGGAGCCGTCTTCCATATAACGGAAGGCGGTGACAAGACGTCCGTCCTCGTAGGTTCCCCAGATCAGGCTGAGCACAAAGGGGCGCATCAGAGGATTGTGCACAAACAGTCTTTGCCAGGTCTCGGCATTCCAGCAGCGTCCGCTGGCAAACGCGGCCCGCAGCCGGGACCTCTGGCGCGCCACCACGGCGCGGATCTTCTTTTTGAGGCCCTTGTAAGCCTCGTAGGAGGCGGCGGCTTTTTCCGGGTCGTCGGTCTTGCCGGGAGACGGCATTTTTTTGAGCGTTTTGCCCGCCTCGGTCTCGAAGGACAGTTCCAGCGCAGCGTCCAGCCGTACGATCAGCCGGCGGCGGCCATAGTCAAAGACCCGCACCCCCTGGGCGGAAAAGCCCAGCGCAGGCACCAGCTCATCCAGCAGTTCCTCCAGCGAAAGGCCCCGTTCGTCGGCCGCTGATTGCAACGCGGCAACCGCGCCGTTGCGGATCTGAGGAAATTCAGCCTTGAGGGAAAGCTCGTCCAGCGCCTCCAGCGCGGCGGTATCCCGGCTTAGGGCCAGCGCGTTCATCACATCGCAGGCGAGGGCCCCACGGAATCTGTACCCCCATTCCTCAACGCTCTGGCTCAGTTTGGCGGTCATGGTCTCCCCGCCCAGGATCGCCGCCGCTGCCAGCACCCATTTGGCCTTGATCGGGGCGTCGGCCACCAGCCAGGCCTCATAAACCGCGTCAGCCAGATCGGCCAGATCCTTCTGATCCAGGCCCCGGGCCAGGGTGTCCGCCTCCTGGCAGCGGCCGACATCGCCCACAGCGCAGTAGGCCGCGAGAATCGCGTCCCGGCGATCCTCGCTGACCGCCTCGCCCTGTTCGGTGTGCAGCGCAGGCAGCGCCGTGTCCAGCAGCCACTGGATCCTGCGTCGCTTGCCTCCCTTCAGCACCCGGGCGGCCAGTTCCTCCGGGTCATCGGGCGGCGAAACCAGCACTGTGGCACCTACGGGCTTGCCCAGGGCCTCGCTGATGACCTTGGCCACCTTGGCGCTTTTCTCGGCCGCCAGTGCCTGCTCCAGCTGCGGGCGCAGAGTGCCCAGCGTGCCCGCCACCGTGGCCGCAACGCACCGCGCGGCGGCCTTTTTGCTCTTGAGCAGGGCGGCGACATCCGGCGCCCAGTCCGGGTGGGCGCACAGACATTCGCGCAGTACTTTCTGTACCCTTTGGGAGGAATCCCCCGCACCGGCCAGGATGCCGGCCTTGGCCTGCGCGGCCTGGGCGCCCGGCGCGCCGGTCTTTTCATTCAGGGCCCGGATGGCAATGGCCCTGCCGAACGCGCAGCTGCCGGTGACGGCCTGGCACAGTTCTTCCAGCCGATCGGTGTTGTTGATCAGCTTCTGCACATTCTCCTCCAGCTGGACCTTGTTGAACTCCGGGTAGGCGAAATCATACATCCCGCCCATAACGTCCAGGACATCCCGAATGGGCAGGTCCGTTTTCAGCAGTTCCTGCGTCAGCCGGGAGGATGCGACATACTTGCGTATTTCGCGGCCCTGCATCCGCATGCCCAGCACGATCGAACAGCGGGTGAGGAAAGGATCCCAGCCCACCCGCTCCCGGTATGGCTGCAGCTTGTTCGGGATATAAGAGGGGAATACATACGGCTCAGCCTGCACCTGTGCCAGTTGGGCGGCACTGTCCCGCAGCGAGCCGGTGGCGGTGAGATACGCCCGCGCCTGCTCTTTGCCGGCCACCAGGTAGCGTTCCAGATCCTCAATGGCGCCCAGCCGCAGTTCCTCATCGGTATATTTCGACCAATGTTCACGCAGATCACCATCGACATACTCGGACCAAAATTCATTCTTGAAACCGCCCCGCCAGCTCGCAACGAGTTCCTCGTCCTCCGGATCCAGCAGCCAGGACATATCCCAGCCTCCCTTCATGGCGATCTCCTTCGCCTTGTTCTGCGCCGCGCTATCCCGCATGGTATCCTGGCCCATATCGGCACTGCTCCTTTCTGATTTTTTCAAGTATCTTGCTCCTGTTCTTCCGCCAGGCACTGCCAGCGTGCAACGACAGACTCCTCCTGCAGCTTTTGCCGGCACAGTTCTTCATACCGGACGAGGCGGCAGAGCGTATCCGTCAGCGGCAGATCGTCCTTCTGCAAAGCGTGCGGGCGGGCGGCAAGCTTGCCGGCCAGTTCATCCAAAAGCGCCGCGCCGGTATGCAGGCCCGCCGCCTCACAGCGCCCGCTCAGCGCGCGCAGTTTCTCCGCCGCCGAAGGGCCGCCGGTATCCAGCCCCGACCGCAGCAGATCGCCAAGAATCTGTCCGATCTCCTTCAGCAATTCGGTCATACCACAGCCTCCCAGTCGTCAAACAACTCGATCGGATAGAGTTTCAGCCGGTCGCCCTCCCGGTACACGCTTCCAAAGAATACCGCAGCTGTGTCCGGGCGGCGCCGCAACCGCCCGGCAAATCGTTCCAGCGCCTGCACGACCGCCTGTTCCGTTTCTTTATAGCGCACCTCCACCCACAGATCCCGGCCGGCCGTGTCCACAAGGCGGAGGCAAAAGGTCTGGCGCACCCGATCGTACTCCTGGGGTTCACAGCGGGCGGGCCGCACCAGCGCCAGGCGCTTTCTCTCTGGCGCGCGGGGGGCGCTGCGTTCAGCCAGCAAGCGAGAAAAGTCGGTGTATATCTCGCTTTGCGGCACCATGCTGACGGGAGGCTGGCGGCCCAGCAGCACCGCGGAACACTGCCCGGTGGAGGACAGGCCTCCGTCGTTGTTGACGCGGGCTCCGTCCAGGTCCAATGCGCAGTTCCAGGCCTGCCGGAGTGTGCAGGGCAGTTTCCAGAGAACTGTATCCTTCCGCCGGCGGGCGCCCTCTTCGTAATAGGCGGGCCGCAGATCGGCGTAGGTATAAAACCGGTGAGCCTCCCGTTCCCAAAAATAGTAAACGGTGCCTTCGTATCCGCTGCGCCCGGCTACCGCCCGCAACCCCAGCAGGTAGAGTTCCAACCGCCCCACCGGCCGATATTCATCCCGGAAACTGCCCGCCAGGGTATACAGGACCTCCTCATCGGCCACCTCCAATGCCCCGGCCAGGTCAAACGCCCGGCCAAACCGGGCCAGGCACATACTATCCCGAAAGGCGGCTGATCGGGCAAAACAGGCGGTGTATTCTTCGTGCAAGGCACGCAGGGCCCGCTCCAGCGAGGGCAGGCCGGCGGTATGGGCCAGCGCCGCCAGACGCTCCACCGTTTCGCGCGTTTCAGGCGGCAGGCGGCTCAGCCCGGTAGCCAGCTGCGCGGCCAGGCTTTGGCGCACCTCCCGGCAGACGCGGCGTACCGCCTCCGGATCCCGCCCATCCTCCGGTGGGCAGAGCGCGCGCAGGGCTGCCGGGTCCGTCACCCCGGTCTGCAGCTGCCAGGCAAGCAGCGCTTCGGCTTTATGTACGCAGAAACTCTGGCTGTGACAACTGCAGCTGCTGTGTTCCAGCGGTTCCAGGAGCCGCACGGTCACAGCTCGCCAGGGCAATTCCACCACAATGGTAGAGCCGCCCGCAAAGATCGCGGCCCCCTCGCCGCTAGCCTGACGGACCAGCAGGTCGGCCACCCGCTTCGCCCCCAGCTGCCGAACGAGTTTTTCCGCCGGAAAAACCCGCAGCTGGGCAAAATCAGACGAGGCAGCCGTTGGCCCGCCGCCCTCGTCCGGCCCTGTCTGCTGCCGCAGCCAGAGGATAGCCGCGATCCGGTGGCGGCAGATCCCGCTGCTGGGGCAGGAGCAACCGCTCTCCCCCAGAGGGGCGCGGATACGGCAGACCACATCCCCCAGCCGGACCACCATTTCGTCCCCTTCGGCGGTTGCCTCGGGCTGTGCCAGCGCGGCCAGATCCTTTTTGGCCCGGTTGACCGTGCCCTTGTTGCACAGGCCGATCAGGTAATCCTCATCGGCCGCCGCCAGCGCGGCGGCCAGCGGCCCTGGTATGGTCACAGAGCGGCTCCCCCTTTCATTCCCGCATCACATCCGCCATGAAATCCGCCAGCCGGGCCGGAGTCATAGCCCCTACCCAGGCCCCCAGCCCCGCCAGTTTTTCGGCGGTGGCGCGGTCGTAAGCGGGGGCGGCGTTCGCATCCAGAGCGGTCAGCGCGATCAGCCTGGCCCCGCTCTCCAGAATATCGTGGCACACGCCGTACAGGTTCTGCCGGGTGTTGCCCTCGCACAGATCGCTGATGAGCACCACCATCGTGCGATGGGGCGCGGTGATCAGCGACTCGCAATAGCGCAGCGCTCCGGCGATGTCGGTGCCGCCGCCCAGCTGCACGCTCATCAGGGTCTCCACCGGGTCCTCCGCCTGATCGCTCAAATCCACCACCGCGGTATCAAAGATGACCAGCCGGGTATCCAGCATGGGCAGTTTGGCAAAGATCCCCGCCATCACCGCACTGTGGATGATACTGGGCAGCATAGAGCCGCTCTCGTCCACCGCCAGGATCACCCGCCAGGGATTATAACGCCGGACGCGGCCGTTGAAATAGACCTGTTCCAGCACTAGCCGGCGGTTCTCCCGGTCATAATGGGCCAGGTTTTTCCGGATGGTGCGCCGCACATCCAGATTGCGGATCGAGCGCACCCCGCTGCTGCGGCTGCGATCCAGCTTGCCCAGTGCCGATCGCTGCACTTCGCTGCGCATTTTCTCCATCAGCTGGTCCACCACCCGCTGCACGATCCGCCGGGCCGCTTCCAGCACCGGCCCTTTCATGCAGTGTTTCAGGCTGAGCACCGTTTCCAGAAGGGCCTGGTTGGGCTCCATCTTCTCCAGCACTTCTCGGTCGGTGAGCAGTTCGGTCAACTGATAGCGGTCCAGCGCGTGACGCTGAAGGATCTCGGCGGTCTCCCGGGGAAACAGGCTGCGCACCTCGCTGAGCCAGCGGGCCACGACAGGCTGGCTGGACTCGCTGCCGCCCTGAGCCTCCCGCTTGACGTCCTGCCCTTCTTCCCGGCCATAGAGAAAATCCAGCGCATCGTCCATCCGTTGGACCCGCCCCTCGCCCAAAGGCAGCTGGCTGTCCGCGTTTTTGCCCAGGATCAGCCGCCAGCGGTTGAGCGCGGCCCCGTCGGTGATCATGCCTCGTCCCCTCCTTCCCCGTAACTATCCTTCAAGCGGGCCGCGGCCCAGGCATCCACCGCCTCGGCCCTGGCATAGTCGGCCGGGTCCACCGCATCGCGGCGCAATGCCGACGGCGCGGCGCCGTGCATGGCGGCCGCCCGCCGGGCAATGCGGTCCGTCTCCATCGGGACAAAATAACTGAACGCGAGCCGCAGCTCCGGCAGCAGGGCGACAAAGTCCTCATTGCTCAGCTCGCAGAGCAGCCCGTCGATCTGCCGCTGAAATCCCTCATCGGTGAGCAGCAGATCCCGGGCACTTGAAAACAGCCCTTGCAAAAACGCGGCGGAACGCAGCATCATGCCCCGTGTGCCCTGCAGATAGCCGCGAACGGTCTTGTCGATGTCGGATTTCCAGTGGGGGTCGGCCCCATAGAGCAGCCCCAGCACCGCCCCGTGCAGCGCGGGATGGATAGGATACCGCCGGATCAGCCGTTCAAAAGCGGCCAGAAGCGGCGGACGCTGCGCGGAAAACGATTCCCGGCCGGTGACCTGATACAGCAGTTTGCAGGCCCGCTGCACCCCGGGCGCGGTATGGTCGTCCACCGTGTTCATGGCGGGCAGCATCTGGAGGATACGGGCAAAGCACCGGCTCAGCAGCGCCGGATAGTCGAACGTGCCCCGCTCGCCATACTGGGTCTGCCATTCCTCCAGCCCGTTGAGCGCGGCGCAGGCGTCGCACAGCGAGGCAAAATCCCCGTCGGCGATGAGCAGTTCATCCATACGGACGGCCAGCGCGTCGGCTGTGTCGGATATGCCCATCAGAAACCCCTGCACCAACAGATCGGCCCCTTCGGCGGCCCGGCCCGTCTGGGCCATCCGCTGCCGGAGTTCGGAGGCACATGCTTCCGGCAGCGTGGCGCCGGACACGGCATGTTCGATCAGGGCCGTTTCCACCCCCACGCTCCAGCGGTATTCCCAGATCTCCCGGATCAGGTTCCGATCCCGCCGACGGCGCAGATCAGGGCCTTTGGTACGCCGGGCAAAGCCGCAGTCCAGAAAGATGGTCTGGTACAAAAAGCGGCTGATCGCCCGGTGCCGGGGCGAGGAAAACACCGAAAGGGTGATCTCCTGCCGGGCAGTATCCTGCCGTTTCAGGCGGAAGGCCCTGCAGCGGGCGTCAAAATCCTGCACCAGCGGAGGCACCGGCGCGCCGGCGCACAAACAGCCCGCCGCCTGGCCGGTGGTGAGTTCCCGCAAGATCCGCAGCGGTTCGACGCCGGAAAGGCTGGCCTCCCCTTTCACAAAGCTGCTGAGCACCGCATCCCGCAATTCATACAGCCCCGGTCCCGGCTTGTCCCGCAGCTGGGCCAGCATCCTGGCCTGCTGCAGCGCACAGCTCTCGTCATAGCTGGAAAGAGTATCCCCCGCCTGACGCAGCCGCCGGCCGGTGCGCACCAGATAGTCCAGCGCCGCCCGGTCCCAGGCCTGTTCCGGCCCCTCTTTGTGCAACGCCGCCCACACGTGTGCATAGTAGCCGGGGGCGGGCATCCCGCTGGCATACCCGGACAGCGCGTCGGCGGCGGGCAGAGTATACCGCATGGGATAGACCGACTGGGAATCCGCAGCCAGCGCGGGAAGCTGCGGCTGTGTTTCCGGATGCAGCAGCCCTTCCACATGAAATCCGCCGGTCACCACCAGCACCCGGCGGCAGGTTTTCGCGGCCTCCTGGATACGGCGCGCCATGTGAGCCTCCCGGGCCAGGCAGCCGTCCTCCCGCAGCTGCCCGGCCGGGGTGCTGTGCCGGGCCAGGCGGCAATACATCGTCATCTGGCGGATAAAAGCCTCGGTAGACATGGCGGGACCGGCCGTTTCAAAATATTTTTCCCAAAACTCCTCAAAATCCCGCAGCCCCGTCTTTTCGCAGAGCGTTTTTTGAAAAGGATTGGCCGCCAGGTAGGCGTCGGCGGCGTAGTTGGGCTTTTCCGTATCGGCGCGCAGGCCCCGGGCCGCTTCGGTAGCCAGCAGGATCTGGGCGTAGGGCAGGTCGATAAAGCGGCCGGGAATGCCTCGCTTTACCGCGGCCCGCAGCGCCACCAGTTCCGGCGACTGGTCCAGAAACGGGTAATAACACCGGAACGCCGCCGGCTCTTCCCCTGGCTTTGAAAGATAGTGATCCTGATCCCGCCAGGCATAATACAGGGCAAAAGGCGCCCGGGTATCCGGGCTGGTGAGCACCGGCAGCAGATCATTGGCGTTTTCCGGGCCTTCCACCAGGATACAGTCCGGCGTGTAGCGCTCGATCGCCTGCTCCAGATGCCAGGAACAGGCCGGGCTGTGGTGGCGCACCGGATAGTACAGCACCGGCGCCTGCCAGGAAAAGGGGATCACCGCAGCTTCTTGCGCGCCTCGTAATAGCGTGTCCATGCGCCGCCCTCCCGCTGTGCCCGGTCCCGTACCACGGTGGAAAAATACCCTTCGATCCTGTCCATATCCTCGCGGGATTCCTTGGCCACCGCGCCCACCAGATTTTCCACCAGGCAGCTCTCTTCCATCCGGCCGTCCCCATAATACCAGGCGGTCATCAAGGTCTGGAAATAGACCGAGACCGCCTCGGCGGTGCTCATGACCGCGGCGGGCTTTTCGATCCGCTGCCCCTGGGCTGAGATCCCCTCCCGCAGTTCGTGGTAGGTGACAGCCAGCAATTCCGCCGCTTCTTCGTCCAGCGGGCGGGAAATACCGGCAGCTTCAGCCAGCGCTCCCACCTCGTTCAGGATGATCTGCTTTTCCAGCGCCACATCTCCCACCGGGCGCACCGTTTCAAAATTGAACCGGCGCTTGAGAGCGCTGGACATCTCGTTGACCCCTTTGTCCCGGGTATTGGCGGTACCGATCACATTGAATCCCGCCCGGGCGAACAGCAGCCCTTCATCCCCCAGTTCCGGAACGTGCAAAACCTTGTCGCTGAGGACGCTGATCAGGCAGTCCTGTACCTCGGCCGGGGTACGGGTGATCTCCTCGAACCGGGTCAGGATGCCCTTTTCCATCCCCACATACAGCGGCGATGGCACCAGCGCTCTCCGGCTGGGGCCGTCGGCCAGCAGCAGCGCGTAGTTCCAGCTGTATTTGATCATATCCTCGGTGGTGCCGGCGGTACCCTGCACCGTATTGGTGCTGCACCCGCTGATCGCCGCGGCCAAAAGTTCCGAGAGCATGGTCTTGGCGGTGCCCGGCTCCCCCACCAGCATCAGGCCCCGGTTGCCCGCCAGCGTGATGATGCAGCGTTCTACCAGCGCGTCGTTGCCCAGGTATTTTTTGCGGATCACGCGCGACTGTTCCCCGCAGCGTACCGGGGCGGGAGAGCCCAGGATAAACATCCGCACCGCCTTGGGCGAGAGAAGCCAGTTTTCCGGTTTACGGTTGCCCTCGTCCCAGGCACGCAGCGCTTCCAGTTCCTCCCGGTATCGCTGTTCAGCCTGGGGGCGCAGGACAGAGTGTTCCATACTAGTCACCTCATTTGCCAGAATCCCATACGAAATCCGTTTCACAATTTGGTTCTATTTTAGAGCATACCGCCAAAAATGACAAGCCGTTTCCCCGGGAAATACAAAATGGCCGCGGCGCTCTGATCAGAGCGCCGCGGCCTGCAAGGGAAAGAAGATAGCCTGTATGAAAGAGGGGGCCGGTCAGCGCCCGGTCCTCTCTTTTTGAAACGCCAGCGAAAGGATGCCGCCCATCAGCCCCATATACAGCATCGAATTGATCGGATTTGAGGTGATGGCGCAGCTGCCGGAAGCACAGCCCACAAAGCGGTAGTACAGATAACCGGCCAGCATACCGCCCGCCACGAACAGCAGCGGCCGCAGCCAGCGGAGAAATTTGGCGCGCATGGTCGTTTCCTCCTGTTCTTTACATCGGTTACAGCGGATGTTCCGCCAGATATTCTTCGGCGTAATGAGCGGCCACCGCGCCGTCGGCCGCGGCGGTGACGATCTGGCGCAGCGCTTTGGTGCGCACATCCCCGGCGGCAAAGACGCCCGGCAGGCTGGTACGCGTGGACTCATCGGCCACGATGTAGCCGGCGGCGTCCAGTTCCAGCTGGCCGCGGAACAGTTCCGTGGCGGGAGAGCGGCCGATGCTCACAAACAGCCCGTCCACCGGCAGATCGGTCTCCTCGCCGGTGACCGTATCCCGCAGCCGCACCCCGGTGAGCTGGTCCTCACCCAATAGGCCCGCCACCACGCTGTTCCAGCGAAATGCCAGGTTTTCGGCCCGCATCAGCGGGTCGTGGTAGACCTTGGTGGCCCGCAGGCGATCCCGGCGGTGGATCAGAATGACCTTTTCGCATACGCGGGAAAGCAGCAGCGCGTCGGCGGCCGCCGAATTGCCCCCGCCCACCACCGCCACCGCGCGGCCCTTGTAAAACATGCCGTCACAGGCGGCGCAGTAGGCCACCCCGCGGCCGATTAACTCCTCCTCGCGGGCGGCGCCCAGGTGCTTATGGTCCGCACCGGTGGCCAGAATGACCGTTTTGGCGGCGAACTCTCCCGCGTCGGTGCGGACCCGCTTGACCGGGCCGGCCAGTTCCACCGACAGCACCTCCGCTAGTTCGGTCCTGGCGCCGAAATGCTCGGCGGTCTGCTGCATCTTCTGCCCCAGGGCGAAACCGTCGGTCCCCTCCTCCGCGCCGGGGTAGTTGTCGATGTGGGTGGTCTGCGCCATCTGTCCGCCCGCGGACAGTTTTTCCAGCACCAGCGTATCCAGCCCGGCCCGGGCGGCGTAGAGGGCGGCGGTATAGCCCGCGGGCCCGCCCCCGATGACGATCGTATCGTAGATGTGTTCCATTGATCCGTTCCCCCGTTTATTCCTTCACCGGCGCGGCGGAAGCCAGCGCGTCCGCCAGAAAACGGTCGATCTGCGCTTTGGAATCCGGTGCGGTGACCGCGCTCAGCCGGCGGCCGTCCTGATACAGCACCAAAGTGGGCACCACATCGATCCCTTCCGCATCGGCCAGCGGTTCCTCGTCGTCGATGTTTATGCGGCCGGTGATCAGTTTCTCCTGGTTTTCGCCGGCGATCTTTTCCAGCGCCGGCCCGATCCGGCGGCAGTAAACGCACCAGGGTGCCCAAAACTCCACCAGCACCGGTTTTTGTCCGCTCGTCCAGCGGCGGAACAGATCCGCGTTCATATCCAAAACAGCCATAGCAGCGGCTCCTTTCTTTTCTTGCTCTCAGTATACCCGGTTTTGGGCCCGGTTTCCGTGATGGGGTCACAAAAGCGGGGCGCGCGGGCCATGACAGCCCCGCGCGCCCCGCAAGCGACGGTATCGGGTTTTGTTCAGCGGACCGGGCAGACGCCGTTGGCGCAATCGGCCGCGCCGATGTCCAGTTCGGTCTCTTCCCGCTCATAGCGGCAGAGCAGCGCCGGATTGAAGGGCCGCATCGCGGCCTTGCGGCGCTCGTACTCCTCTTTGTCGATCTCCTCATAGGGAAGCAGATCGTAGAAGCTGTCGTCGTAGCTCAGGAAGGAGAGGGCCACCACGTCATCCCAGTGATCCCAGACCCACTGTTCCACGTCGTCCCACTCGTTATCCCGCACATGCACCGTGATGGAGCAGTTGTGGTCCACATAATGCTCCATGAACAGCTTGTAGTTCTCCAGCTGTTCGATGGCGGACACATCCCCCTTGACCCGGCCGGCCGGCGCCTTAACCGGGAACTCCAGCACCTTGGTGGTGGGGTCCTCCGGGTCCTGGCCCACCTCGGGCAGAACCGGATATCCCAGCTCCTCACAGACGCGGCAGAGCGGGTCGGTGGCGGTGATCCGCACCCGGCGGATGTAGTAGGGGGAATGGGAATAATGCACGCCGCTGGACACGGTGGGCAGCAGCGACAAAGTGCCCTCCGGTTTCAGGGTGGTGACCAGCAGCGGGTGATTGCCGCCCAGCCGGTCGGCCAGTTCGTTGGCGGCCTTGTGGGCCTCGGCCCGCAGCTCATCCAGCAGCGCGGCCTGCTCCTCCCGGGTCATACCGGTGGCGTTGACCATATCCTGCCAGCCGGTCAGCGAGCAGCCCAGCAGGCGGTCCCGCTTCTGCACCCGGTCCCAGCGGTACATCTCCAGCTCCCGGCAGGTCATCCGGTAGCCCGCGCGGGCCGACAGGCGCTGTGCCTCCAGCAGTTCGCGTCGGTTCAGAGCGCCGTCCTCGTCCACGAAAGCCATCACGTTCAGGGTGGTCAGGTTGCACAGACCGTTCGAGTCCAGCAGGATCTCGCCGCAGGGATTGCAGCCGCAGAAGTTCGGCCGGCGCTTGAGGCCCGCCTCCTCGTTGATCCAGCCCGGCTCGCCGGAATAGCGCATCTGCTGCAGATGCCAGTGCAGCTTTTCCCGGGTGGGCTTTTGCCGATAAAAGATGGAGTTGTTGCTCATCTGCCGATGGGCGATGCTCTTGTCGATCTCCCAGTGGCCGTTGATCTGACGGTACAGGTTGCTCTTGGCCTGGATGCAGGTCTCGTCATCCGCATCCACCAGGCCGATCTCGGAGGTGCGGCGCACGCCGCCGGAGACCACATTCTCCCCGATGATGTTGGCGATGTCCAGCAGGTCGATGGGACGCAGCTGGGTACGCGCCGCCGAATCCCGGGCGCCCGCCGCGGTGACCACCTTGTGGATCTTGTCCAGCATGGCCATCATGGAGCCGGAACCGCTGGCTGTACCGCCGAAGGTCTTGAGCCGCTCCCCCTTCGGACGGATGGAATCGTAGACCACCACCAGGGTGGTGATGCTCTCATATTCCCGGTTGGTCAGCAGTTCAAAATAGCGGGTCAGCGCCTGGGCCCAGCCCTCCTTGGAGTCGCCGATGGCCAGGGTGGCGGTATCCCGGGTAAAGGTCAGATTGGTATATTCCAGCCGCTCATTGGCCGGGACGGGATCGTAGGACTTGTGCAGGATCTGCAGATCGGTGCGCACCGCCGGCAGCTGCTCGGCGTCGGATTTGAGCACCCGCACCCCCACGCCGCTGCCCACCATCAGCAGATAGAACAGATCATGGTAAGCGGTAAAGTCGTTGATCACGGTAAAGGCGCAGTTGTAGTTGGCCATGGGGTATTTTTCCGCGACCGGCGTGCCGCCCACCCACAAGGTACGGCCGGACAAAAACTGCCGCAGATGGTAGATGTTGTCATAGAGTTTTTCCGCCTCTTCCCGAGGGGTAGGGGCCAGCGAAGCGTTGTATTCCACCGCGCGGCGCACCGTTTCCCACCAGAACTCACGCCGGCCTTGCTGCGGCAGATAGCGGGAATAGGTGCGGGTATAAACGAACGCGCCCAGCTGCTCCATCGGATTGGGGGCGTGTTTGTAGGGGCTGAGGAACTCCCGGCTCAGGATGCCCTCTTTCCAGTCCTCGCTGGAGCGTTCCTTCTCCTTCTGGACCCGGTACAGGATATAAGCCTTGGCGGTACGGTAGCACTGCTGTTCAAACAGCGTCTCCTCCACCGCGTCCTGGATGCGCTCGATATCGAGGATCTCCTGCCCGGTCTGCTGGAGCCGCTCGGCCACCAGTTCGGTGACCCGGTCGGCCGTCAGAGGGTCATGCTCCCCGGCGGCGGCCGCCGCCAATGTGACAGCACGGCGTATAAATTCGGCGTCAAAAGGCACGACCTTGCCGCTGCGCTTGCGTACGTTCATAGCGTTTTCCTCCCCAAAAATTCTTAGCGGATGCACTATATATAGTATATTTACATCCCGGAAAAGTCAATATATTGTTTCTCTTTTCGCAAAGATTCGGAAATATGCAGAATCATGCCCGCCTGAGGCCCGTTTTTCCGCAACGATTCCGACAAGGGACAACTGCCCAAAAATCAATTGATTTTTTCTTTTTTTGGTGCTACTATAAGCTACGTTGAGCGCGTTTCAGGCCCCGGTTCGGATGGATGGTATGCGGGTCTTTCGGTTCCTTGCGACCGGGAGACCCGCCCTTTTTTCATGGCCGACCGGCCGGCGCTCCGGTGAGGAAAGCAGGATTTTGGACAGCAAGAGGTGGGGATCATGCAGATCGTGGAGACTTTCGGCCGCTGTGTGGAGCAATGGAGCGGCCCCCGCCCGGAACGGGCGCAAGGGCTGCTTCGGCTTGGCTGGGAGGCCCAGAATTTCAAGAACAAACATCTGCCGGACAAGAGGCTTCTTCTGCCTGCCGACCGGTATCTGGCTGCCGTGATGATGGACGCCATGCTCAGGCCGCTGCGCTCCCCCGCCTCGTCGGCGATCGTCAGCGTTTTTACCCCCTGTGAACCGCTGCAGGAGGTTGGGCTGAATCCCTACAATGTGGAGGGGTTTTCCTGTTACCTGTCCGGTTCCTGTGCTGAGCGGGGATTTTTGCAGCAGGCGGAAAACACCGGCATCTCCGAGACCCTGTGCAGCTGCCACAAGACCTTTCTGGGCGCGGCGGAGAAGGGGGTACTTCCCCGCCCCGCCTGCATCGTGTACACCAATCTGACCTGCGACGCCAATCTGCTGACCTTCCGCCGGCTGGCCGGGATGTACAGCGTGCCGGTGTTCGCCATCGACGTGCCCATGCAGCAGAACGAGGACAACGTGGCCTATGTGGCGGACCAGCTGCGGCAACTGGCGGAGTTTCTGCGCAAAGTCACCGGGCGAACTGTGGACGAGGAGGCGCTGCGGGTACGCCTGCGGCGCAGCCGCCGCACCCTGGAAAAGTTCCGGGAGTGCCAGCGGGCCCGGGCCGGCCGGTATGTGCCCACCGATCTGGTGACCCCGCTGTACAGCGGCATGACCAACAATATTCTGCTGGGCACCGAGGCGGTGGAAACCTATGCCGACCGGCTGCTGGCCGATCTGAAACAGGCCGGCCGGGCCCGGGGCAAGCGCATCTACTGGATGCACACCATTCCTTTCTGGTCGGAGGCGGCGCGCAGCGCGCTTGCCTTC
Source organism: uncultured Gemmiger sp. (assembly GCA_949295035.1). Lineage (GTDB taxonomy): Bacteria > Bacillota > Clostridia > Oscillospirales > Ruminococcaceae > Gemmiger_A. The sequence goes on from CASFJO010000013.1 coordinate 106,809, forward strand.
CGGGAGGAGGCCCAGATCGTGGGCTGCGAGTTGAGCCAGGTGTGCGAGCCGGACTTTGACCCGGAAACTCCCTTTGAGGCGATGGCCCGCCGGATGGTCTACCACGCCCTCAACGGCAGCGCGCTGCGGCGCATCGAGGCGGGCATCCGTCACTCCCGGGAATGCGGCGCGGACGGGGTGGTCTGGTTTGACCACTGGGGCTGCAAGCACACCTTGGGTTCGGCCCAGCTGGCCAAGAAAAAATTTGAAGAGGCAGGGCTTCCCCTGCTGATCCTGGACGGAGACGGCTGCGACCGCAGCCACGGCGGCGAAGGCCAGACCGCCACCCGCTTGGAGGCATTTCTGGAAATGCTGGAGGAAGGAGGGCTGCCGGCGTGAATCCCACCCATTATGTGTGCAAATACACCCCCATCGAACTGCTGACCGCCTTTGGCGCCCGGTGCGAGAATCTGAACGGGATGCAGAACGGTTTTGACCAGGCCGATCAGATCGCCCACTCGAACCTGTGTGGGTTTGGAAAATCGCTGATCGAGGCGGTATTGGCCGGTCAGGTAAAGGAACTGGTGCTGGTCAACTGCTGCGACACCATCCGCAGCGTCTGCGACGTGCTGCAGGAGACCGGCAGGCTGGATTTTCTCTATCTGGTGGACATGCTGCACGGCGATGGCGTATGCAGCCGCGAACGCACCGTCGCCCAGCTGAAAGTGCTGGCCCGGGCCTATGCGGATTACAAGGGTACCGCGTTTGACCCGGCGGCTTTTCGGGCACCCGTTCCGCAGGCCGGAACGGGTGCGGGGGCCGCATATCCGGATGCTAGGCGCGCGGATGGGCCGGGAACTGTTCGAGATGGTGCAAAAGGCCATGCCCTATCCGGTGGAGAACGACACCTGTGTGCACAACCGCTCAGTGGGCGAGGTACCGCCGCCGGAAAACGCGGATTTTGACGCCCTGATGGACTGGTACGCGGGAGAGCTGCTGCATCAGATGCCCTGCATGCGGATGACCGACAATACCGGGCGCAAGGCGCTGTTCAACGACCCCGATCTGAAAGGGGTACTCTATCACACGGTGAAGTTCTGCGACTTTTACAGCTTTGAATATGCCCAGATCCAACAACACCTGGCGGCGCCGCTGCTGAAGATCGAGTCGGACTACACGCTCCAGAGCAGCGGTCAGCTGCTGACACGGCTGGAAGCCTTTGCGGAAAGCCTGGACATGACCCGGTGCGAAGGAAAGGAGAAGAAGATGGGAAAGGGATATTTTGCGGGTATCGACAGCGGGTCCACCAGCACCGACGTGGTGATCCTGGACCGGGAGGGAACGGTGGTGACCGGCATCATCCTGCCCACTGGCGCGGGCGCGGCGGCGGGCGCCGAGCGGGCGCTGGAGGAGGCGCTGGCGCAGGCAAAGCTGCAGCGGGCGGACATCGACGCCATTGTGACCACCGGCTACGGCCGCACAGCCATCGCCGGAGGGGACAAGAGCATCACCGAGATCACCTGCCACGCCAGGGGCGCGCATTTTCTGGACCCGACGGTGCGCACCGTCATCGACATCGGCGGACAGGACAGCAAGGTGATCCGGCTGGACGAGGACGGCAACGTGGTGAACTTTGTCATGAACGACAAATGCGCTGCCGGCACCGGCCGGTTTTTGGAGATGATGGCCCGCACCATGGAGATGGACCTGGACGAGATGAGCCGGGCCGGGCTGAACTACAAGGAGGACATCACCATCTCCAGCATGTGTACCGTGTTTGCCGAATCGGAGGTAGTGTCTCTGATCGCGCGGAACAAGCCCACCGATGACATCGTACACGGGCTGAACAAGGCGGTGGCCTCTAAAACCGTCGCGCTTGCCAAGCGTGTGGGCGGCGAGGAGCGGTATATGATGACCGGCGGCGTATCCAAAAACAAGGGACTGGTCAAGACGCTGGAGGAAAAACTGGGAACCACCCTGGTGGTCAGCGACCAGGCGCAGCTGTGCGGCGCGCTGGGCGCGGCTCTGTTCGCCCGGGATCTGGTGCAGGAAAGCTGAGCGCCTTTCGCAAAGAACCCCCGTCGGGTCCGGCCGCAAAAGCGGCCTGCCCGAAAGCGCGGTGAGAGAGATAAGAAAACAAACAAAAAGCCTTAAATCATCGCGTTTTAAGGACAGCGGGCAAACAGGTTACAACTAAATAACCGAGCAAAAGGGGCGTTATCGCAAGATAGCGTCCCTTTCTGCATATTGCCACGCCACAGATCAAAAGTTTTCTCCTTCATCCGGAAGTATGTGCCTGACAGTTCCTTGTCGCGGAAGATAGAGAACGCCGAAAAGCCCGTCAAATCAAGGTTTTTCCCGTTTCGAACCCACAAAATCCGCTGCTATCAGCATTTTTGTAAATCAATCGGTTTGAGCTTAAAAATGGACATCGGAGGTCAATCGGAGGTCACTGAGCAACCACCTCTCTCCCCTGTTTTCCCTAAAGCCCAAATCACCGTGCTGTAACAGATGTTATTTATTATAGCGTAGACTTCTGCCATTGACAAGCATGATGTAATGTATAGAGGGTGGAATACACCAAAAACATTACATCATGACTGGCGGCTCATTTGTGGCGAATGAAAAGACAGTTATGATAAAGGAGGGATGCCCTCAAACCTACCGTAACTGTCAACAACATTCCCACGAAAGGAGCCTTGTATGGAACTGACTTACACCAAATGCGGCGATTATCTCATTCCCGACCTTGTGTTATCGGACACCAAGGAGTACCATATCGGGAAATATGGCCGGTTGCGCCGTGCCTACTTAAAAGAACACCGGCCCATTCTGTATACCGATCTCATTGTCACTGAAAAGCTGTTTCCCCATTTGGAGGAGATCGACATCGCCTGCCGGGAGCGGTTGGAAATCATTGAAAAAGCCATGATGCAGCAAGAGGGCGTCACAGACGCCCTGAAAGCTGCCGACCAGATGGCATGGGTGCGCTCCATGAACTCCATCCACAACAGGGCCGAGGAAATCGTCCTGGCGGAGTTGGTCTACTGTTGAGGGAGGGAACGCAATGATTTTGGAAGCCATGTATAACGGGGAGTTTTATCCCTGTGAAACGGTAGTGCCCACATCCCCGGAATACCGCAGGGCAGTCCAAACCTGTGCAGAGTTGATGGAGCAGTTATCCCAGCGGCTCAGCAAAGAGGACTATGCGCTAGTGGAGGAACTCCGGGCGCAGAATGCTATCGCCCAGTGCGAGGAAAGCGAGAGCCACTTCAAGTATGGCTTTTCAGCGGGGCTGATCGTCCAGCAGGAAGCCCATGCACAAGTGCAACAGAAAGAAAGAAAATAGCTTAAAGAGACCGTCTGAGTAGAAAAACTATTCGGGCGGTTTCATCGTTCAATGGTAGATTTATTCATATTTTCGTGGTAGATTTATCATAATAAAGCAGATAACAAATTGGGATTTATGTAGAGGAACAAGATGATGAAAATTAAGCTAATTGAGGATTATGACGATAAACAGAAAATTGCAAGACAGATATTAGAAGCACTACCTGATTGGTTCGGCATAGATGAAGCAAGGGAAAATTACATCAAAGAAAGTACAGACCAACTTTTCTTTGCCGCACTTGACGAAAATCAAGTAACAGGTTTTTTATGCTTAAAAGAAACGAGTAAAGACACACTGGAACTGAGTGTGATGGGCGTGTTAAAGGAGTATCATCGCCACGGAATTGGAAAAGAACTATTTTTGAACGCCAAGAAACTTGCATCAGAAAAAGGATATACTTTTCTTCAAGTAAAGACTGTTCAAATGGGACACTACGAGGAATATGATAACACAAATCGTTTCTACCTCAGTCTGGGATTTAAGGAATTTGAAGTCTTTCCTACCCTATGGGACGAATGGAATCCTTGCCAAATTTATATAATGTCACTACGGTAAATCCCAATTTACCGAGTAAACAAAATCCGTTAGAACTCTAAGAGCATATTTCTATGCTCTCCTGTCGGGAGTAGTTGTGCGACCTGCGGAGATTCATTCTCTGTGATTCAAACTATGATAAAGCTAAATAATAGAAAGCCCACGCAGCCGGAAAGAGATGAACTGCACCCCATTTGTTAGACAGTATGATATACTGAATAGCAAGTGGGGTGCTTTATTATTCCATTTACTTCTTTCGATGAATCGTATTGGATTCCCATAGTAAGTTCTTTTCCAAATATACCATATCAATAAGCTGAACGCCGCATTCAAAGATAGGATGATCATAATTGTCCGTGAAAAAGCTTTTGATACGATGGCTTTCTATAAAACCGCATTTCTTATAAAAAGGGAGCGTCAGCTGACTGTCACCCGTCCCCACACGAAGAATACGAAAATTATCACGGTAACTTCATCGGTGCATTTGATTTTGAACGGGCAAAAGAAAAAGCCCAAAATACAACTCAAAAACAGCAAAGAACGGCATAGCCGTTTGGCTATACCGTCCCTTGCTTCAATGTTTTCTTAATTCACCGCCCCGGACGGGGGCTTTTTGTATTCGTTTACTCGCCCAGGATCTCGCCCAGCAAACTGTCGGCCAGGGCCAGACTGCGGGGCACATGGAACGGCCCCTTAAAGGTGCTGCCTTTGCAGGGCGGCTCGGTGGGTTTCCCGTCCCGACGCAGATAGCCGAACCATTCGCTGTACTCCGGGTCGGCAAAGTGCTGCCGGCAGTAATCCAGGCCCTTATGGAACCAGTCCAGATACACTTCGTTGCCGGTATCCCGATAGGCCATCAGGCTGGCAATCAGCAGCTCGTTATGGGGCCACCAGAGTTTCATATCGTGCTCGTAGGCTTCCGGCGGCAGGCCTTTGCAGTCCATAAAATACAGCAGCCCGCCATACTCCTTGTCCCAGCCGGCCTCGGCAGCCATCCGGAACACCTGTTCCGCCTTCTGGTGCAGCGCCTCGTCGCCGGTTCGGTTAGCCTCCTCCATCAAAAACCAGCTGCACTCGATGTCATGGCCCGGGTTGACTACCCGGCCGGCGGTGATATCTTCCAGGAACTCTCCGTTCGGGCCCACTGTTTCCAGGGTACAGCCCAGTTCCGGCTTGTGATGGAAAGCAAAGATATCCCGCACACACTCGGCGGCATACCGATCGTAAAGGGCCGCCTGTTCCGGGTCCACCCGACGAAGCACATTGGTCATGTTCAAAAAGATCATCGGGTCGGCCAACGCCCGCCCTGTGCGGGTCTCGGGAATGGTTTTCGGCCCCAGACCCGTTGGGTCCGGCATGCCGTGATTCAGATCATATACCAGCTGGTAGGCCCGCCGCGCCCGCTCCAGGCAGGTTTTGTCGCCGGTCTGCCCGTAGTATTCCGCGTTGGCAATGGCATAGAATCCTTCCGAAAAGCAGTACCGGCGCTGCCGCAGCGGCTTGCCGTCGGCGGTCACGGTGAAGTACATCCGATCCCCGGCCGCACGATTGATACAGTGATCCTCCAAAAACTGCAGGCAGGAGCGGCTGGCTTGCAGCCATTCCTCCCGCTTGCCATACAGCCGGCACAGAAACGCGTAGATCCAGGCACAGCGGCCCTGCATCCAAACGCTCTTGTCGGTGGAAAAGATCCGCCCGTCCCGGGTCAGGCAGGTGTATACGCCGCCATGTTCCGCGTCCATGCCGTGCCGGAGCCAAAACTGGCTGCTGGCCTCCAGTTCCCGCCGGATCCAGGCGCGCTCGGCGCGAAGTGTTTTCTTGTCCATTTTGTCCCTCCCGCTTTCGTTACAGGGCGGCGGCCCAGTCGAGGGCGGCGCTGATCTGCGCGGCGCACTGTTCCACCAACGGGTGATCCTCCGGGGCCAGGGCCGGCAGCGGAGGACGCACACCGCCCAGTTCCAGCCCCTCACGCAGACGCAGGATCTCTTTCAATACCGCGTACAAATTCCCCTTACAGGCGCACATGGCATAGATGATCTCGTCGATCCTATACTGTACGGCGGCGGCGTCTTCCACGCGGCCGGCCCGCAGCAGCGCGTCTGCTTTCAAAAACAGTTCCGGCATAACGGCATAGGTACCGCCGATCCCTCCGTCGGCCCCCATGGCACGGCCGCCCACAAACTGCTCATCCGGGCCGTTGAACACAACGAACCCTTCTCCGCCGGCGGCCTTGAACATCTGAATATCCTGCACCGGCATGGAGGAGTTCTTTACCGCGACAACCCGGGGATTTTCGCACATCTTGCGGAATAAGGGCATGGTCAGCGCCACCCCCGCCAGCTGCGGGATGTTATAGATCACAAAATCGGTATGGGGGGCGGCAGCGCTCATGGCGTTCCAGTAATCGGCAATGGCCGACTCCGGAAGGTGAAAGTAGATGGGCGGGATCGCCGCTATCGCGTCCACTCCCAGGCTTTCCGCGTGTCGGGCCAGTTCCACGCTGTCCCGGGTATTGTTGCAGGCAACGTGCGCGATAACCGTGACCTTGCCCCGGGCGACCGCCATCACGTTTTCCAGCGTTGTTTTACGGTCGGCCACACTCTGGTAGATACATTCGCCGGAAGAGCCGCCCACATACAGGCCCTTGACCCCTTTCGCGATCAGGTGACCGGCAAGCGCGCGCACCCGCTCCGGGCTGACCTCGCCCTCCTCATCATAACAGGCATAAAAGGCGGGGATGACGCCCCGGTATTTTTCTGGATTTCTCATTGACAATCTTCCTCCTTATCGGCAGGCCGGGCATTTATCCCTTGACCGCGCCCATAGTGATGCCCTGGGTAAAATATTTCTGGAAGCAGATAAACACCGTCAGGATCGGAATCGCCGCCACCGAAGCGCCCGCCATGATCAGCCCGAAATCGGTGGCCATTTCGGCCTGCAGCTGAGCCAGGCCCAGCGAGATGGTCAGCTTGGTATTGCTGTTGAGCATGATCAGCTGCATAAAGTAATCGTTCCAGACCGTGATAAAGGTAAAAATGGCCAACGCGCCGATGCCCGGCTTGACCATGGGCAGCACGATGCTCACAAAGGTCCGGGCCTCGCCGCTGCCGTCGATCCGGGCGGCTTCCAGCATCTCGGTGGGGATGCCTTCGCTGAACTGCTTCATCAGAAACACGCCAAAGGGCCACCCCACCGTGGGCAGGATCACGGCCCAAAGGGTATCATGCAGTTTGAGAGCGGACATCTCCCGGAGCAAGGGGATCAGGATGACCTGTTTGGGAAGGGCCATGGCGCAAACGATCAGGGTAAACAGCAGCGCACGGCCATAAAACCGCTTTTTGGCCAGAACATATCCGGCCATGGCCGATGTCAGGCAGGTGATGCCCATAGCCACCACCGCGATAAAGATCGTATTGAACAGCCACAGCAACGCCGGGTTGCTGAACAGCTTGTTATAGTTGGCCAAAGTGGGCTCCAGCGGGAACCATTGCGGCGCCGGGGCATTGATGGCGGCCGCCGTTTTGACCGAACCGGTAAAGATCCAGTACAGCGGAAATACAAAGAATACAGCCAGCAGCGCCATGATGACCGCCGAGGCTACCCGATAGGGGGTACGTTTCTGTACGGAAGAATTCATTCCCGCGCCTCCTTACTCGTTGCTCTTGCCCGCCACCAGGAACTGAACGGCGGAGAACAAGGCGATCACCACGGCCAGAAATACGCCCATGGCGTTGCCGTAGCCATACTCGAAGAGTTTGAACGCCTTATAATAGATGTAATACATAATGGTATCGGTGGAATGGTTCGGGCCGCCGCTGGTCAGCAGCTGGATCAGCGCGAAGCACTGGAAGCTGTTGATGGTGGTGATCACCAGGATGTACAGGGTCGTGGGCATGACCTGGGGCCACTTGATTCGCCAGAAGGTCTGAAGGTTGGTGGCGCCGTCCACTTCGGCGGCCTCGATCAGGCTGGGGTCCACATTGCCCAGAGCCGACACATAAAGCACGATGGGCTGGCCGATGGACGTGGTGAACAGGATCAGGATAATGCACCAAAGGGCGGTTTTTTCATTGCCCAACCAGTTGACGTTATTGTCGATAACGCCTACGGTTTTTCCCAGGTAGTTTACCAGGCCATAATAATAGTTGAACATCCACTTCCAGACCACCGTGACCGCTACGGTTCCGGTGACCACAGGCAGATAGAAGATGCAGCGATAAAAAGACCGCAGCCGCCCGCCCATCTGGTAGATAACCGAAGCGACCCACAGGGAAAAAGCCGTGACGGTGGGCACCGCCACCACCACAATGATCACCGTATTGAGCAGCGCCTTGCGGAAGATCGCGTCGTTCCACATGGTCACATAGTTCTGCAATCCTATAAAGATATCGGCTCGGCCCATGGTGGAATCAAAAAAACTGGTGCGCAGGCACATGACCATGGGGATCAGCACAAAGCCCACAAAGAAAATCAGAAACGGCAGCAGGAACAGATAGGCAGAGATCGTCTCCTTCACCATCAGCGCATGGCTGGCGCCGCCCGGTCCGTTGTTGCGTTTGCTTGCCACAACTTACTCTCCTCTCTCATCGCCAGGACCGGGACCACAGCCCGGCCGTAAAATCACGGAAAAGCACGGCGCGCACCCGCCCCCAGATGCAAGCGGGAAACAGGTGCGCGCCGGCCGCTTATTCGTTTCTGTTACGCAATTTCAGCGTTGGAAGCCTCTACAAACGCGTTGGCCGCTGTGGTCACATCGGCGCCGTTGCCGATCTCCTGCAGCATGTTCCACCAGTTGGTGCGCTGCTGGGTCCAGCCGCCGATGACGTTGTAGTAATCGCCCATGTTGGGCAGGAAACTGGCAAACGTGGCCATGCGGTCGGCGTCCTCAGTGCCTTCGTATACGTTGCCGAAGGAAGCCCGGACCGGGAAGAAACCGGTGGCCGCCACGCTGGCGGGACCCTGCTCGGCATTGTCGGCAATAAACTCGATAAAGGTCTTGGCCGCCTGAATGCGGGCTTCATCCCCGTTATCAAAGATACCAAAGCCCCAGATACCGCCGCACAGTTCCGCCACACCGTCGTCAGAGGGGAAGTTCATGGCATAGGGGGTAAAGGCCACCTGCTCAGCGTAGGACGCCTCATTGGACGCGTTCCAGGCCAGAGTCATGGCCGCGGTGCCGTTGGCAAACAGCTGCAGTTCTTCGGTGGCCTGGATGCCGGGATCGAAGGTGACCAGGCCCTGGGTGTTCAGATCGGCCAGCAGTTCCAGCGCTTTGATGTTCTCGGCGCTGTTGGCGGTATACGCAGTGTGGTCGGCATTGGTATAGGTGCCGCTGTACAGGTTATTGACCAGCGCGCGGGTGCCCTGGTCGCCGCCCTGGCCGCCGCAGTATACGATGGTATTGATCCCCTGCCCGTAGTCTTTCAGAGCCTGCAGCGCCTTGACGAAATTGTCGGTGGTCCAGCTGCGGGTATCCTGATCGATGTACTGCAGCGCACCGGCCGCCTCAAACAGTTCATAGTTGATCGCCATGCAGTGGGCGGTCATGCACAGGGGATATTCATAATACACCCCGTCGCTTCCCTTGCAGGCGCTGACCACGGCTTCGCTCACCGCGCTGATATCCGCCAGCGCTTCTTCATCCCACAAATCGGCCAGATCGACCATCAGGCCTTTAGCGCCCCAGTTGGAGACCAGACGCTCCGGCCCTTCAAAAATGATGTCGGGCGTATTTTTGGCTTCAATGGCGGTGGTCACCTTGTCATCGCCGTTGGTATAGTCCAGATATTCCACCGTGACCTCGATATCCGGATATTCCGCATTGAAGGCCGCGATGAACTGATCCACCGTCTCGGCCTTCTGCCAGTTACCGATGGGATAGGTCCAAAGGGTGATCGCCGTTTTGCTGCCAGTGGTTTCGCCACCGGTCTCTCCGCCGGCAACGCTGCCAGCCGGCTGCGAGCTGCTTGTGCCGTTCCCGCCGCAGGCGGCCAGGCTCAACGCCATGGCAAGCACAAGGAATACTGCAAGGAATTTTTTCATGTCAGGTCCTCCTCTTTATCTGTCTGTGTTCTGTAGCGGGAATCGGCTTATCACGACCGTCCCTCGTTTGCAGTTTCATTGTAGCATTGAAGAAAATATTTTTCAATTTGGATTATATATGAAAAAACTTTCTCTTTTTTGTGGACTGTAACGAAAATTTTTTTCATTTTCTTTGGTTTCCGCGTTTGTTTTTGCAGATTTACTAAAGATTCGCGGAGGTTCCGTGCCAGTATGTACAAGCGCTCCTCATATCAGGTAAAGGTTTATTTTTTCAAACGTTTGATTTTTAGGTTATGTATGGCTACAATAAAAGAAGAAAACTTTTTTCACAACAGCGGGGGGTGAGTATTTTGATACGGGAAGATGTACTGCAGCAGCTGACCTTGCGCTACAACGATTTGACCAAAGCGGGACGCCGGGTGGCAGATTATGTGTTTGCCAATCGGGAGAAGGTACAATATTTGCCGATCACTGCATTGGCGGAGGACTGCGGAGTGGCGGAAGCGACCATCTTTCGCTTTTGCCGGACGCTGGGATTTGAGGGATATAACGATTTCAAACTGGGGCTTGCCAAATCCGTGAACCGGGCTGTAAGCAGTTCCGCGCAGGACTTTGAACTCTATGGAGAGGTCCAACCCGGCGACAGCATCCAGGAAATGTGCAAAAAGCTCTATGCTACCGATGTGCGCTCCATTGCACAGACACTGGAACTGCTGGACGAAAACGCTGTGCGGCAAGCTGTACAGGCCATGCGGAACGCGCACAGGATCTATTGTTTCGGGCAGGGCGGCAGCATGGTGATGGCCATGGAGTGCTGGGCCCGATTTGCCACCGTGAGCGGCAAATTTTCGGTGATCGGCGATTCGCACATGCAGGCCATGACCGCTTCCCTCATGGGGCCGGAAGACCTGGTGCTTTGTTTTTCCTATTCGGGTGCCACCAAAGACATGCAGGATACCATGCGCCAGGCTCGCAGCGCCGGCGCAAAGCTGGTGCTGCTGACCCGGTTTACCAAATCCCCGGCCGCAGCCCTGGCGGACGTGGTCGTGCTGTGCGGCGCGGATGAAGGTCCGCTGCAATCCGGCTCCATTGCCGCCAAGATGGCCATGTTGTTTTTAGTGGATGTACTGTTCAACGAATATTGCCGTCAGGACCTGGATGAATCTATGCGCAACCGGGAACGGGCGGTAAACGCGATCGCCAACAAATTGCTGTGAACTTTCCAAGGAGGTCTGTTCGTGATTTTTGATCATATCCGCCATGCCGCCCTTTATCAGGCTCTCCCCGGCGTAGGCGAGGCGCTTGCCTGGCTGTCTGAACTGTCTGAAGAAGATATCCCCGACCATCGCCTGGAATTGGATGGTACACGGCTGTTTGCCAACCCGGTTTCTTTTACCAGCCGCCCGGCCTGCGACTGCCGCTTTGAAGCGCACCGCCGCTATGCCGACATCCATTTTGTCCGGGAAGGCGCGGAAGCGGTAGAGCTGCAATTGCCCGAAGCGTTAACGGTCGAGGTGCCGTATGATCCGGCTGCGGATATCGGTTTTTATTCCGGCCCGGCCATGGCCCGCTGTATCCTGAAACCGGGAATGTTTCTGGTTACCTACCCGGAAGACGCCCACAAGGTGGGCATAGCCCCGGATGACCATCCCGCTCCTGTGCGCAAACTGGTGGTGAAGGTACAGCTGGAGCCCTGAACGGTCATCCGCGCATCGGCGCCGGCTTTTCAGGCGAAAACTCTCCGGAAAGGCCGCCCTTGCCGCTGTTGCAATCGTTTCTTCCCCGCCCGATAGGCAACAGGAACGCCCGACAGGGGCCTTTCCCTTCTTCTTTGCAAATTTGCGCAAAAAGTGTTGACAAACCCCTATATGCCTGCTATAATAATCAAGCAGTCAGCGAGAAGCTGCTGCAAAGCGATCATGTGGGGGTATAGCTCAGCTGGGAGCCCGGTTGAAGCGGTTACGCACCCCTCATTAACTAAATAATAGACTACGGATGCCCTCATACGGGGGTATAGCTCAGCTGGGAGAGCGCTTGAATGGCATTCAAGAGGTCAGCGGTTCGATCCCGCTTATCTCCACCAAAGGGCATCCGTAGTTTTATTTTTTACTCATTTTCACCCGAAAATGAGTATTTTTTATGCCGCAATCCAAACGATGTCAAGGCCCATGTTAAACTGCTCAAAGTCGATGTTGAAGTCGATGTGCAGCTTGTAGTCCCGGTAGACATCCACCCGCTTGATAAGGCAGTTGACGATCATCTTCTTAGCTTCGATACTTGTGGTATCGTACATATCAGCCCACGAAATAATATCGTCATACTGAGCGTTCAAGGATGCCAGGACTGCCTGTCCCTCGTCATAGGCAGCTTGCGCCGCCTCAAGCTGCTGCTGAACTTCGAGACATTTTGTCTCAGCGTCAGCAATCAACGAGCCAAGCAGCGATTGAGAAAAGGCGCTTTCCCCACGCAGAGACTTGATAACCTCTGCCCGGAGCATTTCAAGCTCACCCGCCGCCTTTGTGTAGTCGGCCCGGATGCTGCGAAGCAGCGCCCGCCGCTCGTCCATCTTTTCCTTGTAGCGGATACTGACGATCTCGCTTTTGGGAACAGCCTTCATACGTTCAAAGATCTGGCGCACCAGCTTATCAATGATGCCGTCAAGAGTATGGGCGGTGTAGCCGGTCTGCCCGTCACATTCTGTCTGCTTGCGGGTTTTACCGTAGCAAACATAGCGGACTCGCTTCACAATGCGGTTGGGATCGTCCTTGCAAGGATAAGCCTTGCCGTTGGTGGTCAGCGAGAGTCGGGAGCCGCAATGCCCACAAAACACATTCCCAGCCAGTAGGGACTGGCCCCGGGTGTTTAGAGGAACACGGCGTTCCTGTTCGGCAGAGTTGGCACGGGATGTACGGATGTGCTGGGCAGCATCGAATAGCTTCGGCGTAATGATCTGCAAGTGCGGCAGGACTTGGGAGCGGCTAGTGCCTCGTGCATGGAGGACACGCAAAGAATATTGGTGCTGGAGCAAGCAAGGTTCTCTTTCACAATCTGGGCAGCCTCATGATCCGCATTGATTATCATTATGTTTTTCTTCAGATAGGCCACCCCCCTTCTAAATTACATATCTATGTATGACACACTACTAATTTTACCGTCAAAGTAGATGAAATCTCCATCGGGGTAATTCCAAATTGCCCGGAACTGGGTAGGGTATTTGATACCATTTTCCGAAATTTGATATTCGCTACATACGGCAGACCACGGAATATATTCCATCGAGCCATCTCCGTTTGTCACCGCCCTGTCATTCGTCACAAACGAAATCATCTCGTAGTGTTCATTGAATGTGAAAACACCACTTGCTGTCTGACCGGCATATGTGATCGTGGCCTTGACCTCATAATCGCTGATCTCTTCAAACGTGATGTAGTCCTGCAAAAGTATAGCAAGGGCAAACAGGCTTTCTGCAAGATATGTTGCCAAACACGCTTTGTCCATATCTGCACCAGTTTGGTCAAACAGGGTGATACCTTTGGCAATAACACCCCTCATCCCGCCCGTACCATTTTGGTAATAATCGTATCCCTCGAAAGGTACGCCAAACATACTGCTGTCAATCAATGCCATACGACACGGTGCAGCAACGAAATTGTATTGGGTATAGTCGATTTTCAGCGCAGGGCCATTTTTGCCTTGCATGAAATCAACATTGTGATATTCCATCTTCATGTAGCTCATTTGCGGCGTCCCAATATATCCGCAGTTTTCGATATCTCGCTGGATCACCACTGGCAAATGAGAAAAATCTTCACGCTCAAATAAACTACCTTCTTCGGGAAGCGGATTGCTGTCTTTCAAGGCAGTAATATCAGCACTGAAATCGCTTTTTACAGGGGAATATGGAATGTGAAACCAAATCATTATTCCACCAATAATAATGAGCAACGTTCCAATCACGATAGCCGCCATCCTCACGGGGACGGACAAGGGCGGGCTGATTGACGCCGCTGGCCTTGACCGACTCCACCAGCCCTTTCATTTCCGAATCGTCACGGACACCGAAAGGATGGTTTTTGAACGGATGCAGTTCGGACAGATTGATATAGACGATCTGCTCCGGCTCGGCAGAGCGGGTAGCGTCACGGGGAGCGGCGGGCTGCTCCTGCACGGGAGTTTTGGCCTCCTTGGACGCTGCCTCCGGCTTCGGGGGAACGGGAGCCTCCTTGCCGAGAGTTTTCTTACTTCTCACCATCTAGATACAAGTGCAACATGATAAAATATAGAGGGATTGACAAACAGCGGGGCTGTATTATGCCTTCTCGGTGCTGGTTTACGGGCTCCTCTCGGTGATCGTGGCGATCACGATGTTCCATATCATGAATACTGTCCGCCTGGGGGTAGCCGCCCGCACCCGCCAGTGCGGCGCGCTGCGCGCCATCGGCATGAGCGGCCGCCAGCTGACCCGCATGGTGGCGGCCGAAGCGGTCGCCTACGCCGCCGGGGGTGTGCTGCTGGGCTGCGCGCTGGGGCTGGCGCTGCACTGGTTTTTGTATTCCAGCCTGGTCACGCGTACCTTTGGCGTTCCCTGGTCGGTCCCCTGGCCGGAACTGGCGCTCATCGCCGGGGTCATCCTGCTGACCACCGCTCTCTCGGTGCGCGGCCCTGTCAGACGGCTGCGGGCGTTGCCCATCGTGGAAACCCTCACCGTGCAATAACTGCGCAGACAAAAACCGGGACCGCTGCCGCCTTACGGCGGGCTGCGGTCCCGGTCGCTGTGTGCTCAGGTGTTGTTCATTACGACGCGCTCCACTGTGTCGGCCACATGTTCGCAGGCGTCCATGCAGCTTTCCAGGTAGTGGTACACCTCGCGCCAGGCGATGACTTCGATGGGGTCGGTGCAGTTCTTGTGCAGCTTGCGCATACTGGCCAGGAACAGCCGGTCGCCCTGCTCCTCCAGATCGTTGATGCGTACCACATGGTCATGCAGCGTCTTGGAGTGCTTGAAGTCCGCCAGTTCCTTCACCAGCAGTTTGACTTCCTCACAGCACTGGATGACTTTCTGGGCCATTTCCAGCGCGTCGGGGCGGATGCTCTGGATGTTGTTGCAATAGATACGCTGGAGCACATCCTCGATCTTGTCGATCACATCGTCGATGTTGCCGGACAGCGTGGCGATATCCTCCCGCTCGATGGGGGTGATGAACGCTTTGACCAGCACGCTCTGCAGTTCATGCTTTTTTTCGTCGGCGCTGTGCTCGATCTTGTGGATCTCGTCCAGTTCCTGCCGGATGTTGGCGGGCTGGAAATTCTGCATCATCGCTTCCAGCAGATGGGCGGCACGGCAGGCATCTTCGGCGCAGGCCGAGAAGGTATCAAAATAGTAGGAATCCTGAACTTTCGCCATGATTGTTTCTCCTTGCTTTTTGTGTTGCGGTAACGGAACGGTACCCTGCTGCGGGGCATTTCCCCGCCGCCATACTCAGATGAGGAACATGAACAGCTTGGCCATGGCGAAGCTGATCAGGCCACAACCGGGGAACGTGAACACCCAGGTGAGCATCATATCCTTGACGACGCCGTAGTTGATGGCGGAAAGCCGCTTGACAGCCCCCACGCCCATGATGGCGCTGGTCTTGGTATGCGTGGTGGATACCGGGATGCCAAACAGGCTGGACAGCAGCAGGCAGAACGCCGCCGAGAGGTCCGCTGCAAAACCCTGGTATTTTTCCAGCTGGACCATGTCCATCCCCACGGACTTGATGATCTTCTCGCCGCCGACGCTGGTGCCCAGACCCATGACAGTACTGCACAACAGCATCAGCCAGACCGGGATGACCACCCCGCTGACGCTGGACTGCCCGTTGCAGAAGGCCACGCCCAGGAACAGTACGCCGATGAATTTCTGGCCATCCTGCGCGCCGTGCATAAAGCTCATGGCCGCCGCGCCGAAGATCTGCGCGTAGCGGAAGAAGCCGTTTGCCTTGCGGCGGTCCAGCCCGGCGCACACCCAGGTCAGCAGCTTGCAGATGAGCCAGCCGGAGCCGAAGCCCAGCAGCAGGCTCATGACAAGACCGTAGAGGACCTTGACCCACTCGGCCCCGTTGACGCCGCCCAGACCGTTGTTGATGGCGATGGCCGCGCCGGTCAGGCCGGCGATCAGGCTGTGGCTCTCGCTGGTGGGGATGCCGAACCAGGAAGCCGTGACGCTGTATACCACGATGGAAAACAGCGCCGCGCACAGCGCGATGAGGGCTTCGTTGGTGTTGCCGCCGAAGTCCACCATGTTGGAGATGGTGGAAGCGACGGAGGAGTTGATGCGGGTCATGACCAGCACACCGAGAAAGTTGAACCCGGCGCTGAGCAGGATGGCCGGACGGACCCGCATGCAGCGGGTGCTGATGCAGGTAGCGATGGCGTTGGGGGCGTCGGTCCATCCGTTGACGAAGATGACGCCCAGCGTGAGCGCCACGGTCATCAACAAAATGGGGTTGGAGGCCATCTGCTGGAGAAAATGCGACAGCGTTACATCCATGTACGAGTCTCCCTTGTATTCTTCTCTTTTCTCTTTTTCCTATTCTTTGATTGTAAAGGTGGGTGCAGCGCACGGCGCTGCGTCGGTGGGGTCCGGCCTCACGGTCACTATCATAACAGAAACGCCGACATTTTACAACGAAATTTTACGTGATTTTGACTGGCAGTTTACAGAAAATCCGTTGCCTGCCTGCTTTTTCCCGCTTCTTTCCAACATGCGGCCCTTGTTTTTCGTCCGGGTCCCCTGCCCTGCAACAAAAAAGCCGGCCGCGCAAAGCCAAACATGACAGACAGGTGTCCGCTTTCTATGGTATAATACAGACAATGACAGAAGGGCGGTGGTGCCATGAAAATGGACCGGCTGATCGGCATATTGTCCATCCTTCTCCAGCAGGAGCGGATCACCGCGCCGGAACTGGCGGAGCAGTTCGAAGTGTCCCGCCGCACCATCCAGCGGGACATCGAAGCCCTGTGCCGGGCAGGTATCCCCGTCACCACCGCACAGGGCGCCGGCGGCGGGATCTCCATCATGGAGGGATACCGGGTAGACCGAACGGTGCTCACCGCCCCGGAGATGCAGGCCATTCTGGCAGGGCTGCGCAGTCTGGACAGCGTCAGCGGCACCCGGCGCTATGCCCAGCTCATGGAAAAGCTATCCGCCGGGAACCGTACGCTGCTATCCGGCGGCACCCACCTGCTCATTGATCTGTCCTCATGGTACAAAAGCAGCCTTGCCCCGAAAATCGAAGCCATCCAGCGTGCGATTGAACAGCACCACCTTGTACAGTTCACTTACGACGCGCCCAAGAGCACCTCGGTGCGCAGCGTGGAGCCTTATTACCTGGTCTTTCATTGGTCCACCTGGTATCTGTGGGGCTGGTGTCAAACCCGGCAGGACTTCCGTTTGTTCAAGCTCAACCGCATGACCGCCCTTTCCAGTGGAGATCCTTTTTCGCCGCGCCCCGCCCCTTTGCCGGACCTGGCCCCGGAGCGCATCTTTCCCGCCCAATACCAGGTGTGCGTCCGCTTTGCCCCGGCCTGCCGTTGGCGGCTGGTGGAAGAATACGGCGCCGACAGCTTTACCGTACAGCCGGACGGCTCCCTGCTTTTCCG